>DWXV01000037.1 GCA_019119025.1 Candidatus Allofournierella excrementigallinarum
TATGCGCTTTTTGTTTTTCCCTACCGTATCCACAAAATAGCCTCGTGCCCAGAAATGCCGATTTCCGTACTTGTACTTTAAATTCGCATGTCTGTCGAAAATCATCAGGCTGCTTTTTCCTTTCAAGTACCCCATCACATACGCGATGCTATACTTCGGCGAAAAACTTATCAGCATGTGGATGTGGTCGGGACACGCCTCCGCTTCGATGATCTCGATCCCTTTCTGTTCACACAACTGCCTGAGTATCTGCCCTATATCCTTTTTGATTTGACCGTACACTACCATTCTCCGGTACTTTGGCGCAAACACTACATGATATTGACATCTCCACGTTGTGTGACTTAAACTATCTACGTCTTTGTTATTCCTCATTTCAAAGACAACCTCCCTGTTTTTTTGAATGTGGTTGGCAAACCCACATCCTATTCTACAGGGAGGTCCTCTTTTGTCTATGGCTAAAGCCGTTTTTATTCCACCAGCAGAGCTGGTGGTTTTTTGCGCTTAAGCACTCAAAAAGAAGGGCGGCCTTCTCCAAAGAGACGGCCGCCCTCCCTCAACAGGAAGGAGTGGATCGCTTATTTGCCATAGTAAGCCTGGAGGTAGATCTCCTTGATCTCGCTCACCAGAGGGTACACGGGGTTGGCGGTGGTGCACTGGTCCTCGAACGCCTTATAAGACAGTTCATCCACCTTGGCAAGGAATTCTTCTTCACTGACGCCGCAGGCCTTGATGGTCATGGGACGCTCGGTCTCCATCATCAGCTTCTGGATGGCTGCGATGAGGCAGTCCACTGCTTCGTAGGTGTCGGTGCCCACGTTGCACAGCCCGCAGCGCCGGGCCAGTTTGGCGTAGCGCTTGTCGGCCACATACTCCTTGTATTTGGGGAAAGCCGCAAACTTGGTGGGCTTTTTCGCGTTGTAGGCGATGACGTAGGGCAGCAGAATGGCATTGGCGCGCCCGTGGGGGATGTGGAACTCGCCGCCCAGCTTGTGGGCCATGGAGTGGTTGAGGCCCAGGAAGGCGTTGGTGAAAGCCATGCCCGCAATGCAGCTGGCGTTGTGCATCTTTTCCCGGGCAAGCTGGTCGCCGTTGTAGGAGTCTTTCAGGTAGGTGAACACCATCTCGGTGGCGTGCAGGGCCAGGCCGTCGGTGTAGTCGCTGGCCATCACAGACACATAAGACTCAATGGCGTGGGTCAGCACGTCCAGGCCGGTGTCGGCCACGATGCTGCGGGGCATGGTGCGGGTGAACTGTGGGTCGATGATGGCCACGTCGGGGGTCAGGCTGTAGTCTGCCAGAGGATACTTGATGTTGCCGTTGGCTTTGTCGGTGATGACCGAGAAGCTGGTCACCTCGCTGCCGGTGCCGGAGGTGGTGGGAATGGCCACCAGTTTGGTCTTGGCGCCCAGTTTGGGAAACTTGAACGCGCGCTTGCGGATGTCCATGAAGCGCTGGCGCAGGCCGTCGAAGCTGGTCTCGGGATGCTCATAGAACAGCCACATGCCCTTGGCTGCATCGATGGCGCTGCCACCGCCGATGGCGATGATCACGTCCGGCTGGAAGGCGCGCATGGCCTCCACGCCGCGCATGATGCACTCCACGCTGGGGTCGCTCTCCACATCGGAGTAAATTTCGCTGTGGCAGTACTGTTCACGCTTGCGAAGGTAGTACAGCACCTTGTTCACATTGCCCAGCTGCACCATCACCGGGTCGGTGACGATGAAGGCGCGGCTGATGCCCTCCATCTTCTCCAGGTACTGGATGGAGTCCTCCTCAAAGTAGATTTTTGGCGGGATCTTGAACCACTGCATGTTCACCCTCCGTTTGGCGATGCGCTTTTTGTTGATGAGGTTGACGGTGGTCACGTTCTGGCTCACCGAGTTCTTGCCATAGCTGCCGCAGCCAAGGGTCAGGGATGGGGTGTTGGTGTTGTAGATGTCGCCGATGGCGCCCTGGGAGGAGGGGCTGTTCACAATGATGCGCCCCACCTTCATGGCAACGCCGTACTCATCGGCGATCTTTTTGTCGCCGGTGTGGATGACGGCGGAGTGGCCAAGGCCCCCCAGCTCCAGCATTTTGTTGGCGTAGGCAAAGCCCTGCTCCTTGTCCTTGCAGACAAAGTAGGCCAGCACCGGGCTGAGTTTTTCCTTGCTCAGGGGGAACTCCTCGCCGGGATGAGGCAGCGGGGCGATGAGGATCTTGGTCTTTTCCGGCACATTGATGCCCGCCTGTTCGGCGATCCAGTTGGCGCTCTTGCCCACCACGGGGGCGAACACGCCCTTGGCGGGGTCCGGGAACATGTATTTGGTCAGGGTCTCGGTCTCCTCCGGGGTGAGGAAGTAGCAGTTGTTGGCCTTCATGTAAGCCTCAAAATCCTTGGCGATGGGCTTTTCCACGATGACCGCCTGCTCGGAGGCGCAGATCATGCCGTTGTCGAAGGTCTTGGACATCATCAGGTCGGTGCAGGCCTGGTGCAGGTCGGCGCTCTTCTCGATAAAGCAGGGCACATTGCCCGCGCCTACGCCCAGCGCCGGCTTGCCGCAGGAGTAAGCCGCCTTGACCATGCCGGGGCCGCCGGTGGCCAGGATGGTGGCAACACCCGGATGGTTCATCAGGGCGCCGGTGGCCTCGATGCTGGGTTTGTCGATCCACTGGATGCAGTTCCTGGGCGCGCCGGCATTCACCGCCGCCTCATAGACGATGCGGGCCGCCTCGGCGCTGCACTTCTGGGCCGAAGGGTGGAACCCGAAAATGATGGGGTTGCGGGTCTTTACCGCGATGAGGCATTTGAACAGCGTGGTGGAGGTGGGGTTGGTGGTGGGGGTCACGCCGCAGATCACGCCCACGGGCTCGGCCACTTCCACATAGCCCTCCATATCGTTCTCTTCCAGAACGCCCACCGTGCGCTCCTTTTTGATATCGTGCCAGATATATTCGGTGGCGAACATATTCTTGATGACCTTGTCTTCATACACGCCGCGGCCGGTCTCCTCCACCGCCATGCGGGCCAGTTCCTGGTGTTTGTCCAGGCCGGCCAGCGCCATCGCGTGGACGATGTTGTCCACTGCTTCCTGATCCAGCGCCATGAACTCCTTCAGCGCCACCTGGGCCTTTTCCACCAGAGTGTCGATCATGGTCTGCACATCGGTCTTCACCGTTTCAACCACAGGTTTCTTTTCTGCCATTGCGATCTTCCGTCCTTTCAGGCGTGTTGCGCATGGTACGAAAGCCCTTTGCTTTCGCCTGCAGCTTGTTGCCATGGCATTATGATACCACATCGTTAATCAAATAACAATGTCCTGGCTGGCCAAAGATTGTTAATAAAATAACGTGCTTTTGTGCAGGATGTACAGCGCGAAAAAAGAGCGCGGAACAGATGCGTTCCGCGCTCTTTTCAGTTGTCAGGCTCTGGCCATGTTGCGTCGCTTGATGACCAGCAGGGTGGCCAGCAGCACAACGCCCACCGGCAGCGCCAGGACGCCCGGCGCGCCGAAGTGGACCAGCAGGCCCGCCACAAGGTACGTTATGCCGGAAACCACCGCACAGGTGATGGCGTATGGCAGCTGGGTGGACACATGGTTCACATGGTCGCACTGGGCGCCCGCAGAAGCCATGATGGTGGTGTCGGAGATGGGAGAGCAATGGTCGCCGCAGACCGCGCCGGCCATGCAGGCGGAGATACAGACGATGGACATGGGGTCATCCATGGAGAACACGCCCTGCACGATGGGGATGAGGATGCCGAAGGTGCCCCAGCTGGTGCCGGTGGAGAAGGCCAGCAGGCAGCCCACCACGAACACGATCACAGGAAGCAGCATCTGCATGCCGGTGGCGCTCTGCTGCACGAAGTCGCGCACGAAATATTTGGCGCCCAGGGAGTCGGTCATGGCCTTGAGGCTCCAGGCGAAGGTGAGGATCATGATGGCGGGCACCATGGCCTTGAAGCCCTCGGGGATGCAGTTCATCATCTCCTTGAAGGACATGGCGCGGCGCACCTGGTAGTAGATGAACGCAACGATCAGCGCAAAGGCGGAACCGAGCATCAGGCCCACCGATGCATCGGAAGCGGAGAAAGCCTCCACAAAGCCCACGCCGGAGAAAAAGCCACCGGAATAGAGCATGCCGATAACGCAGAACACCACCAGCACCAGCACCGGCAGGACCAGATCCAGAACGGCCCCCTTGCTGTCGTCCACCTGCTCGCCGGCGTCGGCGTAGGGGTTGGGGCCGCTGAACAGGTCGCCCTTTTCGATGGCGTTTTTCTCGAACCTGGCCATGGGGCCGAATTCCACCCGCAGCAGCACCATGCTCACCAGCATGACGATCGTGAGCAGCGCATAGTAGTTGTAAGGGATGGCCCGCAGAAACAGGCTGAAGCCCTGGCCGTCCTCCGCGAAGGCGGACACCGCCGCCGCCCAGGAAGAGACCGGCGCAATGATGCACACGGGCGCGGCGGTGGCGTCGATGATGTAGGCCAGCTTTGCCCGGGAAATGTTCTGCTTGTCGGTGATGGGGCGCATCACGCTGCCCACCGTCAGGCAGTTGAAGTAGTCGTCGATGAAGATGAGCACACCCAGAAGGATGGAGACAAGCTGCACGCCCGCCCGGGATTTGATATGGGCCTTGGCCCAGCGGCCGAAGGCGGCGGAACCGCCCGCCTTGTTCATCAGGCAGACCATGGCGCCCAGAATGATGAGGAAGATCAGGATGCCCATGTTGTAGCTGTCGGTCACCGAAGCTACGATGCCGCCGTCGAACACGTGGCGCACGGTGGTCTCGAACTGGAAGTTGGAGTAGAGCAGGCCGCCCGCCACGATGCCGATGAACAGGGAGCTGTAGACTTCCTTTGTGATGAGGGCCAGCGCGATGGCGATGACCGGAGGCAGCAGGGACCAGGCGGTGTTGAAGAAGCGGCTGGGAGAGGTCACATATCCCGTGCCGCCGCAGGCAGCGCAAACGTTCGTGCCGCCGCACGCCTCACAGGCGGGGTCCAGCCCGTAGCATTCCATGCAGGCGCCCACGGCTCCGCAGTCCGGGCATTCGATCATCTTGGTGCCGGGTTCTTCGGTGGGGTCGCCGGCAGCAAAGGCTGTGGCGCTGAGCATGGCCAGCAGCACCAGCATCATTGCCGCCAGGGGCAGGATGCGGTTCAATGTCTTTCTCATGTCAGTTCCTCCTGCAAAAAAATGAAGCCATGACAGCGTCATGACTTCATACCGATGCACAAGTGCCCATAGTCCCGCAGTGCGGCGGTCGAATTCACGACAGCGCTCCGCCCGGCATCTCTGCACGGGCGACAGTCCAGGGGATGTTCTCCCACGGCCCGGCGCGGCGGCCCCCTCAGGCGGGGCAAACCGAACCTCGGCAAACGCCCCTTTCCCGCCCCGCACGCCTGCGCTTGAATGGGGGCCGTACTCTTGACGTTCGCGCCTCTATCATGCTATGTACGTCTATATGATAAGCCTTTTTTTACAAAAGTCAACCGCTAAAGAGAAAGAATCTGCAATTTCCTGTAAATCTATTCCGTTCTATGCTATACTGGAGTTGATAATACGTTAAGAGGGAGCGCACGGAAAACGAGCCGCTCCCGCAGGAGGGAAAGCATTATGTACTGGTCGCGGAGCTTGCTCAAACAGAATGCAAAGCAGGTATTGAGAGAGAGTTACTGGCGGATGTTCCTGGCCTGGCTGCTGCTCACGCTCGGTGTGGGTGCCGCTTCCAGCGCTCTGAGCTACATCATCATCTTTGTGCCCACCATCATTTTGTCTGTTCTGTCCATCACTTCGCCGGAAGCCTACATCGCCGGGGTGGTCATCCTCTATATCCTGATGCTGGTGTTCATCCTTGCGTTCAACGCCCTGGTCACTCAGCCCGTGTACATCGGCGGCATTCGGTACACCATGGAGAACCGGGCCGGCTATCCGCCGCTGGACACGGTGCTCTCCCCGTTCCGTGACAAGGTGCAGTATCTCAACGTGGTAAAAGTAATGTTATTTTACACGCTGGAGATCATGGCCTTCTCTTTTCTGTTCATCATCCCCGGCATCGTGCGCGGCTACCAGCTGCGGTATGTCCCCTATCTGATGGCGGAAAACCCCTACATGAGCTATAAACGCGCCAAGGAACTGAGCAAGGCCCTGACCGGCGGCGAAAAGATGGAGATCTTCGTGCTGGACCTTTCTTTCGTCGGATGGTATCTGCTGGGCTATCTCACCTGCGGCCTGGGCATTTACTTCCTGACCCCCTACACGCAGGCCACCATGGCGGAACTTTATGCCGCCGCCCGCGCCAAAGCCTTTGCCATGGGGATCTCCAGCGAAGAAGAGCTTTCCGGCTTTGCTGTGCATCCCCGGCGCTGAACCGCGTTTCGAAACCTGACAAAAAGCTCCCGGCTGCCAAAACAGGCGCCGGGAGTTTTTTTACAGGAATCGAACGGCCAGCGCCAGCAGGGCCAGCTGCGCGGCCAGTATCAGAGGCACGCCCACAAAAAATTGCGGTTTGCGGGTCTTATGGCGGAACAGGGCCATCCCCAACAAAAAGGCGGGGCTGCCGCCCAGCGCGCAAAAAAGCAGAAGCCTGCGCTCCGGCACACGGCGGGCGCCGCGCTTCGCGGCCCATTTGTCCCACCCGCAAAGGGCAAAAGCCAGCAGGTTGGCCGCCGCGAAATAAGCGGGGAGAAACTCTCGAAACAAATCCATTCCGCCTTTCGTCAGCCGGGCCGCCCGGCAAAAAAGCGCCGGCGCATCCGCTGCCTGCGGGCGGCAGTCGCGGCGGCGTCCACCCGCCAGCGCCCGTCCTCACAGAGAAGGATATCCCCTTCCCGAGTCTCGGGCGGGAGCAGGGCGCGGTCGATTTTTTCGGTGCGAAGCGGCCCCTGGGCCGGTTCCAGCACCGCCGTGTCCCCTTCAAAACGGTCCACAGTGTATTCCATCAGGCAGCCTCCTTTTCCCCGGCGGCGCTGGCTGTGTAGCTTTGCAGGCCGTTTTCGTTGGCCGCGATCACCACGCTGCCGTCCTGGTCGGTGCGCAGCACCTGCGCGCCCACCTGCTCAAAGCGCGCCAGCGGCTCAGCATGGGGATGGCCATAGCTGTTTCCAAGCCCGCAGCTGATGACCACATATTGGGGCCGGGCGGCCTGCAGGAATTCCAGCGTGTTGGAGGTGTCGGACCCATGGTGGGCCGCCTTGAACACGTCCGCCCGGGGCACGGCCCCCGCCTCCAGCGCGGCCTGTTCCACCGGCTTTTCGCCGTCTCCGCTGAGCAGCGCCGAAAGCCCGCCGCTCTCGAACAAAAGCACCTGGGAAAGGTCGTTGTAATTGTCGGTCTCCACGCCTGCGGCCAGCACCTGCAGGCTGCCGCTGCCCACAGAAAAACTCTGCCCCGGCGCGGCGGTGGTCACCGCCGCACCGCTGGCTTCGATGGCGTCCATCACCGTTTCAAACAGGCGGGTGGTGGGATAAGGAGCCTTGTCAAAGTCCGGCACAAGCACCTGCTCCACCTCTATCTTTTCCAACACGGCGGCCATGCTGCCGATGTGGTCAGCGTGGGGATGGCTCATCACCAGCAGTTTGAGATGCGTGACGCCTCGCTGTTCCAGATACGTCATCAGTTTCTGCTCGCTGTCAGTGTCGCCCGCATCCACAAGGCAGTATTCCCCGCCGCTCTGCAGCAGGGTGGCGTCCGCCTGACCCACGTCGATGAAATGCACCGCGTCGGTGTCTTTCGGCAGGCCGTCTGCGGGCAGCGGCTCAGCAAGGCCCACCGCCGTGTATATCTCGTCCCAGGTAGGCGCCGCGCCGGCGCCGCTGCCCGCACTGACGTACAGCCCCAGCGCAAGGCAGAGGCCCATCAGTGAAAACACGACGGTTTGAAAGGGCGTGAGTTGTATTTTCCGCCTGCGGCGGCGGGATGTTCTTCGCTTTGCCATGAAACAGTTTTACTTTCTGCCCTTGCGGGGCGGCTTGGAATTTGGTGTAAAGCGCCCCTGCTGTGCGCTTGCCCCCTGCCGGCCATTTCGGCCGCGGGGCGCGGGCGTGTTTTTCTCGCGCCGGGGCTTCCATGCGGGGGCGAGCAGCGGGATAAGGTCCTCCCGCCCGGTCTTGCGCAGGGCCCTGACCACCTTTTCGGCGTTGCGGGGTTCGTAATACTGCAGCAGCGCCCGCTGGAGCGCCTTGCCCTCCGGGGTCTTCTCCACAAACACCGGCTTCATGGTGTAGGGGTCGAGGCCGGTGTAGAACATGCAGGTGGACACGGTGCCTGGCGTGGGGTAAAAGTCCTGCACCTGCTCCGGGCGGATCTTGTGCTTGTAAAGATATTCCGCCAATATCACCGCGTCGTTCAGGGTGCTGCCGGGATGGCTGCTCATCAGATAGGGCACCAGATACTGCTTTTTGCCCGCCTTTTTTGTGAGCTCATAGAACCTGGCGGAGAACTTATTGAACACCTCCACCGGCGGCTTGCCCATGTATTTCAGGGTGTTGGGGGCGCAGTGCTCCGGGGCCACCTTCAGCTGGCCGGAGACGTGATGCTCCACCAGTTCCTTGAAGAACTCGTCGTTTTTGTCCCAGATGAGGTAGTCGTAGCGGATGCCGCTGCGGATGAACACCTTTTTCACCCCGGGCAGGGCCCGCAGCCTGCGCAGCATGGAGAGGTACTCGGTGTGGTCCACCAGCAGGTGCGGGCAGGGGCTGGGAGCGAGGCACTTTTTGCCGCCCTGGCACATGCCCTTGGTCATCTGCTCTTTGCAGCTGGGCAGGCGGAAGTTGGCGGTGGGGCCGCCCACGTCGTGGATGTATCCCTTGAAGCCGGGCTGGCGGGTGAGCAGTTCCCCCTCCTCCACCACGCTTTCCACACTGCGGCTGGTGACCCGCCGCCCCTGGTGCAGGGTGATGGCGCAGAAATTGCAGCCGCCGTAGCAGCCCCGGTTGTGGATGATGGAGAACTCCACCTCTTCAATGGCGGGCACGCCGCCCACCGCGTCGTAGCTGGGGTGCCAGCGGCGGGTGAAGGGCAGGGCCGCCACTTTGTCCAGCTCTTTTCTGTTGAGGGGCTTTGCGGGCGGGTTCTGTACCAGGTATTTTTCGCTCTGTTTCTGCACGATGATCTGGCCGGTGACCGGGTCCTGGTTGTCCATCTGGATGCGGCAGGCGCGGGCATAGGCGGCCCTGTCGGCGCTCACCTTGGCAAAACCCGCACACTCCACATAGCGCTCCGGCAGGCCGGCGAAGTCTGTCATGTAGCAGGTGCCGGGCACGTCCCGGATGGTCTGGGCCTTCTCCCCCGCCGCCAGGCGCCGGGCGATGGCCGCCGTCTGCCGCTCGCCCATGCCAAAGCTGATGATATCCGCCCCGGAGGCCTCGGCGATGCTGGGCAGCACCGTGTCCATCCAGTAATCGTAATGGGCGAAGCGGCGCAGGCTGGCCTCCAGGCCGCCCAGGATCACCGGCAGGTCGGGATAGGCCTGCTTTGCCAGCCGGGTATACACGGTGGCGCTGCGGTCCGGGCGCTTGCCCGCCATGCCGCCGGGGGTGTATTCATCCACCGTGCGGCGGATCTTTGCCACGGAATAGTGGGCCACCATGCTGTCCACATTGCCGCCGCCGATGAAAAAGCCATAGCGGGGCCTGCCCAGGGCCTTGAAGCTCTCGGGGGTGGTGTAGTCCGGCTGGCTGAGCACGCCCACGCGGTAGCCCTCCGCCTCCAGCACCCGGCCAATGATGGCCGAGCCGAAGCTGGGATGGTCCACATAGGCGTCGCCGGTGACCAGAACAAAATCCAGTTCGTCCCAGCCCCGCGCTTCCATCTCCTGGCGGCTGACCGGCAGAAATTCCGTGCCCTGCTGCATGGGGCGGCCTCCTTTCGCTGCTGTTTTAAATCTCGTCGGGCACCGGGGCCACCTCGGCCCGCATGCTCTTTTCGATCCACTGCTGGCGGGTGATGAGCACCTCCCGGGGCTTTGCGCCCTGGTACGGCCCGATGACCCCCAGCTGCTCCATCTCGTCCATGATGCGGGCGGCCCGGGCATAGCCAAGCTTGCACCGGCGCTGCAAAAGGCTGGTGCTGGCCTGCCCCGCGTCGATGACCACTTCCACCGCCTGATCCAGCATGGGGTCGTGGCCGCCGTCGCCCTCCTCGCCGCCGCTGCCGGAGCCTTTCTCCGCCGCGGCCAGCTTGTCCATCTGGGCGATCATCTCCTCGTCGTACTGGCTGGTATTGTCCTGCTTGATGAAATCCAGCACAGCGCTGATCTCGTCGTCTTTCACATAGGTGCCCTGGATGCGCACGGGCTTGGCCGCGCCCACCGGCATGAACAGCATGTCGCCCATGCCCAGCAGTTTTTCGGCGCCGCCGGCGTCCAGGATGGTGCGGCTGTCCACCTGGCTGGACACGGCAAAGGCGATGCGGCTGGGGATGTTGGCCTTGATGAGGCCGGTGATGACGTCCACGCTGGGGCGCTGGGTGGCCACGATCAGGTGCATGCCCGCCGCGCGGGCCTTCTGGGCGATGCGGCAGATATAGTCCTCCACCTCTTTGCCCGCGACCATCATCAGATCGGCCAGCTCATCGATGATGATGGCGATGTAAGGCAGCTTTTCCAGCCCGTCGGCTTCGGCGGCAAGGCGGTTGAAGCTCTTGATGTCGCGCACGTTGTTCTCGGCGAACAGGTGGTAGCGGCGCTCCATCTCCGCCACGGCGCTGCCCAATGCGCCCGCCGCCTTGCGGGGCTCGGTGACCACCGGCATCAGCAGATGGGGGATTCCGTTGTACTCCGCCAGCTCCACCACCTTGGGGTCGATGAGGATGAGGCGCACATCCTCGGGGCTGGCCTTGTACAAAAAGCTGATGATGATGCTGTTCACGCACACCGACTTGCCGCTGCCGGTGGAGCCAGCGATGAGCAGGTGGGGCATCTTGCACAGGTCCGCGATCTGGGCGTTGCCCGCGATGTCCTTGCCCAGGGCCAGCGTTAGGGGCGAGGCGCTCTTGGAGTAGACCGGGGACTCGAAGATGCTGCGGATGCCCACCGGGCTCTTTTTGCGGTTGGGCACCTCCACGCCCACGGCGGGTTTGCCGGGGATGGGGGCCTCGATGCGAACGCCGCCGGCGGCCAGGTTCAGAGCAATGTCGTCCGCCAGGCCGGTGATGCGGCTGATCTTCACGCCCGCCAGGGGCTGCAGCTCGTAGCGGGTGACCGACGGGCCGCGGCAGATGTCCAGCACGCGGGTGCGCACGCCGAAGCTTTCCAGCGTGCTCACCAGCAGTTCGGCGTTCTTTTTCAGTTCTTCCTCCACGCCCGGGTCCTCCGCGGCGCCGGTGCGCTCGAAGAGGCTCAGGGGCGGATAGTGATAGACCTGCTGCTCTGCGGCGGCAGGCGCGATCATCATCTGATCGTTCTTGCCCGGCACCACGGCGGCGGGGGTCATCTGAGCGGCGGAAGCCGCCCCCATGGCCCGCTGGACCAGGTCGTCCAGGTCGCTGCCGCCCACCGTTTCGGGCATGCTTTCTTTCGTGTCGGACCGGCCGGGGGCAGGCTCCTCGTCCCCCTCCAAAAAGATGGGGGTCTCGAATTCCGAGTCTTCCTGAGAGGGGGTTTTTGCCTGCTGCGGGGCGTCCTGCGGCGGGAACATGCCAAAGGTGCCGCCCGGCCCCACCAGCGGTTCCTCCGGGTCGGGGGCAAGGTCGGTCTCCTTCACCGGGTCGGGGCCAAGGTCGATGTCCACCTGCGCCGCGCGGCGGCGCGCCTTGGGCGCGGGGGCCGGCACGGGGCGCTCTCTGCGCCGGGGCTGGGGCTCAGCGGGCTCTTCTTCCCGCTCCTCTTCCTGGAGGGCCGCCCGTTCGGCACGGCCCTCCTGCCACAGGACATAGCGCCCGGCCACAAGGTTCCACAGATCGCCCGGGGTGACCCCCGCGAACCACATGATGCCCGCCGCCAGCAAGACCACAAGCAGGATGTTTGCCGCAGGCCGGCCGCACAGCACCAGCAGGGTGCCGCCGACCACGCCGCCCAGCACGCCGCCGCCCAGCGCGCCTTGGCCCTGCTCATACAAAGCCTTGACGACCTGGCCGAAATCCATGCCGGTGAGATTGACCCGTGAGAACACCACCGCAGTGCCGCACAGGAACATCATCAGGCACAGGGCCTTGGCGCACTTGGACCAGATGGGCAGGCCCAGCGCCACCAGCACCGCCACATACAGCACCAGCAGCCCCAGCGCATACATCCCCAGGCCGAACACGCCGAACAGCGCCGCGCGCATCCAGGCCCAGGCGGATTCACCTTCCACGAAGATCATGGCCACCAGAACGGCGCCCAAGCCAAAAAGCAGGATGCTCCAGCTCTGGGCAATGTCCGGCTGGGGCCTGCGCCGCCGGGCGCCGGAGTCGTTTTTTCGGGTCGAAGTTTTCTTTGTCGCCATAGTGTTTTTATATCCTCTTTCGCCTTGCGTTGGTATCGTTCGCCGCAGAGCCTCTGCCCGCGCGGCGCGGAATGCTTAACTCAATTATTTTACCATCAACCGGGCGAATTGTAAAACCCAAATTTGGCGAGCGCAGGCGCTTGAAACCGAAACCCCCGGGGCGGTTTTTGCCACGGCAAATCCCTTTATTGCCGCAGAGCCAGCGCAAGTTCCACTTCCTCTTCGAACACCGCCCCGGTCGGCGCAAAGCCCTTCTTTCTGTACAGCTCCATCGCCCGGCCATTGTCTTTGTTGCAGGTCAGGGCCACCCGGTCCGAAGCCCCGAAAGGCTTTGTTTTGATATACGCAAGCACCTGATCCAGGGCGGCGCTTCCATACCCCAGCCCCTGGTGTGAAGCATCGATCATCATGTGCCATATATCGTATTCCGGGATGTCATAGTCGTAGATCACCATCACATAGCCGACCATCGTGTCATTTTCATAGATGCCGAAAGGCTGGCACTGCCGCCTGTAAACATACGCCTGGGCGAGGCTGCGGATCGGGTGTGAAACGAAACGTTCCTGTTCGGGCGCAAGTTTCAAATTGAACGCATCCACAAAGTTTTCTTCGGTGATTTTTTCAAGATGGGTCATACATACCTCCACAAATCGTTCCTGGTTCGTCTGCACGCTGATTTTTGCGCGAACATCTATGGAGGGCAGCAGGCCGCATAAAAAAACCGCGGCGAATAAGCCGCGGCAAAACCTATGAAACGTTCACAATGCAGCCGGGGCCCCCAACAGATATTCAGCTCGTGTATTCGTTCCGCTGTTTTTCATAGTCGAGCACCCCGCTTTCCATCTGGATTTATTTCATCATAATCCCATCCCTCCAAAATGTCAACTGAAAGCGCCGGGGCCTTCAGCCCCGGCGTTCGATCTCGCCGTAAAGATAATCCAGCGCGTCGTTCAAACTGCCCAGCTGGTCGATCAGCCCCTCGTGCACCGCCTGCTGGCCGGTGAGTACCGTGCCCACGTCCATCACCAGCTCGCCGGTGTGCATCATCAGCTCCACAAAGCGCTCTTTGCTGATCTTCGAGTGGCTTTCCACAAAGCCGGTGATGCGCTCCTGCATCTGCTCGAAATAGCGCATGGTCTGGGGCACGCCCAGCACCAGCCCGGAATGGCGCACCGGGTGGATGGTCATGGTGGCGGTGGGCACGATGAAGCTGCGCCGCCCGCTGACCGCCAGCGGGATGCCGATGGAGTGGCCGCCCCCCAGCACCAGGGTGGCGCTGGGTTTGCTGACCCCGCTGATGAGTTCCGAGAGGGCAAGGCCCGCCTCCACGTCTCCGCCCACCGTGTTCAGGATGACCAGCAGCGCCTCGATGTCCGGGTCCTCCTCGATGGCCACCAGCTGGGGGATCACGTGCTCGTATTTGGTCACCTTCTGGCTCTGGTCCGCGCTGACGTGGCCCTCGATCAGGCCCACCACCGTCAGGCAGTGGATGGCATGGCGTCCCTTGGTGCGGATCACCGAGCCGGTGTCCATCATATACTCCTGTTCCAGTTTTTCCTGCTCCACCTGCGCATCGGTGGGCGGCTGTTTGTTCTCGTTCGGTTCCATGGCTTTCGCGCCTCCTTTTCGGTCTTCCCTGACAGTGTTCCCCCCTTCGGGCCGCAGTTATACAAAAGGGCGCAGTGTGTTCAAAAACTTTGTATTCTGTTTGACAAAGCCGTTTCAAAGATTATACTATATAAAAAGGGCGTCTGTTTTCGGCGCTTTGCCCCGGTCTGTGGTCCGCAGCACAGCCGGGCCGGGGAGTAAGAAGCGGCCTGCTGCTGCTTTGCCTTTTGCAAGCCACGCTTGAAGAATCTGATAAAAGATGGTGAAACGAATGAACAACTCTCAAGGCAAGGTATCACTGCCGGTCATCAAACGGCTGCCGAAGTATTACCGCTACATCGCACAGCTGCACAAATCCGGCGTGGCCACAATTTCTTCCAGCGAGCTGGCCCGCATGATGGGCACCACCGCCAGCCAGGTCCGGCAGGACTTCAACTGCTTCGGCGGCTTCGGGCAGCAGGGCATCGGCTACAATGTGGAAGTGCTGGAAAAAGAGATCGGCCATCTTCTGTTCGGCCATGGGGAAAAACTGCCCACCATCCTGCTGGGCGCCGGCCGCCTGGGCACCGCCGTGTCCCGTTTTCTGACCACCGACACCAACGGCTACAACCTGCTGGCGGTGTTCGACATCCGCCAGGAACTGGTGGGTCACGATCTGGACGGCGTGCCCATCCATCACATCGACGAACTGGACGCGTTCTGCAGGGCCAACCACCCCACCGTTGCGGTGCTGTGCCTGCCCCGGGAGAGCGCGAAGGAAGTTTCCGGCCAGCTGGTGGGGCTGGGCATCAGGGGCTTCTGGAATTTCAGCCACTATGACCTCTCTGTCGCCTATCCCAATGTCACGGTGGAGAACGCCCATCTGGGCGACAGCCTGATGAGCCTGGGGTACCGGCTGCGCAACAAATAAACACCACAACGAAAGTGAGCGTCCCTCGTTTATGGCTAAACTTTATTTCCGCTACGGCGCGATGAACAGCGGCAAAAGCACCGCTTTGATGCAGGTGGCATTCAACTACGAAGAACGGGGCATGCGGGTGTTCATCCTCAAGCCCAGCATCGACACCAAGGGCGGGGAATGCCTGCTCAGCCGCCTGGGCGTGAGCCGCCCGGTGGACAGGGCCGTCACGCCCGACATGGACGTGTTCGAGCTGGTGAAGCAGGAGGCCGGTCGCGGCGGCAAGCCCCTGGCCTGCGTGCTCACCGACGAGAGCCAGTTCTTCACCCCGCAGCAGGCGGAGCAGCTGTTCATGGTGACCGTGAAGCTGAACATCCCCGTCATCGCCTACGGCCTGCGCACCGATTTCTCCATGCATGGGTTCCCCGGCTCCACCCGCCTTTTGGAGCTGGCCCACGCCATCGAGGAGATGAAGACCATCTGCACCTGCGGCCGCAAGGCCACCTGCAACGGGCGCAAGGTAAACGGAGAGTTCGTGTTCGAGGGCGACCAGGTGGCCATCGACCAGGAAAATAATGTGGAATACCAGAGCCTTTGCGCTCAGTGCTATTTTGCCGAACGGGAAAAATTCTATCAGCGGCACCCCAAGGTGCATATCTGATGGACTGTGGCTGACCTTTGAACAAATTTCGCTCACGCCGGGGACCGATGTTCCCGGCGTGTTTTTCTTGCTTTTTTCTTCGCCCATGTTATAATAAAAACAATTAATGCTCTTTGTTTTTATGGAGGAGGTGACGGCATGCCGAAGGTGGCCTATTCCGAGGCGCAGCGGGAACAGATCCGCCAGGACCTGGTGGCCGTGGGCCTGGAACTGATGACAAAGCAGGGCATCCAGCGCACCACGGTGGAGCAGATCTACCAGAAGGTGGGCATCTCCCGTTCCTTTTTCTACACCTTCTTCCCCACCAAGGAGGACCTGGTGGTGGAGATGCTCTATCTCCAACAGCCCAGGGTGGTGGAGCATGCACGGCGGCTGCTGGCAGACCCGGCGCTGGACTGGCGGCAGGCAGTCACCCAGTTCCTTCGCGCCTGCTGTTACGGCGAGCGCAACGGCATCGCGGTGCTCACGGTGGAAGAGCAGCAAAAAATTTTCCATCGCCTCTCCCCCGAGAGTTACCAGTCTTTCCGGCAAAAGCAGCAGCGGCTGTTCGGGCAGCTGATGAAGCTCTTCGGCGTGCGCCCCGAACCCGGCCGCGTCAGCCTGTTCACCAACCTCTGCCTGGCGGTGATGGTGATCCAGCGGGCCATCCCGGGCAGCCTTCCTCTGCTGGTGCCCGAAGCAGCGGACGCCACCATCGATGTGCAGATAAGCTCGATCGTGGACTGGCTGGCTTCCCTGCGCGCCCAGGACGCGCAGGGCGAATAACCTTGCGGCCCGTTTGGCCCCTTTCAGCGGTGTTTTCAAACGGGCCATCCTTCGGCTTATAATAAAGACAAATTATATATTTTATCTTTATACAGGATCTTCTCCGTCTTGCGGCGGAGAGATAATAAACGCACAGGAGGATTTTCAAATGGGAATTTTCAGCAAGCTGTTCAAGGGCCCGGAGATCGACATGGAAAAAAGCGCCGCCAACGCAAAAAAGATGCGGACGCTGTTTGACCATGTGGTGGAGGGCGGCGGCGAATACCGCCTTATCTTCGGCTACACCGAAGACGTGAGCCGCTTCAACTATGGTTTCGTCCATGGCAGCAAAACGAAGATTGGCAACCTCATCGTGGGCTGGAACGAGGCGCAGGAGACCATCGTTGTGGTTCCCACCGTGCCCGACCTTTCCGGCTGCGGCGACCCCGCCTATTACCGCCGCGCCAACATTTTGAAGGCATATCGGAACAAATATCCCACCGACGCCTTTGTCATCTACCCGGACAAGCGAGGCTACATCGCCATCAACGCCTATGACTGGCTGGAGGACGAAAGCCTGTATGTCTATGTGTCCCAGGATGAGGAGCTGGCGGCCTTCACCGATTTCTTTATGAACCGCTTTGCAAAGAAGTGAGGCGCCGATGCCCTGGGATGAACTTTTCTGGATAGCGGCCCTACTCATGGCGGCGGTGGTTTTCGGGCAGCTCTGGTTCCATTTTGTGGAGGCGCTGCTGAAGCGTGCAAAACGCCTGCTGTTCCGCCACGAGCAGCCGCCGGTCTGGCACGCTTTGCCCGGCGAAAAGGAGGACGAAGATGGACGTCAATGAAATTATGAACCGTGCAAAGGCCGCACGAGCGCAGGCGCTGGAAAGCCTGCATAAAACAGAGGAAAAGGCCGAAGCGCTGGCCGATTCTTTTTCCCCTGAGCCGGCCGCCCCGGCGGAGGAAGCCGCCGCCCGGGAGGCACAACAGATGGCCGCGAACGACCAGCGGCAGGTGGAAATTCTCGGGCAGGTGTTCGACAGCCAGACGATGGAACAGATGGCCGCAAATCAGGAACAGCTGCAGCGGATGATGGAGCAGCGGGTGGCCGAGGCTGCCTGTGCCAGCGCCGATGCCATGATGGACCAGCTGTTCGGTGAGGACATGGGCGTACTGGCCGCCGCGCTGGAGACTCTGGCCATGGACGATGACAGTGAAGGGGCCGACCCTGACGAAGAAGAGACCGATGACGCTCTCTACACCCTGCTGGACGAGACCCTGGCGCGTCTGGAGACTCTGCCCGAGCCCGCCCCGGCGGAATACGGCAGAGACCCGGCGCTCTGGGAACGGTTCGGCATCCTGCTCTCGGGCATCGTGTCTACCCTCAACGACCACAGCCTGGAGGGGCTGGACGTGGAGGAACACATCCCCGTGCTGGAGCAGCAGGTCCTGTCGGTGGTGCGCCGCTCCTGGGGCATCGACGGGCGGGGCGGCCTTTTGGAGACCCTCCGCTACCTGGGCCAGGGGGGATACGCCGAGCGCTACCGTTTTTACTGCGAGGCGGAAACGCCGGAGGAACTGATGACCGGCGACGAGGACGAGGACGGCCGGGAGGGAGTCATCCGCGCCTGGGCCTTTGCCCGGCACTACAGGGAACGGTACTCCCCCGCCTTCATGGCCGGCTGGGATGTCGGCCGCGCCGCCATGCTGGCCCGCTGGGGCAGCTATCTGGGCTGGATCACCCCCGAAGAGGCACAGGGCATCCTGTGGGACCTGGCGCAGCGGGCCGCCCGGGACCTGGGCGGCTGGCGGGAATTTGCCCAGTCCTACCTCTTTGGCGGCCTGATGTGGAAGCTGCTCTGCAACAGCCCCGCGGCAGGGTACCTGGGCTATCTGGCCGACGCGGCCACCGCCCTTCTGGTGGGTAAGGCCGACGGCTCCGGCGGCCAGTGGCGCGGATTTCCCTGGCCCGCGCGGCGCAAATTGGGGTTCACTTTGTAACGGCCGTGCCCCGGGCGCCGCGCCTGCCCCGAGAAAAGAACGCGCGGCTGGCATGCAGAAAGCCCCTTTGCGGAAGCTTTGCAAAGGGGCTTTGCTTTACAGAATTGCAGCGGGGTTTCAGCCATCCCGCTGCATTTTGATGACCTTCAGGCGGGAGAAGTCCTCCCGTTCCTTTTCCTCCAGCACCTCGGTGATGTATTTGATGGTGGCGGTGAACTGGGGGATCATGATGTTGTTCAGGGCGTTGGCCCGCTTCTGGGTCTTCTGGATGGCCACAGCCAGGCGGTAGACGCTGCTTTCCACCTCGGCCAGCTCCACGGTGAGGCGCTTGACCTCGCAGAATTTCAGATACACATCATCCAGCTGGCTGTTGGTGGAATCCAGCCCGTAATAAAGGCCGGGGGCGCTTTCTTCCATCTTGACGATGGGCAGCTCCACGCCCATGACGCTGCGGTAGTCCAGCGAAAGGCCCTCCTCCACCGGCACCGTCTTGGCGAACTCGCCCACAACGCCCAGGGTGATGTTGGCGCGCTGCAATGCCTTGTAGGCCGAGGAGTAGGCGGTGGCGATCTCGTCCTGGATGACCGCCGCCCGGTCGATCAGCTGCATCATTTCCCGCACGAGGATGTTCCGCTTGCGGTCCATCAGGTCATAGCCCTGGCTGGCGAGCGCAAGGCTGCGTTTTTGCGCCATCAGGTTCGATTTTGTGGGGAAAACCTGTGCCATACGGCAGTCTCCTCTCTGTTAGAAGTCACTTGCTGCCTTTCAACACCGCAGAGAGGTCCCGATAAGCGGCGTTCACCTGCGGCTTGTAGTAGTGGTCCAGCATGACCTGGTCCACACGGTCCAGCTCTTCGCGGGGCAGCATGGACAGCAGTTCCCAGCCCAGGTCCAGCGTTTCCTCGATGGTGCGGTTGGTGTTGCCCTGGCCCACGAACTTCTGCTCGAAAGCGCGGCCGAACTCCATGACCCGCTTGTCGCTGGCGGACAGCTCTTCCTCGCCGATGACGCTGGCCAGGGCCTTGGCGTCCTGCACGCGGGCGTAGGTGGCGAAAAGCTGGTTGGCCAGGGGGTTGTGGTCCTCGCGGGTGTAGCCCGCGCCGATGCCGTCCTTCATCAGACGGGACAGGCTGGGCAGCACGCTCACCGGCGGATAGACGCCGGTGGCGTCCATGCCGCGGTCCAGCACGATCTGGCCCTCAGTGATGTAGCCGGTCAGGTCGGGGATGGGGTGGGTGATGTCGTCGCCGGGCATGGTGAGGATGGGGATCTGGGTCACAGAACCCTTGCGGCCCTCGATGATGCCGGCGCGCTCGTACAGGGAGGCCAGGTCAGAGTAGAGGTAGCCGGGGTAGCCCTTACGGCCGGGGATCTCGCCCTTGGAGGAGGAGAACTCACGCAGAGCCTCGCAGTAGCTGGTCATATCGGTGAGGATGACCAGGATGTTCTTGCCCAGGTCAAAGGCCAGGTACTCGGCGATGGTCAGCGCCGCACGGGGGGTGATGATACGCTCCACGATGGGGTCGTTGGCCAGGTTCAGCAGCATGACCACCCGGTCCATAACATTGGCGGCCTCGAAGCTCTTTTTGAAGTAGTCGGCCACGTCGTTCTTCACGCCCATGGCGGCGAATACGATGGCGAAGTCCTCGCCGTCGGAAACGTCCGCCTGCTTGACGATCTGCACCGCCAGCTCGTTGTGCTTCATGCCGGAGCCGGAAAAGATGGGCAGCTTCTGGCCGCGGATGAGGGTGGCCAGCGCGTCGATGGAAGAAATGCCGGTGCGGATGTAGTTGCGGGGATAGACGCGGCTCACCGGGTTGATGGGCGAGCCGTTCACATCGCGCCGGAACTCGGGGTAAATCTCACCCAGGCCGTCGATGGGGCGGCCCAGGCCGTCCAGGGTGCGGCCCAGGATCTCGGGGCTCAGGTCCACCATCATGGGATGGCCGGACAGGGTGGTGCGGGTGTTGCCCAGCGAGAAGCCGGTGGTGCCTTCGAACACCTGGATAACGCACTTGTCGCCCTCGATCATCACGATACGGCCCACGCGCTGGGTGCCGTCGGTGAGCTTCATCACCACCATCTCGTCGTAGGAAGCGTCCTGCACGCCGTCCAGGACCACCAGCGAGCCGTTGATCTGGCTTAAGCCAACATGTTCAAGGATCATATGTCTCTCTTTCGCTCCTTTCCCTTGTTAAGCGCGCAGCAGCTCGCCGATCTTCTGGTCGATCTCGGCGGTGTACTCGTCGAACAGTTCCAGCTTGTCGTTGGGGATGTCGTACTTCATCTTGACCAGCTTGTCGAACAGGCCCAGCCGCAGCAGCTTGCTGATGGGGATCTGCCGGGCCACCAGCGCCTGGCTCTTCTCGTAGAGGTGCAGGATGACCTGCATCATCTTGAGCTGCTTCTCCAAGCTCACATAAGTATCCTGGTCATGGAAGAAGTTCTGCTGCAAAAAGCCCACGCGGATGACGCGGGCGATCTCGATGACCAGCTTCTGGTCGTCGGGCAGCACGTCGGAGCCGATCAGCTTGACGATCTCCATCAGGCTGGTCTCCTGCAGCAGCAGGCTTGCGATCTGCTCGCGGCAGGACAGGAAATCCGGGCCCACGTTGTCGTAGTACCAGGGGGCCAGGTCGGTGAGGTACTCGGTGTAGCTGGTGTTCCAGTTGATGGCCGGGTAGTGGCGGGCATAGGCCAGGGCCTTGTCCAGCGCCCAGAAGCAGCGGGTGAAGCGCTTGGTGTTCTGGGTGACGGGCTCGGAGAAGTCGGCGCCCGGAGGGCTGACGGCGCCGATAACGGTGACGGAGCCTTCTTCCCCGTTCAACGCGCGCACGTAGCCGGCGCGCTCGTAGAACTCGGCCAGGCGGCTGGGCAGGTAGGCGGGGTAGCCTTCGTCGGCGGGCATCTCTTCCAGCCGGCCGCTGATCTCACGCAGGGCCTCGGCCCAACGGCTGGTGGAGTCGGCCATCATGGCGGTGTGGTAGCCCATGTCGCGGTAGTACTCCGCCAGGGTGATGCCGGTGTAGATGGACGCCTCACGGGCGGCCACAGGCATGTTGGAGG
>DWXV01000002.1 GCA_019119025.1 Candidatus Allofournierella excrementigallinarum
GAATTACTTCTTGGAATTTTTAAAGTGTTTTCCACACTCAAAAAGGGTCCTTCAAGTTCTTCTTATTGTTCAATTTTCAAGGTCCTCTGCGCCCCGCGCTTTCGTGAGGCAGCCTGTTTATTATATCGCGCAAAGCGCTGTTTGTCAACACCTTTTTGCGATATTTTTCCAGGCGGCCGTTTGGGGCGGGCGGCTGCCGCCGCTTGCCTTTTGGGGGCGCAAGTCAGTATTATACGAGCCTCAAACCCAAAAGTCAACCCCCTTTTTACAGCTTTTGGAAAAATCTGCACGGATCTGCCCAAGCCGGGGGGCTTGCCTTTTTGCTGCAGATAGTATTATAATAGGACCGCTCAAGAGAAAGGAGGCCGCGGCGCCATGGTCCTGACGGTGAACATCGGCAACACCCACATTTCGGTGGGCGGATACAGCGGGAGGGAAAAGCTTTTTTCCGGCCGGCTGAGCGCCCGGCCGCTTCTGACGGCGGACGAGTGCGCCATCGCCCTGGGGCAGCTTCTGGATCTGTACGGCCACGGCGGCTGCCGGTGGGAGGGCGCCATCCTCGGTTCGGTGGCGCCGGCCCTGACCGCCCCCATGACCGCCGCCCTGCGGCGGCGCAGCGGCGGGCGGGTGCTGACGGTGGGGCCAGGGCTCAAGAGCGGCCTTGCCATCTGCATCGACGACCCGGCCCAGCTGGGGGCGGAGTTTCTTTGCGCGGGCGTGGCGGCGCTGGACCTTGCGCCGGGGCCGGTGATTTTGCTCTGCGCGGACACCGCCCTCTCGCTGATGGGCATTGACGAGAAGGGCCGCCTTCTGGGCGGGATGATCCTGCCGGGGCCGAAGGCCGCGCTGAACGCCCTGGTGAGGGGCACGGCCCAGCTGCCCCAGGTGGACCTGGACGCGCCCCGGGCCGCCCTTGCGCCGCTGGCGAAGAACAGCGCCGCCTGTTTGCAGGCGGGCAGCATCCTGGGCACCGCCGCCATGCTGGACGGCCTGATCGCCCGCCTCAAAAGCGAGCTGGGCGAAAGCGCCTGGGTGGCCGCCACCGGCGAACTGCCCGAGGGGGTGCTGAAGGCGATGGCCCAGCCGGTGCGCCGCTGCGAGGATCTTATCCTGGACGGCATGAACCTCATCTGGCTGAAAAACCAAAAGTGAATATTTCATGGTGTTCCGCCCTGCAAAGGGCGTGTGCATAAATAAGCTTGCGCTGTATCCGCGTTTTGAGGCGGAGCGGCAGTAAAGGAGTATGTAACATGAACGACCATTCCAAAACCCTGCGTCTGACCCGGCTGGCGCTGCTGGCCGCCATCGTGCTGGTGCTGGCCTACACCCCGCTGGGCTACATCCACATCGGCCCGCTGGCCATCACCCCCATCATGATCCCGGTGACGGTGGGCGCCATCCTGCTGGGGCCCGCCGAGGGCGCCATCCTGGGCGGCATCTTCGGCCTGACCAGCTTTTCCACCTGTTTCGGGTCCGACGCCTTCGGCACCGCGCTGATGACCATCAACCCGGTGTTCACCTTTTTGACCTGCGTGCCCACCCGGGTGCTGGCGGGCTGGCTGCCGGCGGTGCTCTTCAAGGCCCTTCACCGCAAGGGCCGCCCCCTGCGGGCCAACGCCGCCTTCGGCGCGGCCGCCCTGGCCGGCCCGGTGCTGAACACCGTGTTTTTCATGGGCGCGCTGGTGCTGTTCTTCTACCGCACCGATTACATCCAGGGCTTTGTGGCCGCCCTGGGCGCGGCGGACCCGCTGGCGTTCGTGCTGCTGTTCGTGGGCGTGCAGGGCGCGGTGGAAGCCGCCGCGGGCTTTGTGGTGTCCGGCATTTTGAGCCGGGCGGTTTACCCGGTGCTGCACCGCAACTAACATTATATATAAAAGAGCGGGCCGGTCCCTTTTGGGGGCCGGCCCGCTTTCTGTTTATTTCACAGCCGGCTGCCACAGAGGCCCCGCAGCTGCCGGGCCGCCTCCTGCGCCGTCGCAAGCACTTTTTCTGAAGGGCACAGAAAAGGCCCGGCGGCCTGTTGTTTGACGCACAGACCTGCCGGGCCCGAAGGGCTATACTGATAACAGGGGCCTTCAGGTGTGGAAGCGACGGCCCAATTCCTCCCGCAAGCGGGGGCGCAGGCGCACGATGAGCAGAAACACCGCCGCCACCAGCCCCGCCGCCGCGGCGATGACCGACCAGCCCGGCCGGTACTGCCCAAAGGCGTAGAGGTCGATGAGCGCTTCCAGCGCCAGCAGCCAGAGGATGAGCAGCAGGAAGAACACCCCCGCCGTGGAAAGGCCGGAGCGCCGCCGGGCGATCATGCCGCCCACCGCCGCCACCAGCAGGGCGGTGATGCCCAGGATGGGCAGCGCCAGCCGGGCAAACCAGCCCCAGCCGTTGGTGAGGGCGGCCACCAGCGCCAGCATGCCCGCCACCGCGGCCGCGTCCGCCAGCAGAAAGGCCGGCGCCGGCCAGCCCCGGGCCAAAAGCGGCAGCGCCGCCCACACCCAGAGCACCGCCGCCGCCCCCGCCACATAGAGCGACCAGGGCGCCGCCGGAAAGAAGGCCAGCCAGTTGATGGCGCAGCAGCACACCGCCGCTGAGGCCAGCATGCCGGTGAGCAGCAGGCCCAGGCTGCGCCGGTCCACCGGCTCCACCTCCCGCCGCACCAGCGGGAAGGGCGGCTGGGCGGTCTCGTCCACCGGGCAGCGGGGATTGACCACCGGAGTGCCGCACAGCGGACAGGCATGGGCGGAGGCGTCCAGCTCCACCCCGCAGTTCACGCAATAAGACATGATCTCTCAGCCCTTTCTGTTGGAGAGGATTTTGACCGGCACGCCCTCCCGCACCAGCCAGCGGAAGAAGTCCCGCTCCAGGTCTCTCTCCCGCATGGTGCCGGAAAAGCTCAGCGTCAGGGTGTTGCCCATGCTGATGGCCGCGCAGTTGGTGCGCCCGGAATAGGACTGGCCCAGCACCATCTCCACCCGCCGGATGTGGGCTTCCATCTCCGGCGGCGCCCGGAACACGCCGGGGTTGGTGAAGGTGGTGGAATAGGGCTTTTCGCCCAGCATCCGGAACCCTGCCGCCATTCCCAGGTTTTTCAGCGGGCGGGGCACCAGCCGCAGCAGCGGCGAGCGCTGCAAACTGACGTTCCGGGTGATGTAGGCGGCCAGCTCCTGCCTTGTGACGTGCAGCCGCATATAGTGATGCACCTGAGAGGCGATCTCCGCGAAGGTATAGTCCCCCAATTCCGGGTCGATGAAGGGCCGCGCGGTGAGGATGAAGTTGCGCAGGGTGCGGCTGGGGAAATAAGGCCGCAGGTTCACCGGCACCACCAGGGCCACCGGCTTTTCCCGCCGCCTGCCCTCGCAGCGCTGGCGCACCATCAGCGCCTGGATGAGCCCGGCGGCCAGGAACTCGGTGATGGAAACGCCGTAGCGCCTGGCGGCGGCGCGGACCTTGTCCACCGGGATGAGGCCCATGATGACGTTCAGCGTGTAGAAGGGTTCCGGCGTGCCGGTGTAGCTGTAGGCCGGGCCGGCCTTGAGGCTGCGCCGGGCCCGGGAGGTAGCGTAGCGGGGATAGGCGTCCTCCCATTCCTCCGGGTCGGGAGGCCCGGCCGGGTCCAGGACGCCCTCGGTGCAGGGCACTTCCGCCCCGCCCAGCCGCAGATACTCCGCCACCAGCGTTTTCAGCAGCACCAGCGCGCCCGCGCCGTCCGCCAACGCGTGGAACAGCTCGATGGAGATGCGCGGCCCGTAATAGAACACCCGCAGCAGCCGGTCTTTGGAAGAAAAGCGGATGGGCTGGCAGGGGTTGGCGATGTCCGGCTCCACGTCGGGCACAAAGGAGGGGTCGGAATCAAAATAATACCAGAACACCCCCCGCCGCAGCCGCACCTGCAGGCCGGGGAAGCGCGGCATCACCCGCCGGGCGGCCTGGCGCAAACGCTCCGGGTCCACCGGGGCGTCCATCACCGCCGAAAAGCGGTAGACCGCCGAGTAATCGTCCCGCTGGATGGCGGAATAGACCATGCCCGCGTTGTCCAGCCGGTACCAGTTCGGTGCGGTGCGCGCCATTCCGCGTCGCCTCCTTCCGTCTCTATCTTGTATTGTAGCACCGCCGCCCCCCGCGGGCAACGCCTTCACCCCATTTTTATGCTATACTGAAAACAGCAGCCACCGCCCGCTTGCCGCGGGCCCGCCGAAAGAGAGAAACGTCTATGGAAAACACCAGCAACACAAATGCCCGGGGCGGCCTGCACATCCCCATGCCCCGCTATTCCGACACGAGCCCCGCCGACCAGGCGGTGACCACCGCCATGATGAAGGCGATGCGCACCATCCGTTCGGCCGCCTCCCCCGCCCCCGCCGGGCAGGAAGAGCTGGACCGTCAGCGCAAAGGCCAGAAGGTGCTGGGGCGGCTGGCCGCCCCGCTGCTGGGCCTTGGCTGGGAGCCCTTCGACCTGAACGGCATGCCCGCCGCCTGGGTGCGGCCGGAACAGGGCCACGACCCCCGCAAGGTGGTGCTCTACTGCCACGGCGGCGGCTACACCAGCGGCAGCCTGGACTACTCCCGCCCCCTCGCCTCCAAGATCGCCAGCCGCACCGGCTACGAAGTGCTCTGCTTTGAGTACCGCCTTGCGCCGGAACACCCCAGCCCCGCCGCACGGCAGGACGCGCTGAAAGCCTGGGACTATCTGATGCTGCTGGGCTACGGCGCCCGGGACGTGGTGGTGATGGGCGACTCCGCCGGGGGCAATCTGGCCCTGGTGCTGGCCCTGCTGCTGCGGGACGCCCGCCGCCAGCTGCCCCGCCGCCTGGTGCTTTTTTCGCCCTGGACGGACATGACCTTCAGCGGCGAGTCATTCACCGGACGGGCCGGGGCGGACCCTTCCCTCACCGCCGACTACATGCTGGCCACCCGGGACGCCTACGCCCCCGGCGCCGACTGGGCCGACCCGCTGCTCTCGCCCCTCTTCGGCGATTTTTCCGGCTTCCCGCCGGTGATGATCCAGGCGGGCTCCAACGAGATCCTCTTCGACGACTCGGCCCGGCTGCACCAGCGCCTGCTGGAGCAGGGCGTGCCCTGCCGGATGGAGTGCTGGGAGGGCATGTGGCACGTGTTCCAGATGTTCCCCCTCAGGCAGGCCGACCGTGCGGTGGACCATGTGGCGCGGTTCCTGCTGGAGCTGTTCTGACCCCCCCAAAAAAAAAAAATCAAAGCCGCCGGCCCGGCCGGTGGCTTTTTTGCGCTTAATCGCTCAACAGAAGGGCGCGCTGCAGATGTTTATCCTGCAGCGCGCCTTTTTTCATTCCTTGTCGTTGGGGTCCGGCTCGTCGTCGGTGATGGGCATCTCCACCAGCAGCTCGAAGCGGCTCTTGTCGAACTTCAAAAGCCCCTCGTCCCGCATCTTGCACAGCTCGTTGGACATGGCGCTGCGGTCCACAAAGAGGAAGTCCGCCAGGTCCTGCCGGTTCAGGGGGATGACGAAGGTGCGGCTGCCCGCCTTGTGGTACTGGGCGGAGAGATAGTCCTGCAGCCGCTCCCGGGTGGAGCGGCGGATGCTGTCCTCCAGCTTGCGGGTGAGGTACTGGCCCTTTTTTGCCACCGCCAGGGTCAGGTTCTGCAAAAAGCGGATCTGAGTGGGGGCGGTGAGCACGTTCTTGCGCAGCAGCCGGTCCACGCTGAGAAAGAGGATCTCCGTCCGGGCGGTGGCGGTGACCGTCACATGCAGGCGGTAGCGCCCCACCGAGGCCAGCTCGCCCAGGGTGTCGCCGGCGCCCAGCACGTCCATCAGGTTGCTGTTGCCGTTGCTGTCGATGTGGAACAGGTGCACGCTGCCGGACAGGATGACCCCGATCTCGGAGAACCCGTCGCCGTCCCGCGCCACCACGGTGCGCTTTTCATACTTCACGGTGTGAGGCGACATGGTGTCGATGACGCCCAGCACCTCTTCGTCGGTCAGGTTGCGGAACAGCATATTTGCCCGCAGCACCGCCAGGTCCAGCTTGTGTTCCATCTGCTGTTTGCGCCTCCTCGCAGGCAGTTTTCTTCTTTTTATTATAAAACCACTCCCTTTTCTGGCAAGAAGCGGCAGCCCGTTGTCTGACAAACATACTCCGCCGCCCGCCCATGGTAGGATGGAAACAGCAAAAGAAATTTTGCAAATCCTGTTTTGTCAAGGAGGTATCCTAATGTTTCAATTTTTCTGGACCCGCGCCGCATCCGTCTGGGTGGCCGCGCTGTATGTCGCAATGGGCGTTCTACTCTTCGCCTTCCCCGCCGCCTCCGGCACGTTCTTCGTCTGGGCGCTGGCCGGCGGCGCAGCCGCCTACGGCGCGATCCATCTCGCGCGCTATCTGCAGGGCCGCAAGGCCGGCGCAGCCAATCCGGGCGATCTGTTCCTCACCGCGCTGCCCGCCGCCTTTTCTGTCTTCGCCTTTGCCTGGCCCCAGGCCATCCTGTCGGTCCTGCCGCTGGTGCTGGGCTCCCTGCTCCTGATGGACGGCATCGGCAAACTGCCCCTGGCCATCACCGGCCTGCGGGAACAGTTCCCCGGCATGGTCCCCCTGGCCCTCTCCGCCATCGTTCCCATCGTGCTGGGCGCCCTCATCGTCATCGCCCCCTTCGCGGCGGTGCGCATCGCGGTGATGGTGTTCGGAGCCGCTCTGGTGGCCGACGGCATCAGCGACCTGGCCACCGTCATCCTGGAAAAGCGGGCCGCATCCGCAGCCCCCGGCGGCCCGGCCCTCTGAGGCCGGGCGCCGCACCCACGCTGTAACGAGAAAGGGACTCCTATGACCTGGTTTGGCTACGCCCCCGCCCAGTGGGCACTGTTCTTCTTTTTGTACTCCTTCCTCGGCTGGGTCTGGGAGTCCTGCTATGTTTCCCTGCGCCAGGGGCGCTGGGTGGACCGGGGCTTTCTCAACGGCCCGCTGGTTCCCATCTACGGCTCCGGCGCCGTGGCCGTCCTGCTGTTCGCCCTGCCGGTGGCCGCAAACCCGCTGCTGGTTTTTCTGATGGGCATGGCCGGCGCAACGCTGCTGGAATACGTCACCGGCTGGACCATGGAGCGTCTGTTCCATCTGCGCTACTGGGATTACAGCATGTACCGCTTCAACCTGAACGGCTACATCTGCCTGCCGGCCTCCCTGTGTTGGGGCGCCTTCTCCCTGGTGATGCTCCGGTTCATCCACCCGGTGGTGAGCGGCTGGGTGGCGATGCTCTCCCCCGCCGCGGCGCTGACCGCCGCGCTGGCCCTTTCCGCCCTCTTCGCCGCCGACCTGCCGGTTTCCCTTCAGAAGGCCCAGGCTGCTGCATAGCCGCTGCGGCCCTGACGCCCCAAAACGCTTTAAGAGAAAGGATGCGGCAGACCATGACCGACTACAAAAAGACCCTTTTCCGGGCGGCCGTCGTGCTGGCCCTTGTGCTGGGCGCAGCGGCTGTTCCCCTTCCTGCCGCCGCCGAAGAGGCGGTATCCGGGAACGCCCTGCTCGCCGCCCCTGCCGGCAGCGTCCCCGCCGCCGGCCCCCTGAACGCCGCCCTCGCCGCCGCCGAAGGGACGGTGGCGCTGGACGAGACGAACTTCCCCGACCCGGCCTTTCTGGCCTGCGTGCGCACCTTCGACGCCGACGGCGACGGCGCCCTTTCCGGGAGCGAGCGGGCGGCGGTGACCATGCTGGACGTGCGCGGCAAGGGCATCCGCACGCTGGAAGGCGTCGGCTTTTTCCCCGCCCTCACCCAGCTGAACTGCATCGGCAACGCCCTCACCGAACTGCCCCTGGACCAGGCCCCGGGCCTGACCAGCCTGCTGTGCAACGATAACCGGCTCACCGGGCTGGACCTTGCCCAGACGCCCCGACTGGAGGTGCTGCACTGCCACGGCAACCGCCTGGCGGCCCTGGACCCCTCGGCGGCCCCCCTTCTGAGGGAGCTGGCTTGCGGCGACAACCTCTTCGAGACGCTGGACGTCTCGCGCAACGGGGCCCTTCAATATCTCATCTACATGGGCGGGCCCCTCAAAGCCCTCACCCTGGGGAACAACGAAGCCCTGCTGGACCTCTGGTGCTCCTACACCCTGGTCACCGAGCTGGATCTGAGCCGCGCGCCAAACCTTGAACGGCTGGGCGTCGAGCGCAGCGGCCTCGTCTTTCTGGACCTGAGCGCCAACCCCCTTCTCACCGATCTGATGGCCGGCGGCGATCAGCTGCTGGGCATCCGCGCCGGGCCGGCGGCCCCCACCGCCGTTTTGGACGGCCAGCGCCCGGTGGAGGTGCAGCTGGCCCAGGGCCAGACCACCTTCCACCTGGGTCAGCTGGGGCTGCCCATCGACCCGGAGCGCATCACCGGCGTGACCGGCGCGCAGCTGGAGGACGGCCTGCTCACCGGCCTTGCCGACGGCAGTCTGGTGATCTACCGCTACACCGACGGTTCCTTCTCCTTCACCGCCTCGCTGCGATTCCATGTGAGCAACGCCTGGGTGGAGCCTCTGACCATAGAGGACTGGACCTACGGCGAAGCCGCCCACCCTCCTCATGCCGGCGCCCGGTACGGCGAGCCGGTGTATACATACAGCGACAGCGAGAGCGGCGTCTTCACCTCCCAGCCGCCCGGCGAGGCGGGCACCTGGTACGTGCGGGCGGTGGTGCCGCCCCAGGACGGCCGCGCCGGCCTTGTGGCGGTGAAGGAGTTCCACATCCTGAAGGCCCTGCCGGACTACACCGTTCCCACCGGGCTGACGGCGGTGTATGGCAGCTCGCTGGGCCAGGTGGATCCCGGCCCGGGCTTTGCCTGGGAGGCCCCGGACCAGAAGGTGGGCAGCGCCGGGCCGCAGGTCTTTGAGGCACGGTTCACCCCCGCCGACACCGAAAACTTCGAGGCGGTGGAGCATGTGAAGGTGCCGGTGCAGGTGCTGCCCAAGGACGCCTCGCTGCTGTGGGTCTCGCCGGTGGAGAACGCCCAGGACGCGGAAAAGCTGACCGTGCGGGACGGTGCCGCCGTTCTGAAAGCGGGCGGCGACTACACAGTGGAAAGCCGCCAAAGCGGCAGCCGCGTGAACATCACCCTGCGCTTTCAGGGCAACTACACCGGCTCGGTGCTGCGTGGCTACGAGACGCAGGGGCAGACGGTTTCGCCCGTGCGCCCCACCCCCGCCGCGCCGGCCCCGGCCCCCGGGCAGGCCGCCGCTTCCACTCCGGCCCCTGTAAAGGCCCCTGCCCCCAGCGCAAGCGGGACCAGCCGTCCCAGGCCTTCGACTTCTCCGAAGCCGGCGCCCGTGCCCTCCCCCTCGCCGGCGCCCGCCGTCTCTGTTGACGAAGGCTCCCTGCCCTCGGGGGCGGGAACGCTGCTGTTCCTTTTCTTCCAGTTCCTTCTTCTTGCGTTGCTGCTCCTCACCCTGTTGAGGGCGCGCCGCTGACGGATCCGCGCCGAAGGCCCCGCAAACGGGGTTTCCGGCGCGATTTTTGAAAAAAGGCTTTACCACGTCAAAAAAATGTGGTAGAATAAGCGATGCACCAAAAGGGTGCGGTCAACATGTCGGAAAGCCCTCCCCCGGAGGCGGCTTTCCGCAGATCCGCGTCTGTAGCTCAGTTGGATAGAGCGTTCGGCTCCGACAACTCCGACAGGCAGTTGGGCGCAGCCGAAAAACCGCATAACAAAGCCATTTTTCGGCATCGCATTCTCCGGCTTTGTAGTAGCCTGACTACTATTTGACCACTTATAACTGAATAGCTGAAACCCGCCTTCGGACGGTTTTCATAGATGTGCGTCCGTAGCTCAGTTGGATAGAGCGTTCGGCTCCGACCCGGAAGGCCGCTGGTTCGAATCCAGTCGGGCGCACCAGAAAAGGTCGCTGTACTCATGTACAGCGACCTTTTCTTTTGTGCAAACGTTATCCGCAGAAAATCACGACTTCTGCTTTGCGAGTCCGTTTTATGTCACCTTTGTTGTGATATAATTAAAGCAATGAAAAGCAAAGTGCGCCCTCGTGAATGATCAAAACAGCTAAGTTTCCAAGTTGTTTGACACCTCACCGCGCTTGGAATACAATGAGATATAAAGAATCATTCCGATATGCTCTCTGCAAACCGGCATTGCAGATAGACACCTGCAGCAGACAGGAGGATTTTTCATGGAGGAAAAACTTGTCATTCCCTTTGCTCCGGTTCTTGTAGAATCAACGAGGTCGATAGGGTATCTGTTCGAAGCCGCTGTTGCTGATATCGTCGACAACAGTATCAGTGCCGGTGCCACTGAAGTTCGAATAGGCTTTATGTCAAAAGAGCCCCGGTGGCTGTGCATTGAAGATAATGGATGCGGTATGGATGCGGATAAAATTGAAAATGCCATGCGATATGGCAGTCAGGATCCGCACGAAGCCCGAGCCAAAAATGATTTGGGCCGGTTTGGCCTCGGCCTGAAAATGGCTTCTTTGTCCCAGTGCCGAAAATTGACGGTCATGAGCAAAAAGGACGGGAAGACTGTTGCAGCGTCCTGGGACCTTGACTACATTAAGTTGAAAAAGTCCTGGGCACTGAAAGTATATTCAGAAGACGAAATGGAAAACCTCCCTGGATTCTTTTATCTAAACGGACTTGAACACGGAACTGTTGTTCTTTGGCAGGATTT
>DWXV01000038.1 GCA_019119025.1 Candidatus Allofournierella excrementigallinarum
CCCGACCTCATCGACTGGGGCGTTTTTGAGCGCATTGTCGAGCCGGAGCGCATGATCACCTTCCGGGTGTCCTGGGTGGATGACCAGGGCAAGGTGCAGGTGAACCGGGGCTATCGGGTCCAGTACAATTCTGCCATCGGCCCCTACAAGGGCGGCCTGCGGCTGCATCCGTCGGTGAACGCTTCCATCATCAAGTTCCTGGGCTTTGAGCAGACCTTCAAGAACAGCCTGACCGGTCTGCCCATGGGCGGTGCCAAGGGCGGCAGCGACTTCGATCCCAAGGGCAAGAGCGATATGGAGATCATGCGGTTCTGCCAGAGCTTCATGACCGAGCTGTACCGCCACATCGGCCAGTTCACCGACTGCCCCGCCGGCGACATCGGCGTGGGCGGCCGCGAGGTGGGCTATATGTTCGGCCAGTACAAGCGGCTGACCAACAGCTTCCAGGGCGGCATGATCACCGGCAAGGGCCTGACCTTCGGCGGCTCGCTGGTGCGCACCGAGGCCACCGGCTACGGCCTGTGCTACTTCACCCAGGAGGCCCTGGCCTTCATGAAGGGCGACAGCTTTGAAGGCAAGACCGTGGTCATCTCCGGCAGCGGCAACGTGGCCATCTACGCCTGCGAAAAGGCCGCCCAGCTGGGCGCCAGGGTGGTGGCCATGAGCGACTCCTCCGGCTATGTCTACGACCCCGCGGGCATCGACCTGGATTTGATGAAGGAGGTCAAGGAAGCGCGCCGCGAGCGCATCGTGGAGTACGCGAACAAGCGCCCCGGCGCCACCTTCACCGCCGGCTGCAGCGGCATCTGGACCATCCCCTGCGACATCGCCCTGCCCTGCGCCACCCAGAACGAGCTGGACGGCGAGAGCGCCAAGACCCTGATCGCCAATGGCTGCAAGGTGGTGTGCGAGGGCGCCAACATGCCCAGCACCCCCGAGGCCATCGAAGCCTTCCTCGAGGCCGGCGTGCTCTACGGCCCCGCCAAGGCGGCCAACGCCGGCGGCGTTGCCACCAGCGGCCTGGAGATGAGCCAGAACAGCCTGCGCCTGGCCTGGACCTTCGACGAGGTGGACGCCCGCCTGAAGGACATCATGAAGGGCATCTTCCATGCCGCCTACGCGGCCTCCAAAGAGTGCGGCGTGGAGGGCAACCTGATGGTGGGCGCCAACGTGGCCGGCTTCATCAAGGTGGCCGACGCCATGGTGGCCCAGGGCGTCGCCTACTGACCTTTCCAAACGCGCAAAATGCAGCGCCGCCCGCCGGGAGACCGGCGGGCGGCGCTTTTTCCTTTCGCAGGAAAAAACCACAGCAAATGGGCGAAGCGGGGCGGTTGCGCGCCGGCGGATTTTATGCTAAAATGTAAAAGTACGTCGCGTGGTTAAAGGGGAGGTGGGCCCATGGCGCGGCAGACGCCCGCGGAACTCTCCTTCAAGGTGGAGCAGCCCTTCGACGGATATCTTTTGCGGGACTTCCTCGCGAAAAAGGGCGTGTCGGCGGGCCTTGCCCGTCAGGTCAAGCGCGCCGGCGGCTTTTTTGCCGGCGGCAGGCCCCTGCGCACCTGCGACCGGGTGGCCGCGGGCATGACCGTGCAGTTTGCTTTGCCGCCCGAGCCGCCAACCACCGTGGCGGCGGAAGACATCCCCCTGCGCATCGTCTATGAAAGCCGCCACGCCGTGGTGCTGGACAAGCCCGCCGGCATGGCGGTGCATCCCACCCTGAACTATGCCGGCGGCACGCTGGCCAACGCCTGGATGGGCTGTTTGGCGGCGCGGGGCGAGACGGGGGTGTTCCGCCCGGTGAACCGCATCGACTGCAACACCTCGGGCCTTGTGATATGCGCAAAGAACGCCTATGCCGCGCCGCTGCTGGCGGAGAGCGCGCAAAAGTGGTATCTTGCGCTGGTGGAGGGCGCGCCGCCCGCGGAGAAGGGCGTCATCGACGCGCCCATCGGCCGTGCGCCGGGCAGCATCATCCAGCGCTGCGTGTGCGCCGGGGGCAAGCCCAGCCTCACCGAGTATGAGGTGGTGCGCCGCTGCGGCGCCCACACGCTGGTCAGAGCCCGCACCGTCACCGGGCGCACCCATCAGCTGCGGGTCCATTTTGCCCATATCGGCTGCCCGCTGGCGGGGGACGACCTCTATGGCGGAAGCCGGGCGCACATCGCCCGCCACGCGCTGCACTGCGCCCGCGTCCGCTTCACCGAGCCCGTTTCGGGCGATATTGTGGAGACGGAAAGTCCCCTTCCGGCGGACATGGCGGCGCTGGCAAAATGTGACGGGGATTTGAAAATCCTGTGAAAAACCGCACCTGCGGCTTGTCCCCAAAGGGGAAGAAAGTGTACAATCAAATATAGACATGCGCGCAGCGCGTGCATCTTTTGCGAGAAAGGAGGAGACAGCGCCCATGGCGATCAAGGAAAAAACGCCGCCGGAAGAAAAACAGCTGGAAGGCGGCCAGCCTGCCGCCGCGCCGGAACAGACCGGCCCGGAAACCGCCCAGGCGGCCCCGCCCGAGGTGAAGAAAAAGCGCAGGGCTGCCCCGCTTCCCAAGGTGAAGAAGGCGCTGGATCCCCTGGTCACCAAAGCCAAGCAGAAACCGCAGACCGCGGTGCTGGGCCAGTTTTTGTACGATGCGGGCTTCTGGGCCGAGTACACGGTGTTGCGCGCCGGCCGCCGGCTGCGCAGCACCGGCGAAGGGATCCGCGCAAAGGCGCGCGCCGCCGGCCTTTTCCTGAAAAACACCGCCGGCAAGGCCCTCGCCAACGCCTGGCATGAACTCAGCGCCCCCTTCGTCCGCCTGGGGAACGGCTTCAAAAACATCGCCGCCCTGGTGCGGGAAGAAAAGAAGAACGTGGGCGCCGCAAAGGCAGTGGGGGAGGGCCTGGCCTACTTCGGCCGGGGCGTGCGCCGCTATGCACCGCTCATCCGCCCGTCCTTCGCTTATGTGCTGCCGGTGCTGGCGCTGGGCCTCTTCGTCTATGTGGTCAACACCGTTTTGAGCTACAATTACGTGCTGGCGGTGGAGGTCAACGGCAAGGTCGTGGGCCATGTGCAGAGCGAACAGGTGTTCGACGCCGCCACCGCCGAGCTCACCCAGCGCATCGACGCCCTGGGCGACGAGAGCCGGGAGTTCACCATCACCCCCACCTACTCGCTGGACGTTTCCGACACGCTGATGGACGAGGCGCAGATGGCCAACGTGCTGCTGCAGGAATCCAGCGACGAGATCCAGGAGGCCACCGCCATCTATGTGGACGGCGAACTGCTGGCGGTCACCACCGAGGGCGAGGCGCTCCACGAGTTCATCGACAGCCTCAAGGCCCCCTATGAGGACCCGGACGACCCCAACCTGCGGGTGGAGTTCACCAAGGACGTGGAACTGCAGGACGGCAACCTCTATTTCACCGATTCCCTCACCGACCTTCAGAGCATCATCGACGTGCTCACCGGCGAGGAACAGGGCGAAGTGACCTACACCGTGCAGCAGGGCGACGTGCCCAGCAGCGTGGCCAGCAAGTTCGGCCTGTCGGTGAGCCAGCTGCAGGCCCAGAACCCCCAGCAGGACATCCTCACCAGCTTCTATGTGGGCGACGTGCTCACCATCAGCCAGGCGATGCCCTATCTGGAGGTCAAACGGGTCGTCACCCGCACGGTGCAGGAGGAGATCCCTTACGACACCGTCACCACCGATTCCGCCGACCTTCCCTTCGACACCTACAAGATCGAACAGGAAGGCGAGACCGGCCTGGACGAAGTGGTCTACGAGGATACTTATTACGGCGACTCCAACACCCCCGAAACGGTGGAGATCAGCCGCACCACTCTGAAGGAGCCTGTCACACGGGTGCGCCTGCGGGGCACCAAGCTGGCCAACGGCATGGTGGTCTCCGGCACCAACGGCACCTGGGTGTGGCCGGTGCCCAACTACAAGGGCATCAGCCGCTGGATGAGCGCCAGCCACAAAGGCGTGGACATCCGCGCCAACTACGGCGCGTCCATCATCGCCTCCGACGGCGGCGTGGTCACCACGGCCGGCTGGCACTACAGCTATGGCAACTACGTCATCATCAACCACGGCGGCGGGCGGCGGACGCTCTATGCCCATGCCAGCAGCCTCGCCGTGCGTGCGGGCCAGGCGGTGAGCCAGGGCCAGGTGATCGCCTATGTGGGCTCCACCGGCAACTCCACCGGCAACCACTGCCATTTCGAGATGTTCGAAAACGGCGTGCGCATCAGCGCGAAAAAGTATTTTGCCGGCATGTGACCCTTTCCAAACCGTCAAAGACGCCCTTCCCCCGGTATGGGGGAGGGGCGTTTTTGACGGAAAAAGGCGGTTCTGCCCGCTTTGGAGGGCGGCGCGGGCGGCGCAACTGCGCGAAACCGGGCGAAAAACAGGGCATGGCGTTGGGACTTTTGAGCATAGAAATTACAATTTCGGCAAATACTACCCCTAAGGGTTCCCTTTTTGCGCCGTTCGGTGTATAATATAACAGTTACAGTGCCCGGTATGGCCCTTTTGAGGGCCTGCAAGCGTGCCTATGCGGAGGTCATCCAATTGGAGAAATTTGTGATCAACGGGGGCAAGCCCCTCATCGGCGAAGTTTCCATCAGCGGCGCGAAGAACGCGGCGGTGGCGATTTTGCCGGCCACCATCCTTGCGGCGGATAAGTGCGTCATCGAAAACCTGCCCGACATCAGCGACGTGGCGGTGTCGCTGCAGATCCTCAGCGCCCTGGGCGCCAAGATCCGCATGCTCAACAAAAACAGCTACGAGATCGACACAAGCCACATCACCGCCACCCAGGTGCCGGACGAGCTGAGCCGCCAGATGCGCGCCAGCTACTATTTCCTCGGCGCATTGCTGGGCCGCTTCGGCTCCGGCAAGGTGGCCATGCCCGGCGGGTGCAATCTGGGCCCGCGCCCCATCGACCAGCACCTCAAGGCTTTCTGTGCGCTGGGCGCGCAGGATTCGGTGGAGTACGGCATGATCGAGGTGTCCGGCCGGCCGCTGGTGGGCGCCCATGTCTTCTTCGACACCGTCTCGGTGGGCGCCACCATGAACGCGATGCTCAGCGCTGTGCTGGCCGAAGGCCAGACCGTGCTGGAGAACGTGGCCAAGGAACCCCACATCGTGGACCTGGCCAACTTCCTCAACATGATGGGGGCGGACGTGCGCGGCGCAGGCACCGACGCCATCAAGATCCGGGGCCGCAAGGCGCTGCATGGCTGCACCTATTCCATCATCCCCGACCAGATCGAGGCCGGCAGCTATATGGTGGCGGCGGCCATCACCGGCGGCAACGTGCTCATCAAGAACGTCATCCCCAAGCATCTTGAGCCCATCACCGCCAAGATGGAGCTGGCGGGCGTCATCATCGAAGAGTACGACGACGCGGTGCGGGTGGTCCGCACCGGCGATCTGCTGCCGCTGAAGATCAAGACCATGCCTCATCCGGGCTTCCCCACCGACATGCAGCCCCTGATGACGGTGCTGCTCACCCTGGCCCGCGGCACTTCCATCATCACCGAGGGCATCTGGGAAAACCGCTTCCGCTATGTGGACGAACTGGTGCGCATGGGCGCAAACATCCAGGTGGACGGCCAGGTGGCGGTGATCGAGGGCGTGCCCGAGCTGCAGCCCGCGCCGCTGCGCGCCTCCGACCTGCGGGCCGGCGCCGCGCTGGTCATGGCCGCGCTGGCAGCCAACGGCACCAGCGAGATCGACGAGATCAACCACATCGAGCGGGGCTATGAGGGCCTGGTGGAAAAGCTGCAGGGCCTCGGCGCTGACATCCGCAGGGTGGAAAAGTTTGTTTCGGTGCTGCCCCAGGCGCTCTAAAAACAGATCATCGGGGCTGTGGCGCGGCAAAGCGCCCACAGCCCTTTTCTGATACTTACTAAAACGAGAGGTTCCCATGGCATTCTTCACATCCCTGTATTCCGGTTCCTCCGGCAACTGCTCGGTGGTGCGTTGCGGCGGCGAATACCTGCTCATCGACATGGGCAAAAGCTGCCGCGTCACCCTGAACGCCCTCAAGGCGCTGGGCCTTTCGATGAGCGGCATGAAGGGCCTGCTGGTGACCCACGAGCACAGCGACCACGTCGCAGGCCTGGGCGTCTTTTTGAAGCACTACAGCGTGCCGGTCTACGGCAGCGCCGCCACCCTCGACCATCTGGACGGCCTGGGCGTCACCCCGCCGGGGGCGGAGCTCATCGCCATCGAGGGCCGCTCGGAGCCGGTGGGCGGCTTTCTGGTCAGCGCCTTTCCCACCAGCCACGACGTGCCCTGCTGCGGCTTTCGCATCACCGCGCCGGACGGCTCGGTCATGGCCATCGCCACCGACCTGGGCTGCCTCACCGACCCGGTGCACGCCGCCCTTTCCGGGGCCGACCTGGTGGCGCTGGAAGCCAACTACGACCTGCACAGCCTGCGCTGCGGCAGCTATCCCTATTACTTAAAACGGCGCATCGAGTCGCCCCGCGGCCACCTGGACAACAACGAGTGCGCCGCAAAAATTCTGGAACTGGTGCAGCAGGGCTGCAAGAAGTTTGCCCTGTGCCATCTGAGCAAGGAGAACAACACCCCGGACCTTGCCCTGGGCGCGGTGCGCAGCGCGCTGGTGGCGGCGGGCGTGACCCCCGGCCCCGGCGTGCGGGTGCAGGCCCAGAAGCGCGCGGAACCCAGCGACTGGATGGAGTTTTGAACGATGCAGAGGATCGACCTTATCTGTGTGGGCAAGCTGAACGCGGCCTATTGCGCCGAGGGCGTGGCGGAATATCAGAAACGGCTCAGGGGCCTGTGCGAGTTCCGCATCATCGAGCTGCCGGAGGCGGCTGTCAGCGAGAGGAACGCCGGCCCCGCCGTCATCGAGAAGGCGCTGGAAAAGGAGGGCAAGGCCATCCTTGCCAGCGTGCGCAAAGGCGCGGCCATCGCGGCCCTGTGCGTGGAGGGGAAATTGGTCAGCAGCGAGGAGCTGGCCGGCCTCATCGCCCGGCAGGCAGTGGGCGGCGCGGGGGACATGGCCTTCGTCATCGGCTCTTCCCACGGCCTTTCCCCCGCGGTGAAGCAGGCCGCCGCCTTGTGCATCAGCCTGGGGCGCATCACGCTGCCCCACCAGCTGGCGCGGCTGGTGCTCACAGAACAGCTTTACCGCGCCTTTTCCATCAACAACCACGGCAAATATCACAAATGACGTTTCACAAAAAGGAGGTCGGACACCATGAAAAAAATCCTTTCCCTGTGCCTTGCCGCCGCCCTGGCCCTGAGCCTTGCGGCCTGCGGCAAAAGCGAGCCCGAGAGCTATCCCGTGGAGGTGGTGGGCCCCGAGCGCACCAGCGCGCCCATGCCCACCGCGGACCCGCAGGCGCCGGCTTCGCCCCAGCCCGGCTGGCTGGTGGCGCCCCGCACCGACATCGACATCCAGAAGAGCCTGGCGGACTATGACAAGCCCCAGGCCACCCAGCTCGCCCAGCAGGATCAGCTTGCCTTCTTTTTGCAGAACGACAAGATCGGCGTGATCGACCTGGACGGCACGGTGCGCATCCCCGCCGAGAAGGACGTGCACTGGTGCGGCGTCTGCGGCATCACCAATTCCGACGAGAGCGAGATCTACGAGCAGGACGGCACCGTGGTGGGCTCCGGCGGCCACGGTCTTGCCGGGGGCACCATCTACTACGATGTGAACAGCAAAAAAGTATACGCCGAGGATATGGGCTGGCTTTATTCCTGGGAGGAACTGAAGGCCAGCACCAACCAGCCCTTCATCGCCGACGCGGTGTCCATCACCCCGAAGGAAGGGGCGGGCGGCCCGGACGACACCTACATCAGCGCCACCGACACCCCTGTGGATGTGAGCGAGGCGCAGGGCAAGATCATCATCATGCCCGACGGCGCCGCGCTGGACGGCGTGGTCTATGAGGATGTGACCAGCGCTTCCGAGGGGCTGTTCGCCGCCAAGATGGCGGGCCTGTGGGGCTTTGTGAACGCAACCACCGGCCAGCAGGCGGTGCCCTTCGTCTACGAGGCGGTGCGCCCCTTCAACGAGGGCCTGGCGGCGGTGAAGACCGCCACGGGCTGGGGCTACATCAACACCTCCGGCGCCGAGCAGACGGTGATGACCTTTGAAAACGCCCAGTCCGCCAGCGGCGGCAAGGCGTGGGTCAAGACCGCCGACGGCTGGGGCGTCGCCCTGCTCAGCGACTGGAAAGCCTGATACCTGCTCTGAATAGAAAAGCCGCCCGCCGGATGCTCTCCGGCGGGCGGCTCATTTTACTTATTTCAGGAATGCCAGATCGATCTCGTAGGGGCTTTCGGTGGAGTGCTTCATGGGGGCTTCGGCGCTGTACTTCGCAAGCGCCGCCGCGGCCTTGGCCGGGTCCGCCAGGGTGCCCGCGCCGCCCACGCAGCCGCCGGGGCAGCCCATGCCCTCCAGCAGGTAGCCGTTGTATTTGCCCGCGCGGGCCATCATCAGCAGGCGCTTGCAGTCCGCAAGGCCCTGGGCGCTGGCCACCTTGACCTCCCGCTCGGGGTCCATCTGCTTGATGGCGTTCACAACGGCCTGGGCCACGCCGCCGCTGGCGGCAAACCCGCGGCCGTCGGCGCTGGCATGCCGGAAGTCGTCGCCGGGCTCGGCTTCCAGGGTCTCAAAGTTGACCCCTTTGGCTTCAAACATGCCCATCAGTTCCTCGAAGGTCAGCACAAAGTCCACGTCGCTGCGGATGGTGCGGCGGCTGGCCTCCAGCTTTTTGGCGGCGCAGGGGCCCACAAAGGTGATCTTGACGTCCCGGCCCAGCTTGCTCTTGGCAAGGCGGGCGGTCAGCACCATGGGAGTCATGGCCATGCTGATGTACTGGGCCAGTTCCGGGAACAGCTTTTTGGCCATCATGCTCCAGCTGGGGCAGCAGCTGGTGGCCATGAAGGGCTGATACTCCGGCACTTCACGCATGAAGTCCTTCGCTTCCTCAATGGTGCACAGGTCCGCGCCCACAGCCACTTCCAGCGTGTCGATGAAGCCCAGCTGGCGCATGGCGGCTTTCAGTTTGCCGGGGGTCAGGCCCGGGAACTGGTTGATGAAGGCGGGGGCCACGATGGCGTAGTTCTTGTCGCCCTGGCGGATGCTCTGGATCAGCTGGAAGATCTGGCCCTTGTCCACAATGGCGCCAAAGGGGCAGTTCACAAGGCACATCCCGCAGGAAACGCACTTGTCGTAGTCGATCTTCGCCCGGCCCAGTTCGTCCGAGCCGATGGCGTTCATGCCGCAGGCGGCGGCGCAGGGGCGCTCCATCTTGACGATGGCGTGATAGGGGCACACATCCACGCACTTGCCGCACTTGATGCACTTGTCCTCATCGATCACCGAGCGGCCGCCGGGGGTGAAGCGGACGGCGTCCTTGGGGCAGACCTCTTTGCAGGGGTGGGCAAGGCAGCTGCGGCACATGTCGGTCACCTCCACCTTTTTGGGCGGGCAGGCCGAACAGGCAAACTTGATGATGTTGATGAGCGGCGGGTCGTAGTATTTGCTGGCGATCACGCTGTTCTCGATGCCCGCGTTGGTGGGCGCCTGCTCGTCCATCGGGCGCAGGGGCAGGCCCATGGCCAGGCGGATGCGCTCGGAAACGATGGCCCGTTCCAGAAAGATGCTGTTGCGGTGGGTGCCCACCTCACCGGGAATGATCTTGTAAGGCAGTTTCACCATCTCGGCGGCATAGTCCTGCCCCTCGTAGGAAAGACGGGCCACCTCGGTGAATACCTTGCGGCGGATGTCGGTCACGGTGGTGTAGATACCGCGCATTGTGCTCATAAACGAACTCCTTTCCGGAATTGGGATCGCGAACAGCCGCCACACAAGCGGCCCATATAAAACTATACCATAAAGAACCCGCGCCGCCAAGGGCGTGGCGCACATTTTACAGGACGCATGCCAATCATTTAACGGTTGCACAAAAACAGCAAACACCCGCCCGGACGCTTTGTGAAAGGTTGGGGCGGAAAAGGAAAAAAACCGCCCCGGCGCGGTTTGTCCGGGGCGGGCGGCGGGCCAAGGCTTTAAAGGATCTTGTTGATCTGCCCGCCGGCCAGCCAGCAGTCCAGGCTGTGGAACACGATCTGGGCGCGCTTTTCCATAGACTGGGCGGTGGCGAAGGCCACGTGCGGGGTCACGATGGTGTTGGGCGTGTGCAGCAGGGGATGGTCCACGGGCAGAGGAGGCTCGGTCTCAAACACGTCGACGCCGGCGCCGCCAAGGCGGCCCTCCTGCAGCGCGGCGGCCAGGGCGTCGGTATCCACCACCGGGCCGCGGGCGGCGTTCAGAAGCAGCGCGCCGGGCTTCATGCGGGCGATGGCTTCCGCGCCGATGAGGCCCCGGGTGGAATCGTTCAGCGGGCAGTGAAGGCTGAGGATGTCCGCCTGGGCCAGCACCTCGGCCATGGGCAGATAGGTGATGAGGCCGGTGCTGGGCTTGTGGCTGTGGTCGCCGGAGGCGATGATGCGGCAGCCAAAGGCGCTGAACAGCTGGGCCACCCGGGAACCGATGGCGCCGGTGCCCACCAGGCCCACGGTCTTGCCCCGCAGTTCCTGGCCCACCAGGCCGTCCTTTGTGCCGCCGGTGCGGCAGCGCTCCTCCACCTGAGGCAGGTTGCGCAGCAGCGCCAGCGCCATGCAGACCGTCAGTTCCGCCACCGAGTCGTTGGAGTAGCCGGAGGCGTTGCTCACTGCCGCGCCCATCTCACGGGCGGCGTCCAGGTCCACATGGTCCACGCCGGTGAAGGCCACGTCGATGAATTTCAGGTGCGTGCAGGCGCGGATGACCCCGCCGGGCAGGGGCATGTTTGCCAGCATCAGCACATCCGCGTCCCTCGCTTCTTCAATGAGGCGGGCGGTGTCACCGGTGCGGGGATAGGCGGTGAAGGTGTGCCCCGCGGCGGCAAGCTGGGCCGCGTACTGCTCCAGCAGGCTGTCGGGGATGCCAAGAGACTCCAGCAAAACGATGTTCATACAAAAGCCTTCCTTTCTGAATCGCGGGCCGCGGTGGCCTGCGGGGATGCAGCGTCTGATTGCTGAAAAGAGCATGTCTGAGTTCATTTTACCACCAACGAAAAGCGTTGTCCACGGCGGGGCGGGCAAAAAAACCGGCATGGCCAAAAAGCCATGCCGGCCGCACGCGAGGGGAAGAAAAGGGATCAGCCGCGGTCTCTGCGCTTGAGGGCAAACACCGCCAGCAGGCCCGCGCCCGACGCCGCCAGCAGCGCAAGCCACAGCAGAGGCGCGCCGGCGTCGCCGGTCTGAGGCAGCGGGCCGGCCGCCGCGCCGGAGAAGTCGACGGCCACCACGTTGTAGCGGCCCGCTTTGTCGTTGTAGGTGACGGCGCCCTGTTTGGTCTTTTCGGAAGAATAGGAATCCAGGAAGCCGTTGGCGGCGATGGCGGTCACGCCGCTGGGGACGGTGATGGAAAAGTACAGGGTGTCATCCGCCCCGAAGCTGACCGTTTTGAACCATTTCAGAGAGACGCCGTAATAAACGCCCCCGGTGATGACCATTCCCTCGGCGGGCACTTCCATCGGGTCGTCGGGGGACTTGCCGGCGCCGCCGCTCAGCGGGGCAGGCCCGGGCGCGCTCGGAAGCGCCTCCTCCCCGGGCAAGGCTTTGGGCAAAGCCTGGGGCACGTCCTCCGAAGGAGGTCCGGACGCAGGTCCGGCCAGCGCGTCCGACGCGCCGGCGGCGGGAGTTTCAGGCGCGGTCTCCTCCGAAGGGCCCAAAACCCCCTCGGGCTGCCCCTCAGAGCCGCCGGCTTCGCTCGCCGCCGGCGTCCCGGCGGGCATGCACCCGCCCTCATGGCCGGCTTCCAGGGTGCAGTCGCCGGTCAGCTCGCAGCTGTGCGGCAGCGCCCGCTTCCGCGAAGGCGGTGGGGATGATCGCGGAAAACAGGATCGCGACCCCCAGAAGCAGCGCCAGTCAGCTGTGGCTTGAACGCAGTTTCATCGTGAGTGTTCCTCCTTGTGTCAGCGCGCTTGGCACTTTGTGATGGGCGGTCTTCATGTTCTCACCGGCGTGAAACGGCAGTGAGAGCCGGCAAAACGGCGGCCATTCGAAAAAGTAGACTTTTTCGGTTTTGGAGGGAGGAATGTTCAAAATGGCTATGCTTTTGAAATAAGTGTGTTATAATACTGTAAGTACAGTTTTCGGTTCTCAAAAAGCCCCAACAGCAGACGCAGATGCCTTCGGAACGGTACGTCGCGGCGGTTCAAAAAAGCCTGCCTTTTTTGTCACGCAAGCACTATTCTCCGCAGGCCCACCGCAGAAATGTGTCCGGGGCGATATGCAGTTCTTTGGCCGCCGCACGGGCGGTTATTTTTTTGCCCTCTCAGTCGGCTTTGAGCTGCGCAAAGCTTTCCGGCACCTCTTTCCGCGGCCTGCCGAAACGCACGCCCCTGGCCCGGGCGGCGGCGATGCCCTCTTTCTGCCGCTGGCGGATGTTCTCCCGTTCGGTTTGTGCCACATAGGAGAGGATCTGCAGCACAAGGTCCGCCACAAAGGTGCCGGTCAGGTCCCGGCCGGTCTGGCGTGTGTCCAGCAGGGGCATGTCCAGCACCACGATGTCCGCCTTCATTTCCTTGGTGATGATGCGCCACTGCTCCAGTATCTCCTCGTAGTTGCGGCCCAGCCGGTCGATGGACTTTACCGCCAGGATGTCGCCGGGACGCAGCTTTTCCAGCAGGCTCTGGTATTTCGGCCGGTTGAAATCCTTGCCGCTGAGCTTGTCCATGAAAATATTCTGCTCCGGCACGGGAAATGCCCTCAGCGCGATCAGCTGACGCTCCTCACACTGTTCTTTGGTGGATACACGGACGTATCCGTAGATCGATGCGCTCATAATGCGTCCCTCCTGTAAAATCGACTTGAAAAGCATGCTAAGTCAATTTTATAGGATGCCCCGTCCCTGTTGTGAAATGCCCCGCAGAGAGCAGGAACAGCTGCGTTTCCCCCTTCGTGCCGGCCGGAATGACGGCCTCCATGGCGCTCGCCCCTTTCGATGGGAGCGCGATATCCCGCACAAAGAAAATTGTCAAATTTTGGGTTCAAGGCAAAAACTTGGTTCAAATCCTGGTCCAGGACAAAAAAACAGCCTGTAGAGTGACTCTACAGGCTGTTTTCTGTGGTCGGAGTGGCGGGATTTGAACCCACGGCTTCCTAGTCCCGAACCAGGCGCGCTACCAACTGCGCTACACCCCGAAAAAAACAGCAGCAGCAAATGCCGCGCTGCTGCTGTTTCCTGGTTGGAGAAGAAGGATTCGAACCCTCACAAACAGAGTCAGAGTCTGTCGTGCTACCCTTACACAATTCTCCAATATCTTTCTGCGCCGCGAGGCGTTCTCGCGAGTGCTTTATTATTATAGCGAAGCCGCGGGGGTTTGTCAACACCTCTTTTTGAAAATTTTTGCGTGCCGCTTTTTTTCAAAACCCATTGACAAAAAGGGCGCGGCGGGGCTACTCTTAAACTACAAATTGAAATTGGAAAAACGCGCCCGGCCATTCCCGCGGCGCGGTGAAAAGGGGACATGCAAAGATGAAACGACGTGTTGGCATCCTCACCTCCGGCGGCGACTGCCCGGGCCTCAACGCCACCATTCGAGGCGTTGCGAAAGCGCTGTATGAGCGCATGGACGACGATGTGGAGATCATTGGCATCATGAACGGCTATCAGGGCCTCATCGACGGCGATTGGCGCGTGATGAAGCCCCGGGAATTTTCTGGCATCCTCACCGTGGGCGGCACCATTCTGGGCACCAAGCGCACCCCTTTCAAGCTGATGCGTGTGGTGGGCGACGATAAGGTGGACAAGGTCGCCGCTATGAAAAAGAACTATAAAGAGATGAAGCTGGACTGCCTGCTCTGCCTTGGCGGCAACGGCACCCACAAGACTGCCAATCTGCTGGCGCAGGAAGGCCTGAACATCATCGGCCTGCCTAAAACCATCGACAACGACATCTACGGCACCGACGTCACCTTCGGTTTCCACACCGCGGTGGACATCGCCACCGAGGTCATCGACCGCATCCACACCACCGCCGGCAGCCACAGCCGCTGCATGGTGGTGGAGATCATGGGCAACAAGGCCGGCTGGCTGACCCTCTATTCCGGCATCGCCGGCGGGGCGGACATCATCCTCATCCCTGAACTGCCCTATACCATCGAGAACGTCTGCGACGCAGTGGAAAAGCGCGCCAAAGAGGGCAAGACATTCTCCATCGTCGCCGTGGCCGAGGGCGCTTATGACACCGAGGAAGCCCGCATGAAGAAGAAGGAGCGGGCCGCCAAGCGCGCCGAGGCCGGCGAGCGCACCGCCACCGACCGCATCGCCCGCCAGATCGAGGAGATGACCGGCTGTGAGACCCGCGTCTGTGTGCCCGGCCACATGCAGCGCGGCGGCAGCCCTTCCGCCTACGACCGGGTGCTGGCCACCCGTTTCGGCACCTATGCGGCCAAGTTGGTGGCACACGAGCATTACGGCGTGACGGTGGCCATGGTGAACGGCCATGTCACCGAGAACGCCCTGGAGGAGATCGCCGGCAAGAGCCGCCTTGTGCCCGAGGGGCACGGCATGCTGGAGGTGGCCCGCAGCATGGGCGTGTGCATGGGCTGAGCGTATTGACAAACGCCCCGCCGCCGCTTTATAATGTATAAACACAAATGCGCCGATGAAGAGGGCGCGCCGCACATCCCTTCCTTGCAGAGAGCCGGGGGCAGCTGAAAACCCGGCGGAGGGCGCGGCGGGCTGTCGCTTCTGAGCAGGCGCGGCGAACGCTTCAGTAGCCGCGCACGGCCTGCCCCCGTTACAGGGCTCTCGAGTGGCCGCGTTTTCGGACGCGGCAATTTGGGTGGTACCGCGGTTTTGTATCTTTACAGGCCGTCCCAAGTGTGCACGCACATGGGGCGGCCTTTTTGCACGCCCCGCCAGAACTCACAGGAGGGAAAAACATGAAGGAACTGGAAAAACTCTATGATCCCGCCCGCGTGGAAGACGGCGTCTATGCCTTCTGGCTGAACGGCGGCTACTTCCACACCAAGGCCGACCCCGGCAAAAAGCCCTACACCATCGTGATGCCGCCGCCGAACGTCACCGGCCAGCTGCACATGGGCCACGCCATGGATGAGACCTGGCAGGACATCCTCATCCGATTCAAGCGGATGCAGGGCTACGCCGCCCTGTGGGTGCCCGGCACCGACCACGCCTCCATCGCCACCGAGGCCAAGGTGGTGGCCAAGATGAAAGAGGAGGGCCTCACCAAGGAGATGCTGGGCCGCGACGGCTTCCTGGAGCGCGCCTGGGCCTGGAAAAACCAGTACGGCGACCGCATCGTCAGCCAGCTGAAAAAGCTGGGCTGCTCCTGCGACTGGCAGCGGGAGCGCTTCACCATGGATGAGGGCTGCTCCAAGGCCGTGCTGAAGGTGTTCCAGTACCTCTACGACAAAGACCTGATCTACCGCGGCGAGCGCATCATCAACTGGTGCCCCCACTGCAAGACCAGCATCTCCGACGCGGAGGTGGAATACCAGGACCAGGACAGCTTCTTCTGGCATCTGAAATACCCCATCGTGGGCACAGATGAGTACCTCGTGCTGGCCACCACCCGTCCCGAGACCATGCTGGGAGACACCGCCGTGGCCGTCCATCCCGACGACGAGCGCTATCGGCACCTCCACGGCAAAAAGGTGCTGCTGCCGCTGGTGAACAAGGAGATCCCCATCGTCACCGACGAGTATGTGGACATGGAGTTCGGCACCGGCGTGGTGAAGATCACCCCCGCCCACGACCCCAACGACTTCGAGGTGGGCCAGCGCCACGGCCTGCCCATCGTGAAGTGCCTGGACGAGACCGCCCACATGACCGCCGACTGCGGCAAGTACGCCGGCATGGACCGCTACGAGGCCCGCAAGGCCATCGTGGCCGATCTGGAGGCGGGCGGTTACCTGGAAAAGATCGAGCCTCACCCCCACAACGTGGGCACCTGCTACCGCTGCGGCACCACCATCGAGCCGATGGTGTCCAAGCAGTGGTTCGTGCGGATGGAGCCGCTGGCGAAACCCGCCATCGACGCGGTGCGCGGCGGCGACATCAAGTTCGTGCCCGAGCGCTTTGACAAAAACTACTATCACTGGATGGAGAACACCCGCGACTGGTGCATCAGCCGCCAGCTGTGGTGGGGCCACCGCATCCCGGCCTGGTACTGCGACGCCTGCGGCAAGGTGCATGTCAGCGCCGAGCCCCTCACCACCTGCCCTGACTGCGGCGCGCCCGTGCGCCAGGACGAGGACACCCTGGACACCTGGTTCTCCAGCGCCCTGTGGCCTTTCAGCACCCTGGGCTGGCCCGACGACACCGGGGACCTGCGGTATTTCTATCCCACCAACACCCTGGTCACCGGCTATGACATCATCACTTTCTGGGTCAGCCGCATGATCGTGGCCGGCCTGGAATACACCGGCAAGGCTCCCTTTGACACGGTGCTCATCCACGGCCTGGTGCGGGACGCCCAGGGCCGCAAGATGTCCAAGAGCCTGGGCAACGGCATCGACCCGCTGGAGGTCATTCGCGACTACGGCGCCGACGCTCTGCGCCTGACCCTGGTGCTGGGCGGCACCCCCGGCAACGACACCCGCTTCTCCGACGAGAAGATCAAGGCCAGCCGCAACTTTGCCAACAAGCTGTGGAATGCCGCCCGCTTCGTGATGATGAACCTGCCGGAGGATTTCGAGGCCGGGCTGCCCGCCGCCGGCAAGCTGGACCTGAGCGACAAGTGGGTGCTCTCCCGCCTGAACCACCTGGCCCGCGCAGCCACCGAAAACCTGGAAAAGTTCGAGCTGGGCCTGGCCGCCCAGAAAATTCAGGACTTCATCTGGGAGGTCTACTGCGACTGGTACATCGAGATCGCCAAGGTGCGCCTGAACGGCTCCGACCCGGTGGAGGCGGACACCGCCCGCAAGGTGCTGGTCTACGCCCTCACCCAGGCGCTCAAGCTGCTGCACCCCTTCATGCCCTTCATCACCGAAGAGATTTACCATGCGCTTCCCGGCACCGGCGAGAGCATCATGATCGAGCAGTGGCCCCGGTTCACCGACGCGCTGGACTACGCCGCCGATGAGGCCGACTTTGAAAAGCTGATGGACTACATCAAGGCGGTGCGCAACCTGCGCGCCGAGATGGGCGTTCATCCCGCCAAGCGCAGCAGCATGGTCATCGAGACCGCCGACACCGCGGCCTTCCGCCGGGGCGGCGAATATCTGGCCAAGTTTGCCTTTGCCACCTCTGTCACCGTCACCGAACATTACGACGGCCCCACCGGCGGCATGGTGCAGGCCATCACCCACAGCGCCCGGGGCTTCATCCCCATGCTGGAGCTCATCGACCGGGACAAGGAGCTGGCCCGCCTGAACAAGGAGAAAGCCGGCGCGGAGAAAGAGATCGCCATGTTCACCCGCCAGCTGGATAACCCCGGTTTCGTGAGCAAGGCCCCCGCCCAGGTGGTGGAGGACATCCGCGCCAAACTGGCCCGCGCCCAGGACAAACTGGCCCGCATCGACGAGAGCATCGCCGCTCTGGGCTGAAAGGCGCACTGCCGAAAGGAACACTGCCTTTGGAAACAAAACGCAAGACCAGCCCGCTGGTCATCCTCGCCCGCATCCTCTTCACCGGCTGCCTTATTTACAGCGTCTGGTTTATCTTTCAGAACTCGCTGCAGATCGCCCAGGCCTCCGGTGAACAGAGCCAGCGGGTGCAGGAGATACTGAATGCCCTGGCCGCAAAGGTGGGGCTGGGCCCCTTCTCGCTGCACACCGTGCGCAAGATGGCCCACTTCGCCGAGTTCGCTCTGTTGGGCTTCTGGTTCATGCTCTGTCTGCGGGTCTACACCCGGCACTTTGTCCGTCACGTCAGCTGGCCGCTGTTCTGCGGCCTGCTGGTGGCGGTCACCGACGAGACCATTCAGCTCTATGTGCCGGGGCGCACCTCCAGCACGCTGGACGTGCTGCTGGATTTTTCCGGCGTGGTATCCGGGCTGTTCGTGGCCCTGGTGATTCTGCTGTTCATCCGCATGTGCGGCATTCTGTGGCGAAACAGGGAAAGGGATGAGGAATGATGTCCACAGCTCTGGAATGGCTGCAAAGCCTGCCCCGCCTTTCGGGCGAACCCGGCCTTAGCCGGATGAAAGCCCTGCTGGCCGCCCTGGGCGACCCCCAGAAACGGGGCCGCTATGTCCATATCGCCGGCACCAACGGCAAGGGGAGCGTGGCGGCCTTCACCGCGAACATCCTGCAAAAGGCCGGTTTTAAAACGGGGCTCACCATCTCGCCCTATGTGCTGGACTTCCGCGAGCGGTTCCAGATCGACGGGCGGATGATACCGCCTGAGACGCTGGAACGGCTGGCCGCGAAGGTGCGTTCCGCCGCCGAAACGCTGGCAGAGACGCCGGTGCAGTTCGAGGCGGTCACCGCACTGGCCCTCTGCTGGTTCGACGAGGAGCGGTGCGACATTGCCGTGCTGGAGACCGGCCTCGGCGGCCGCTTCGACGCCACCAATGCAGTGGAGAACACCCTGGTGGCGGCCATCACCCGCATCGACCTGGACCACACCGAACTGTTGGGCGGCACGGTGGAAAAGATAGCCGCCGAAAAGGCGGGCATCGTCAAGCCCGGCTGCACTGTGGTCACCTACCCGGTGCAGGAAAAGGGGGCGCTGCAGGCCATCGCCGCCGCCTGCATCCGCGAAAAAGCAGACCTGGTGGCCCCCGAGGCGGAGGACGTCCATCTTCGCCGCGGCGGCCTGTTCGAAAACCGCATGGAATACGGCGGCTATGAGGTGGGCCTCGCCCTGCCCGGGGCGCATCAGGCCTGCAACGCGGCCATGGCCATCGAAATTGCGCTGGCGCTGTGGCGGCGGGGCCTGGACATCTCCGACGAGGCTATCCTGGAAGGCCTGGAAGCCACCCGCTTCCCGGCCCGCATCGAGGTGCTGCGCCATCAGCCGCTGGTCCTGCTGGACGGCAGCCACAACCCGGCGGGCGCGGCGGCGCTGGCCGCCACTCTCAAGGCCCAGAAGCTGCCGCAGAAGCCGGTGGCTGTGCTGGGCGTCCTGGCGGACAAGGCTGCCGCCGAAATGCTCCGCGCGCTGGGCGATTCTTTCAGCACCATCTACGCCGTCCCGCCGGACTGCCCCCGGGCCATGAGCGCCGAAGCGCTGGCTGAACTGGCGGCCCGGGAGCTGCCGGAGGTGCCGGTCTACCCCTGCGCCGATCTGGACGAGGCGCTGAACGCGGCCCTCGGCCTGCCCCAGGGCGCGGTGGTCTGCGGCTCGCTCTACCTTGCGGCCCAGGCCCGGCCGAAGCTGCTGGAACGGCTGTGACCCGCCGCCGCCATGTTGCGGCAAAAAATTCGCACCCGACCCCGTATACTTGGTAATTGCCAGGCATACGGGGCTTTTTGTTTGCATATATGCCGGGCAAAGGAGGAAAAGAAGGATGGCAAAGGTCACGTTCACCCATGCGGGCGACACCCTCATCGCCTATCTGTCGGGCGAGATCGATCACCACACCGCCCAGCTTCTGCGCCAGCAGATAGACGACCAGATCGCCGGCAGCATGCCCGCCCAGCTGGTGCTGGATTTCGGCGGCGTGGATTTCATGGATTCCAGCGGCGTGGGGCTGATTCTGGGCCGCGCCAAACAGATGCAGGCGCTTGAGGGGCGCATCATGGTGCAGAAAGCGCCGCCCGCCGTGGCCAAAATGCTGCGACTGGCCCGCATCGAATCCATATAAAAAAGGAGCGCACAGGCAATGAAAGCAAAGAATCTGATCAAACTCAGCTTCTACTCCCGCAGTGTCAACGAGGGCTTTGCCCGGGGCGCGCTGGCGGCCTTCCTGGCCCAGGCGGACCCCACCGTGCCCGAACTGGCGGACGTCAAAACCGCCGTCAGCGAGGCGGTGACCAACTGCATCGTCCACGCCTACCCCGGCGGGGTGGGGCTGGTGCACATGTCCGTCGCCCTGTACGAGGGCGGGAAAATCAAGATCACCATCACCGACAAGGGCGTGGGCATTGCCGACGTGGAAAAGGCCATGCAGCCCATGTTCACCACCGGCAACCCGGAAGAGCGGGCGGGCCTGGGCTTTGCGGTGATGCAAAGCTTCATGGACAAGGTCAAAGTCGCCAGCAAGCCGGGGCAGGGCACCCGTGTGGTGATGACCAAGACCCTCGCCGGCCGCGGCTGAACCTCTCTTACATATCTTTATATAGAGAGGGGGCTTTTCCGTGCCGACCAAACTGGGCCCGCGGGAGGAGTTCATACAAAACAATCTGGGCCTTGTCCATGCCTGCGCGGGGCGTTTCCGGGGCCGGGGCATCGAGTACGACGACCTCTATTCCGCCGGCTGCATGGGGCTGGTCAAGGCCTACGACGGATTCGACGAGGAGCGGGGCGTGCAGTTCTCCACCTACGCGGTGCCGGTCATCCTGGGGGAGATAAAAAAACTCTTTCGCGACGGCGGCACCGTCAAGGTCAGCCGCTCCCTCAAGGAGCTGGGCCTCAAGGTGAGCGCTTTGCGGGAGACCATCATCAAGAACACGGGGGCTGAACCCACGGTCGGCCAGCTGGCAGAGGCGCTGGGTGAGCGCCCTGAGCAGGTGGCCCTGGCCATCCGGGCCGGGCAGCCGGCCATCTCGCTGACCCCCGCCGCCGACACCGAGGATGCCCGCCAGCTGGACATCCCGGTGGATTCCCCCGAAGAAGACCTGGCAGACCGCATCGGGCTGGAGGAGGTGCTCTCCGGCCTGCCGCCTCAGGACCGCACGCTCATCTATCTGCGCTTTTTCTCGGGCAAGACCCAGAGCGAGACCGCCCGGGTGCTGGGCACCACCCAGGTGCAGATTTCCCGGAGGGAGCGAAAAATCCTGAAAGAAATGCGGGAACTTCTGCTCCAGGGATAGAAAAAGCTGAGAAAATTTTTGCACAGGGGCGTCCGGAGGCCGCTTTTCTTTTTGTTTCGCGTCCAAATGTTCAATACGGATAGTAAACTGCGAAAGCGCGGTTTCAAGCCTTTCGTACAGCCTGTATAAACCGCTGACGCAAACAGTCTGGAAAATCAACAAAAAGGGGCAGGACAAATGGGCAAAGTGCCAAAAGACTGACTTTTTGCCAAAAAACATGCTTTTACCCGTTGACTTTTAACCTTCCAGTGTGGTATTATAACAGGGCCGCAAAACACGAGGTTAGCCGAGTGAAAAGCTTGCGAAAAATCTTTCAAAAAACTCTTGACAAAGAGCGAAACGAGAGATATAATAAGCAAGCTGCCTCGCGAGAGGGGCGGCAAGAGGACCTTGAAAATTGAACAATAAGAAGAACTTGAAGGACCCTTTTTGAGTGTGGAAAACACTTTAAAAATTCCAAGAAGTAATTCGCAGGACGCAAGCGATTGTGTCTGAGAATGCAGCGATTTAAACTCAGATGATATCTGGTTTAGATACCATATTATAAAGAGTTTGATCCTGGCTCAGGACG
>DWXV01000039.1 GCA_019119025.1 Candidatus Allofournierella excrementigallinarum
GAATTACTTCTTGGAATTTTTAAAGTGTTTTCCACACTCAAAAAGGGTCCTTCAAGTTCTTCTTATTGTTCAATTTTCAAGGTCCTCTGCGCCCCGCGCTTTCGTGAGGCAGCCTGTTTATTATATCGCGCCAGGCGCTGTTTGTCAACACCTTTTTGCGATATTTTTTCCAGGCGGCCTTCCGGGCGGGCGGCTGCCGCCGCTTGCCTTTCGGGCGCAAGTCAGTATTATACGAGCCTCAGTCCCAAAAGTCAACCCCCTTTTTCCATTTTTTTGCTCTTTCCCTCGCCACGTCAAAAGCGTGGCCCAAAAAACCCTTCTTTATACATTGTATTAAGAGAAAAAGCCGCCCCGGCTTTTTGGGGCCGGGGCGGCGCAGAGCATCAAGGTTCAGGCGAGCTCACGGTTTTTTTCGGCGCACCAGGCGGCCACCTGCTTTGCCACCGGCTCGATGGCGCCCTGCTCAAAAGGCACCGCAAAGCCCGCGGCCCTCACAAGGCCGGCGTAGGTGTCGGAACCGCCCTTCTTCACCAGCGCCAGATACCGCTGCCAGGCGTCGTGCCGGTCGGCAAGGGAAGCGGCGAAGAACTGCAGCGCCACCATCTGGGCCAGGCAGTAGTCGATGTAGTAGAAGGGGGCCTCGTAGATGTGCAGCTGCCGCTGCCAGCCCGCGCCCCGGCTGTAAAAAGGCAGGTCCTCAAAGTCGTTCCAGGGGCGGTACCTGCGCTCCAGCTCCAGCCAGACGCCGCCCCGCTCGTCGGGGGTGAGGTGGGGCTGGGCGTAGACGATGTGCTGGAATTCGTCCACCATGCAGCCGTAGGGCAGGAAGGTCAAAGCGTCCTCGGCGTGGGCCAGGGCGTACTTTGCGGTGGTGCGCTCGTTGCCTCCGAAGAACAGGTGGTGCCAGGGGGCGGTGAGGAACTCCATGGACATGCTGTGGATCTCGCAGCTCTCCATGCCGGGGTTGGCCAGCTCCTGGCACATGCCCTGGCCCGCGGCCACCCAGGCCTGGAAGGCGTGGCCCGCCTCGTGGGTGAGCACGTCCACGTCGCCGGAGGTGCCGTTGAAGTTGGAGAACACGAAGGGCGCGCCGTAGGCGGGGATGGTCTCGCAGTAGCCGCCGGTGGCCTTGCCGGGGCGGCTGACCAGATCGAACAGCTCGCTCTCTTTCATGAAGCGGATGAAGCGGGCGGTCTCGGGGCTGAGCTCGGTGTACATCTGCACCGCCTTGGCCAGCAGCTCGTCGGCAGAGCCCACGGGGGTGGGGTTTCCGTCGGCAAAACAGACCGTGGTGTCGTAGAATTTGGCGCCGGCAATGCCGGCGCGGGCGAATTGGGCCTTCATGGACTCGTGGGCCAGCGGGGTGACATAGCGGGCCACCTGCTCCCGGAAGCTGGCCACCTCTTTGGGGCCGTAGCCCAGGCGCCCCATCCGCTTGTAGGAGAGGTCCACGTAGCTGTCGAAGCCCAATTTGCGGGCCTGGGCGTTGCGGTTGGCGATCATCCTGGTGTAGATGTCGTCCAGCTCTTCCCGGTTGCGGTCGTAAAAGCCGCCCTCGGCCTCAAAGGCGGCCTTGCGCACCGCCCGGTCCAGGCTCTGCTTATAGGGGTCCAGGCCCGGCAGAGTGAGGGTCCTGCCGTCAAATTCCACCTGCGCGCCCGCCTTGATCTTCTGGTAGCGGCTGGCCAGGGCGTTCTCCTGCTGCATCAGCTCCAGCACCTCGTCGGAGGCGGCGCTCACCGCCAGCTCCATCTTATCCAGCAGGATGGGTGCGTATGCTTCGGCCAGGGCCGCCTTGTGGGGGCTGGCCAGCACGGCGCGGTAGAACTTCAGCTGGGCGTTGCCCACTTCGGGGGCCGCCTGGTCGAAGAAATCGTTCTCCGCGTCGTAGAACTGGTCGCGAGTGTCGAGGGTGTGGCGGATCTGGGCCAGGCGGAAGGCGGTGGCGAAGCCGTCGTCCAGCTGGGTGTGCAGGCGGAACAGGTCCACCAGTTCACTGCCGGAGGCCGCTGCGCCGGCCCGCCGGGCCATGTCGCGGTAGCGCTCCACCGTCTGAGCCACATTGGGCCGGGTGTAGGGCATTTCGGAAAATTTCAAGGGAGTTCCCTCCTTTTTAAAAGATGCGTGCGCACAGGGGCGCTTTTGTATAATAGTGTACACCGTTTTTGTGAACAATTCAAATTTCTTTGCCCCGGGGATTGTAAAAGGCCGGGGCAGCCTGTATAATGGGGCTTGCAGAGTAAAAGCCTGCGCGTCAAGTGCCGGCCCGACGGGGAGTTGCGGGGCGGACGAAGGACCTTTCGGCCCGCGGTGCCGGCTTTGCATCCCGCTGCTGCATAACTGTAACGCGCGGGGCCGGGTCTGCAGAGGGGCGCTCCGCGCTTTTTTGCATCGCTTGGCCGTGGGCCTCTTTCAATTGTGCGGCAAACCGCATTGGGCCGGGGCGTCACAAGAAAACGGTTTCTTGCGCTGCTCCGGCGATTGAAGGAGGTTTTTTGTATGCGTTTTCCCCTGAAAGTGCAGCTGGCGGACAGCCTGGCCGAATTTGGTCGCACCCGCAGCCTTGTGGCGGCGGGGCTTTTGACCGGCGCCGCAGTCATCATCGACCGTCTTTTCACCTTTGAGGTGAGCCCGGTGCTGGAGATCGGCTTTGCTTTTCTGGCCACGGCGCTGTGCGCCGCGCTGTGCGGCCCGTGGGTGGCGGGCACCGCCGGGGTGGCGGTGGACCTTTTGAGTTATTTTCTGCGGCCCAACGGCGCCTTTTTCTTCGGCTTCACCTTCAACCAGTTCCTGCTGGGCTTCATCTACGGGCTGTGGTTTTATAAACGCCGGCCCCGGCCACTGCTGGCGGTGGGCGCCTGCCTCACGGTGACGCTGGTCATCAACTTTGTCCTCACGCCGCTGTGGCTGCACATGATGTACGGCCAGGCCTTTGTTATTTTCAGCTCGGTGAAGATCGTGAAGAACATCATCAAGCTGCCCATCGACGCGGCGCTGCTTTACGGCGCGCTGAAAGCCGCCGGGCGCGCCCGCAACCGTGCGGCCGCCTGATCTGCCCGAACAAAAAATGCCAGACCCCCGGCCTTGCGGCCGGGGGTCTGGTCTATGATAAGGAGTGGCAGAGAGAGGGCTTTTCAGCGGTTCAGCACAAGCAGCCGATCACAGATCGACCGCCAGGTGCTGCTCCTCCATGTGATGTTTGTCGGCATAGCCGGTCAGGATCAGGGTCAGCGCGCCGTCGCCGGTGACGTTGCAGGCGGTGCCGAAGCTGTCCTGCAGGGCGAAGACGGCCAGCATCATCGCGGTGCCGGCGTCGTCGAAGCCGAGCACGCCGGTGATGATGCCCAGAGAAGCCATGACGGTGCCGCCGGGCACGCCAGGCGCGCCCACGGCGAAGACGCCCAGCAGCACGCAGAACAGGATCATGGTGCCCAGGTCAGGCAGTTCGCCGTAGAGCACCTTGGAGACGGTCATGCAGAAGAACACTTCCGTCAGCACCGAGCCGCAGAGGTGGATGTTCGCGAACAGGGGGATGCCAAACTGGATCATATCCTTGCGCAGCACCTTGCTCTTGTTGGCGCACTGCAGGGCCACAGCCAGGGTGGCGGCGCTGGACATGGTGCCCACGGCGGTCAGGTAAGCGGGGCCGTAGTGACGGACCACTTCCAGCGGGTTCTTGCCGGAATAGGCGCCGGCCACACCGTACAGGACCGCCATCCACAGATAGTGGCCGATCATGACGATCACGATCACGATCAGGAACACGGGCAGCTGCTTGGTGATGGTGCCCTCCCAGGAGAGGCCCAGGAAGGTGGCGGTGATGAACACCGGCAGGACGGGGATGACCACCTTGGTCACGATGTCCAGCACGATGTCCTGGAACTCGATCAGCACCTTGGTGGTGGTGCCGGCCTTGGTCCACACGGCGGCCAGGCCGATCAGCACGCTGAACACCAGAGCGCTCATGACGGACATGATCTGGGGGATATCCAGCTGGAACACCGCGGTGGGCAGCTCACGCAGGTTGTCCATCGAGCTGGCGATGTTCAGGTTGGGGATGATGCCATAGCCGGCGCCCATGGACAGAAGGGCGGCCAGCAGGCTGGAGCCGTAGGCCAGCATCAAAGCGATGCCCAGCATCTTGGTGGCGCTGTTGCCCAGCTTGGTGATCGACGGCGCGATGAAGCCGATGATGATCAGCGGCACGCAGAAGTTGATCAGCTGGTTCAAAATGTACTTAACGGTGACCACGACCTGCATGACCGGGTCGCCCCAGCCGCCTTCCGGGATCACAAGGCCGAGCAGAATGCCCAGGATAATGCCTATCAGCAGCCGCGCCGGCAGGCTTGTAAGTAACTTCTTCATACAAAATTCCTCTCTTCCCTTTATGCTGTGTCCTCTTCTCTCAAAGCAGCGCTTTCAGAGCTCTGCAAAAATGCCCTTCTCTGCCTTCTCCTTACTTCTTGTTGAGCATCATGTGCAGGATGGCCGCGTCCAGCGGGCCGGAGCCCTTATTGCCCAGTTCGGCAAAGTTGTCGATGGTGTGCTCGGGATCGGTCTCCACGATGCCGTCGGTGTTCTGCACCCGCACGCCGCGCAGGGCCATGAAAGCGGCCTGGAAAGCGGCGTTGACGCAGGAGGAGATCTTCAGCGCGCAGTCGGCCTTGGCGCCGTCGCACAGCATGCCGGCCACGTTGCCGATCATGTTGGGCACCGCGCGGCAGACGGCGTCGTAGTCGCCGCCCAGCAGGTAAGTAATGGCGCAGGCGGAGCCGGTGCCCGCCACGGTGGCGCCGCACAGGGCGCTCAGGCGGCCGAACTTGGACTTGATGCGGATGGCCACCAGGTTGCTCATGGTCACGGCGCGGAGCATCTTGTCTTCGGAGATGCCCTTCCAGCGGGCCAGGGCCACGGTGGGCATGGTGGCGGTGATACCCTGGTTGCCGCTGCCGGAATTGGCGACCACGGAGAACGGCGCGCCGGCCATGCGGGCGTCAGCGCCGGCGGAGGCGACCATCATGGAGTTGGTGACCATGTCCCAGGTCATGAGGCCGTCGTGGCAGTTGCGGCGCAGGCCGGGGCCGATGGCCAGGCCGTACTCTTTCTCCAGGCCCTTTTCGCAGATGGCGCTGTTCACGCTCACCGCGCTGCGGATGATGTCGATGGGGTCGTTCATGGGGTCCAGTTCCTTGTCGCAGAAATCGTAGATCTTGCGCAGGGTCAAAAAGTCGGCGATCTCCTCGGGGGTGACCACGTCCTTGTCGGCGCCGCCGGCGGCGCCGCCGGTGGCAGTCATCACGCTCTCGCCGTCGACCTCCAGAACGATCAGGTTGGTGTGCAGGTCTGCAATGACCGCGTGGGCGGTGTGGGTGTCGCCATGGGCGATGACCTCGATGTACAGCTTCTGCGGCACGTCGGCGTGGCCCACGACCACCTTGCCGCTCTCCACCAGAAGCTCGGCAGCCTTGTACACATCGTCAGACACGCCGTTGATGACTTCCAGCTGCTTTTCCGGGGCCGCGGCGCAGGCGCCGATGGCCGAGGCATAGCCCATGCCGGTGTATTTGGTGCCGGGGATGCCGGCCGCCATGGCGTTCTTCAGAATGTTGGTGGAGGCGTTCACTTCCATACGCCGGATCGCCTCGCCCCGCTTGTTCAGCTCGGCGCCCGCGTAAGCGCCGGTGAGGGCGACGGCGCCCGGCTCGGTACAGCCGGTGGCCAGCTCCATCTCGCTGTTCAAAATGCGGAAGAACATCGTCTTGTCCATACTCTCGCTCTCCTGTTCTCTCTCTTCGGCCCACGAGCGGCGAAGCCTGCGGCGGCCTGGACCGCGGCCCCGGCGCGGCGATCGCCGCGCATTTTTCCATCGGCGCCGGCTTTTGCCCGGCTTTGTATCTTAATTTTATCACTTTTAAAAAATATGTCAATAATTTATCACCGTAATAATTTATTATTATCACAATGCCCAAGTATCTATGAATAATTTGTTAATTGTGCTGAGGGATTCTTGCTTTTTTCATCTGTGTTTGCATTTTAAGTGTGTGAATGTTATACTGAAAGTGTGTTACATAGAATCGAAAAACAAGCAGTTTGCACACAGGCGCACCGCCGTTTGTATGCAAAGAGGGGCGTGCGGGTATATGCATATCATTCTGGAACAGTACAAAACGCTGGTGGAGTTCCTGGGCCAGGCGCTGGGCAGCGACTATGAAGTGGTGCTGCACGATCTGAGCGAGGGCAACAACGCCATCGTGGCCATCGTAAACGGGCACATCAGCGGGCGCAGCATGGGCGCGCCGCTGACGGCGCTGGCCCTGCGCTTTCTTGCGGACAGGGAGTACGAGCAGCACGACTACAAAGTTGGCTACCGGGGCGTTTCCCGCCGAAACGGGAACCTGCGCTCCTCCACCATGTTCATAAAGGACGAGACGGGCCAGGTGATCGGCATGCTGTGCATCAACTTCGACCCGTCCCGGGGCATCCAGGCGGCCAACGACATCCTGGCCATGTGCGGCATGCCGCCGGTGAGCTGCGCCCCCCAGGCGGAGGAAGAGGAAGCGCCCCAGAGCACCGAGATCTTTGTGAGCAACATCCCCGACGTGGTGCGGGGAGCCATCGAGGAGGTCACCGGGCGGGCGGGCATGCCCAGCAGCCGGCTGACCATGGAGGAAAAGATACGCATTGTGGAGGCGCTGCAGCAGGCGGGCCTGTTCCATCTGAAGGGCGCGGTGAGCGAGGTGGCCGCCCAACTGGGCTCCAGCGAGGCCACCATCTACCGCTACCTGAGCAAGCTGAAAAACTGAAAAAAGCGCGGGAAGCTTTCCCGCGCTCGTTTTGTTTTAGGTTATGCGAGCAGCTCCCCCACCAGGTCCGCCAGAAGCAGCGCCAGCACGCAGAGCATCATGGGGCGGATGAACTTCGCGCCCTTTTTCAGCGCCATGCCGCTGCCCAGCAGGTGGCCGATGATGCCGAACCCCGCCGCCGGCAGGGCCACGGCATAGAGCACCTTGCCCGCGGCGGCCATGGTGATGACCGAGGCGTAGTTGCTGGCAAGGTTGAGCAGCTTCGCGTTGCCGGAGGCGCTGCGCAGGTCGTAGCCCATGAACACGCAGAACGCCAGGATGGCAAAGGTGCCGGTGCCCGGGCCGATGAGGCCGTCGTAGCCGCCGATCAAAAAGCCGATGGCCGCCGCCTTCCACCATTTGCCCGTCCCCTGCCGCAAGGCAGGCCGGTCGGGGCCCGCCAGGTCCCGCCGGGTGAGGATGACGCCCGCCGCCACCGGCAGCATCACCAGCAGGATGAGCTTAAGGGAGGCGTCCGGTAGGAGCAGCACCGCCTGGCTGGCCAGGGCGCTGCCCAGAAAGCTGGCCCCGGCGGCCGCAAGGCCCACTTTCAGTTCCAGCGCGCCGTTTTTGAAAAAGCGGGCGGTGGAGAAGGTGGTGCCCACCGCCGACGAAAGCTTGTTGCAGCCGTAGACATAGTGCATGGGCAGCCCCACCGCCATGTAGGCGGGCAGGGCGATGAGCCCGCCGCCGCCCGCGGCGGCGTCCACAAAGCCCGCAAGGCCCACCATCGCGCACAAAAACAGCATCGCCGGCACAGAGAGCGGCAGCCAGTCCAGCATAAAAAGGTCACTTCCCCATTTTAAGTTGCGGCCCGCTTTTGCCGCACGGTATTGAGGATAGCACAAACCGCCCGCCGGGGCAAGCCCCTTTCCCCCGCCGGAAGAAACGCCCCTCTTTTCCCGGGAAAAGAGGGGCGCTTCTTTCCTTTTCAGCAACCCAGCACAAAGCGCTCCAGCGCCTTGGCCACGCCGTCGTTGTCATTGGTGTCGGTGACGAAGCGCGCCGCCGACTTCACCGCCGGGGCGGCGTTGCCCATGGCCACCCCCACCCCCGCGCGGCGCAGCATGGGCAGGTCGTTGCCCGCGTCGCCGCAGGCCATGATAAAGGCGGGCTCGACGCCCAGCCGCCGCCCCAGGGCCAGCAGGCCCTCGGCCTTGTCCACCCCTTTGGCGTTCAGCTCGATGCCCACGGCGCTGGAGGCGCTCACCTCAAAGCGCCCGCTTTCTTCCAGCAGCCGCCAGGCTTCCAGGCGCTGGGCGGGCCGGGTGAAAAAGAGGTTGGCCTTTTCGATGGCCTTCTGCCGCCGGGCGAAGGCGTGCACATTTTCCACCGAACGGCGGCTGGCGCGCAGATAGCCCGCCATGCCGGGGGGCGCCCAGTCCTGCGCACGCTCCAGCTTCGCGGCTTCGCTGTAGCCCCAGCCGTCCAGAAACAGGTCCATCACCCGGTCAAACCCGGCGGTGAGGTCCCAGGCATAAAGCCAGTCCTCCCGGGTCATCCAGCGGCGCTCGGCCACCTGCCCGGCGGCCAGGTTTACCAGGGTGGCCCCGTTGGCGGTGACCGCCCAGTCCACCCCGGGGATGGAGGTGAAGGCCCCCGGCAGGCCGCCCCAGGGCCGCCCGCTGGCGGGCGCCACAAGGCAGCCCGCGGCGATGCAGGCCCGGATGGCCTGTTCGGTGCGGGAGGTGAGCTGACCGGCGCTGTTCAGAAGGGTGCCGTCGATGTCCAGCCCCACAAGGCGGATGCCCAGCCCGCTCATTGCCTGCCCAGCTCCCTGTTCTTTTCAAAGCTTTCCAGCACGGCGCTCATCACCGCGGCGCGCATCCCGCCCTTTTCCAGCGCGTAGACGCCGGCGATGGTGCTGCCGCCGGGGCTGCACACCTCGTCCTTCAGCTGGCCGGGGTGGCGGCCGGTGGCCAGCACCATGCCCGCCGCCCCCGCCAGGGTCTGGGCGGCGTACTCCGTGGCCTTGGGCCGGGGCAGGCCGCAGGCCACGCCCCCGTCCGCCAGGGCCTCGATGAACTGGTACACGAAGGCCGGCCCGCAGCCGGACACCGAGCTGGCCGCGTCGATGAGCCGCTCTTCCAGCCGGTCGAGGCGGCCCGCGCCCGCCATTTTGTCGCAGAATTCCTCCACGTCGGCGGCGGCCACCCGGCCGTTGGGGGCGTAGAGGATCATCCCCTCGCCGATGGCGGCGGGGGTGTTGGGCATGATGCGCAGGATGGGCGCGGGGAAGCCCAGCATCTCCTCCAGCCGGTCGATGGTGAGGCCGGCGGCCATGCTCACCAGCACGTATCCCCCGCCCCGCCCTTCCAGCGTGGGCGCGAGGGCGGCCAGCATCTCCCCCATCATCTGGGGCTTGACCCCCAGGAAGATGAACTTCGCCTCCCGGGCAACGGCGTTGTTGTCCATGGCGATATCGCAGTCCAGCTCTTCGGCCAGGGCCACCGCCTTGTCCAGCGTGCGGTCGGTGAGCACCACCTGCTCCGGCCGCCAGCGGCAGGCCGCCCGGGCCAGCGCGCCGCCCATGCTGCCGGCGCCGATGAATCCGAAGGTATAACCCATGTTGCACCCCTCCTTCATTTATTTAAGAAGAGCATAGCACACTTTGCCCCCGCGTGCAAAGGAAAAACGCCGGCTGAGGCCCAAAATCGACCGGCTGTGGAAAAAGCGTTGGCAGCGCCCCTCCCTTTCCTCTATAATGGCAGTGAAAGGAGGCGAGGGGGATGAAAGTGGAAGTGGTGCTGGACGCGGCCTGCACCGAGCCGGAGCTGACCCTGCGCACCGCCGCCGTGACGAGCGAGGTGGAGCAGCTGCTGCACCGCCTGGCAGAGCAGCCGCCCCTTTTGTGCGGCGAGCGGGCGGGGCGGCTGGAAGTGCTGGACCCAAACGCGCTGGTGCGGGTGTACGCCGCGGCGGGCAAGGTGTACGCCGTGGCGGAAAAGGGCGAATACCTGCTGCGGATGCGGCTGTATGAAGCCCAGGCCCGGCTGGCGGGGCGGCGGTTCGTGCGCATCTCCCATTCAGAACTGGTGAACCTGGACTGGGCGGAGAGCTTTGACACCGGCCTTTCCGGCACCATCTGCGTGCGGCTGAAAAACGGGACCGCCAGCTATGTGTCCCGCCGGTATGTGCCCGCCATCAAACAAATTCTGGGGATATGAGGTGCATCAAGATGAAAAAGATCCTTCTTTACGCAGCGCAGGGCGCGCCGGTGGGCCTGGCCATCGGCTACGCCATCACCATCCTGGTTTCCTTTTTCTGGGGCGGCGGCGAGTATCTGGCGGTGATGCCCCCGCTGGCCGAGGCCGTGGGCAGCGAAGCCGCCGCCGTGGCGGCGCAGGCGGTGCTGTGCGCCGGCATCGGCGCGGCGTTCTCCGCCCTGTCGCTGGTGTGGCGGCGGGAGGACTGGAGCTGCGCAAAACAGACCGCCGTATATTTTCTGGGCGCTTCGCTGGCGATGCTGCCCTCCGCCTGGCTGGCCCACTGGATGGAGCACAGCCTGGCGGGCTTCCTGAGCTATTTTGCCATCTTCCTCGCGCTGTTCCTGGCCTTCTGGCTGGCCGGCTGGGCCGCCGCCCGGCGCACCGCCCGGCAGCTGAACGAGGGGCTGCGGCGAAACGGCTGACCCGCGCAAAAAAGCGCCCTCCCGCCGGGAGAGCGCTTTTCATTTTTACGCCGCGGCCTCGGCCACGTTGGACTCCACCGCGTACATGCCGGAGTATCCGTCGATGCACACCGCGTTCATGTCCTCCAGCGTCTCGAAGCCGGTGAAGTTGTAGTACCTGCCGCCCGCATTCACGTCGATGTTGCCGTAGGCCATAAAGCCGTAGTCGCCGGTGGCCTCCACCGAGCCGTCGCCATGGAGCACCAGGTCGTCAAAACCGACGCCGGCGTAGTAGGTCAGGGCGCTGCCGTCCGGCAGCTGAGCCTGGACCTTGTAGGCCGCATAGAGCATGTTATTAACGTCCACCATCTCGCTGCTGAAGTCCTGGCGCACCAGCATGTAGCCGCCCAGGCAGGCGGCGGAAAGGATAGAGTCGCCCTCCTTCTGGCGCAGCGCCTCTTCACCGGCGGCCGCCAGGGCATCCCAGTCCTCCTGGCCGATCTGGTCCAGGGCGGTCACCCATTCGTCCAGCCCCTCCACCGTGAAGGCGGCGTCTTCCGGCGCCAGGACGGCGTTGTGCTCTTCCTGTGCCGTTTCGGCGTCGCAGTTCCAGTGGAAGATGACCGTGTCGCCGTTGGAAAGGCCCTCCGCCTTGTCCAGGCTGCCGTCCACGCAGGCGGCAAGGCCCGCCGCGTCCTTCACATCTTCGCCGCAGGCGGCGGCGAAGCCCTCGCTGTCAAAATTCCAGCCGGCCGTGCCCTCGCCGCTCATGCCGGTGAACTCCACCGACAGATAGGGCGCCGGGTCCACCGTTACCGGCTTTGCGCCGCAGCCGGCCAGCGCCAGGGCCAGAGCCATTGCCAACGCGGCCAATCCAATCCGTTTTTTGCTTGTTGCAAAACGCATCGTATCACTCTCCTTTTCTCCATGAACGCCCGCCGCGGGGCCTGCCCTGTTCCGGCAGGCCCCGCGGCGGAGTATACTATCATTATATCACGGCTTGCAAGAGGGCCCGGCGCTCACTCGTAGCGCAGCGCGTCGATGGGGTCCAGCTTGGCGGCCTTGTTCGCCGGGTAATAGCCGAAGAACACGCCGATGGCCATGGAGAAGCCCACTGCGACGAGGACGGCGGAAAGGCTGGGTTTTACGGCGTAGCCCAGCAGGGACGCGCCCACGCTGCCCAAAGCCACGCCCAGGGCCACCCCCAGCGCGCCGCCCACCAGGCAGATGACCACCGCCTCGGTGATGAACTGGAGACGGATGTCGCTGCGGCGGGCGCCCAGGGCCTTGCGTGTGCCGATCTCCCGGGTGCGCTCGGTGATGCTGACCAGCATGATGTTCATCACGCCGATGCCGCCCACCAGAAGGCTGATGGCCGCGATGGCGCTGATGGCCAGCTTGACGGTGTCCAGCATGCTGGTCATCTCCTCGACAAGGCTCTCCATGCTGGTGGCGGTCACCGTCCAGCTCTCGTTGCGGGTGTAGAAGCTGGAAAAGAAGGCCTCGGTCTCGTCCAGAAAGGCGGCGGTGTCGGCGCCGGAGGCGGCCACCACCGCGAAGCTCTGGTAGCCCTTGTCCGCTTCGCCCAGCTTCTGGGCCGCCGCCAGCGGGATGTACATCTCGGTGACCGGGTCCTCGCCGGTCATGCTGAAGTAGCCGCTGTCGTCGTATTCATAAACGCCCGCCACATAGAAGGTGAGCAGCTTTTCGCCCACGGCGGCCTGAAAGCTTTTGCCCAGCACCGAAGCGTCGGCGCGGCCGAACAGGCTCTCGCAGGCAAGATCGCTGACCACCGCCAGCTGGCGCTCGCCGTCGGAGTCCTTGACGAAGCGCCCGCAGAGCAGCTCCAGCTCGTTGGCGTCGGCGTACTGGGCGTTGACGCCGGTCACCTGCACCGAAGCGGTGTCCTCGCCGCCGCCCACCGTGCCGGTGCCCAGGGCGCTCTCCAGGGAGATGGCGTAGATGCTGCCGGCGTAGGCGGCCTGGTATTCCTCCAGCATGGCGTCGGTGATGAGGTCCTCCTCGGAGGGCCGGGCCATGCTGAACATGCGCACCGCCCCGCCGCCGGAGTCGCTCTCGCTCTTCTGCTGCAGGCTGACGGTGATGTTGCCCACGCCGAAGCTCTGGAGGCTGTCGGTGAGGGAGCCGGAGAGGGAGTCGCCCACCGTGACGATGGCGATGACCGAGCCGATGCCGATGATGATGCCCAGCATGGTGAGCAGGGCGCGCATCTTGCCCGCCCAGAGGCTGGCGAAGGCCATGCGGATGTTGTCAAGCACTGCGGCCCGCCCCCTTCCGCTCGCCGATGATGCGCCCGTCCTGCAGCGTGAGGATGCGCTGGCACTCCTGGGCAAGCTGCTGGCTGTGGGTGATGAGCACGATGGTCATGCCCTGACGGTGCAATTCGTGGAAGATGTCCATGACGGTGCGGCTGGTGGCGGAGTCCAGCGCGCCGGTGGGTTCGTCCGCCAGAAGCAGGGCCGGTTCGTTCGCCAGCGCCCGGGCGATGGCCACCCTCTGCTTCTGCCCGCCGGACAGTTCGTTCGGCTCGTGGCCGGCCCGCTCGCTCATGCCCACCTGGGCCAGCAGCTCCTTTGCCCGCTTTGCCCGCTGGCGGGCGGGCGCCCGGGCATAGAGCATGGGCAGCTCCACATTTTTCTGGGCGCTGGTGCGCCCGATGAGATTGAAGGTCTGGAACACGAAACCGATCTTGCGGTTGCGGATGGCGGACAGCTCGCTGTCTTTGGCTTTGCCCACGTCCACCCCGTCCAGGGTGTAGCTGCCCTCGGTGGGGCGGTCCAGCACGCCGATGATGTTCATCAGGGTGGATTTGCCGCTGCCGCTCTCGCCCACGATGGCCACGAACTCGCCGGGCCAGACCGCAAGGTCGATGCCGTGGAGGATCTCCAATTCATTGGGCTTGCCGATGTAATAGCGTTTGACGATGCCGCGCATTTCGATGATTGGCTGTTGCATCCCCGTCAGCCTCCCATCCCGGGCCGGCCGCCGCCCATGTTGCCGCCGCCGGAGGGCATGGCCGCGCCGCCGTCCGCGGGCGCGGCGATGACCACTTCGCCGCCGCCCATCATCATCATGTCGGAAGAACCGCCCACCTCTTCGGTGGCTTCCTCCGGGTCGGCGGAGGCCCGCACGATCATGCCCTCTTCCAGGTCCGCACCGCTGACTTCGGCGTAGTAGTCGTTGGAGGCGCCCACCGTCACCTGCACCTGTTCAAAGACGGGCTCGCCGTCTTCCTCGCCGGTGCGCACATAGATAACGGAGGCGCCGTCCTCTTGTTCCTCGATGGCGTCCAGCGGCACGGTGAACACGTCCTCGGTGGTGGACTGGATGATCTGCACCTTGGCGTTGGTGCCGATGAGCAGGCCGCTGTTTTCGTCATCCACCGTCACCTCGGCGGAGAAGGTGCTGGAGGAGGAGCCGCCGCCGGAGGCGGTGGGCGAGATCTGGGTGAGGGTGCCGCTGATCTCGCCGTCGATCACGTCGCTGGTGATGACGGCGCGCATGCCCTCGCTGACGCTGCCGATGTCGTACTCGGCGATGGTGATGGAGATCTTCAGGCTGTCGGTGTCCTGGATGGTGGCGGCGGCGCCGTCGACGGCGCTGCCCACCGTGGCGTTCACCGCTGTGACCTTGCCGGAAGTCTCGGCCTTCAGGGTGCATTTTTCCAGCTGGGACTGGAGGTCCTCCAGCTCGTCGCTCTCGCCGGCTTTGTTGTAGCTTTCCAGGGCGGTGTCCCGGCTTTCCTCGGCGGTCTCGCTGGTCTTGACGGCGTTCTCGTAGGTGGTCTTGGCCTGCTCGTAGACGGTCTGGGCCTGGGTGTAGGCGCTGGAGAGGGATGTGTAGCTCGAAGCGGACTGGGCCGCCTGCAGGTTGGCCTCAGCGGTCTTGAGGGCCTGCTCGGCGGCCTGGTACTCGCTGTTTGCCGCCACCAGCGCGGCCTTGGCCGCCTCCTGCTCCGCCGTCAGGGCAAAGGCGGCCGCCTGCTCCCCGCCGCTGGGGTCGCCGGGGGCAGGTTCCGCCGTGGGGGCGGGCGGGTCCACTGGGTCGCCGTTCGCGTCCACCGAGCCGCCCAGCGCCTGCCACGCGGCGAGGGCGCTTTGGCGGGCGTTCAGCTTGGCGAGCAGGTCGGCGTTGGCGGCGTCCACCTCGGCCTGGTAGCCGCTCACTGCGGCGGCGGCGGTCTCATAGGCGCTTTTGGCGGATTCCCGCTCGTCTTCGGCCTCCTTCATGTCGTCGTAGGTGCTTTTGACGTTCTCCTCCGCCTCGGTGAGGCTGGCCTGGGCCTTTTCATACTGTGTCTGGGCGGTGGCCTTGGTGTCGGCCAGGCTCTCCTGCAGCTTCTGGATGCTCTCTTCCAGTTCGGAGGTGTCCAGGGTGCAGATGACGTCCCCCGCCTCCACCGAGTCGCCCACCTGCACGTCCACTGTCTTCACGGTGTATTTCAGGTCGGTGGTCACGTTGGACACCTCGCTGCTCTGCACCGTGCCGGTGGCGCTGATGGAGTCCTCCAGGGTGCCTTTCTGCAGGGTGACGGTGCGCACGTAGCTGCCGCCCACGGCGGGCAGGTTCGCCGGGCGGGCAAAGCGCCCGCGCAGGAAAAGAGCGGCGGCCGCAGCGGCTGCCGCCAGCAGCGCCAGCGCGACGACCGCTTTTTTGTGCCGGCCGGCAAAGGCCGCCGCGCCCGCGCAGGCAGTTTTGATCTTGCTCATAAAACAATTCCCCCATTGTTCCTTGTCTTCGCCCGGGCTGGGCGAATGCTACGGTGTATTTTACGGGGGGATTGTGAAATCAGCCGGAAAGAACGGTGAAAATTTTGTGGAGTGCACAAAAAGGCGCGCCTCCGTTTGATGAGGCGCACCTTTTTGCTCCTGCGTTTATCTCCGGACGGAGGCGGGCCGTTTGCGCCGCTTCGCGCCACGCGCCGCCCAGAAGAGCAGCAGCGCCGCCAGCGCCGCCGCCGCGATGAGGGCGGGGGCAAAGGGGGCCAGCTGTTCCTTATAATAGAGCCAGGCGCTGCGCTGGCAGGCGCCGGCGGTGACCAGTTCCACCGTGCCCACCGCTTCGCCGTCCACATAGACCACGGCCCGGCCCGCCGTCTGCCCGGCTTGCACCGGGGCCTCCAGCGTCTCGGGCAGGCCCTCGGCCACCACTTCCACGGTGCTGTCCGCGCATTGCAGGGTGGTGAGGGTGGAGGCGGCGTAGAGGCCCACCGTTTCGGCCTCGGCGCACCACTTCACCGGCACGCTGGCCACGGGGGTCTCGGTGTTTGGCAGGGCCACCGGCCAGAAGTTCACCAGCGCCCAGTCGTAGAGGCCGGCGGTGGTGTGGAAGGCCCAGTTGAAGCCGTCCTGGGCCAGCTGGACGGGCGCGCCCATCACCACCAGCAGCCAGGTCATGCCGCCGCTTTCGGCGCTGGAAACGAAGCACCGGCCCGCCTCGTCGGTGAAGCCGGTCTTGATGCCCCGGATGTAGGGGCGGTAGAGCGCCTGGTCCGGCAGCTGCATCACGTTGGTGGTGGTGATGTAGTAGGCCGCGCCCGCGGGTGCGCCGGCGCTCTCGGCCTCAGGGTGCATGTTGGTGAGGGGCATCCAGTAGCCGGTCTGGGTGACCACCTCCATCAGCAGGTCGTTCTCCCGGAAGGCCTTTCCGATGAGGAACATGTCCCAGGCGGTGGAGTGGTTGCCATATTCCAGGCCGTAGAGGCCGTGGGCGCAGGTAAAGCTGGTGTTTTCGCACCCGAGCTGGGCGGCCCGGGCGTTCATCCTGTCAAAGAAGGCCTGCATGTCCCCATTGCCCAGGTAATAGGCGATGGCGCTGGCGGCGTCGTTGCCGCTGGGCAGAAGGCAGGCGTAGAGCAGGCTTTCCAGCGTCACCGTCTCGCCTATTTTCAGGTCTGCGTCCGAGCCGTTCTCCGCCTGGATGCGGTCGAACTCCTCCCGCAGCTCCTCGGGGATGGTGAAGGCCTGGGAAAGGTCCTCGCCGCTTTCTGCCAGCAGCAGGGCGGTCATCATTTTGGTGAGGCTGGCGGCGGCCCGCACCTGGCGGGAATTCTTCTCGTACACCACCGTGCCGGTGTCCACATTATAAAGCACCACCGCCTCGGCGTTCACCGCGCCTTCCGGCGCCTCCCACCCGGCGGCGGCGGAAAAGGCCCAGGTGAGCGCCGCCGCAAGAGTGAGCGCCAGGGCCAGGCATTTTTTCATCACGTGCCGTTTCCTCCCGTTTTTTCAGCTTCTTTCATTATACGGGAAGGAAGGCCGCCTTACAACCGGCAAAAAATCCCGCCGCCCAAACGGGCTGGCGGGAATTTTTTTATTGTGCGCTTTGCTCGGGCAGGGGCTGGCGGTTCAGAATTTCCATGAATTCCTCGCCGGTGATGCTCTCCCGCTCCATCAGGAAGGCGGCCAGCTCGTGGAGCTTGTCGATGTTCTCCTTGAGGATGCCCGTGGCCTTTTCGTGGGCCTCCCTGATGATGGAAAGCACCTCTTCGTCGATCTTTTCGGCGGTGCCCTCGCTGCAGGCCAGGGTGGCGTCGGCGTTCAGGTACTTGCCGGCGGTGGTCTCCAGGGCCATCATGTCGAACTGGCGGCTCATGCCCAGGCGGGTGACCATCGACCGGGCAAGGCGGGTGGCCTGCTCGATGTCACCCGACGCACCGGAGGTGCAGCTGCCGAAGATGAGTTCCTCGGCGGCCCGGCCGCCGGTGAAGGTGGCGATCTTGTTCAGCGCCTCTTCGCGGCTGAGGAGGTTCGTTTCCTCCTGGGGCACCTGCATGGTGTAGCCCAGCGCCCCGGAGGTGCGGGGGACGATGGTGATCTTGGTGACGGGGGCGCTTTCGGTCTGTTTGGCGGCCACCAGGGCATGGCCGATCTCGTGGTAGGCCACGATGCGCTTTTCCTTCTGGCTGAGCACCTTGTTCTTGCGCTGGTAGCCGGCGATCACCGTCTCCACCGCCTCCTCCAGGTCGCTCTGGCGCACGATGCGCCGGCCGTTCTTCACCGCCAGCAGCGCCGCCTCGTTGATCATATTGGCCAGCTCCGCGCCGGAGGCGCCGGAGGTGGCCCGGGCGATGGCCATGTAGTCCACGTTCTCGTCCATCATCACCTTGCGGGCGTGCACCTTGAGGATGGCCGCGCGGCCTTCCAGGTCCGGCAGCTCCACCGGGATGCGCCGGTCGAAGCGGCCCGGGCGCAAAAGGGCTTTGTCCAGCGTTTCGGGGCGGTTGGTGGCGGCCAGGATGATGACGCCCTTGGAGCCGTCGAAGCCGTCCATCTCGGTGAGCAGCTGGTTCAAGGTCTGCTCCCGCTCGTCGTTGCCGCCCATGCCGGCGGCGCCGTCGCGGCTTTTGCCGATGGTGTCGATCTCGTCGATGAACACGATGCAGGGGGCCTTCTGGGCCGCCTGGCGGAACAGGTCCCGCACGCGGGCCGCCCCCATGCCCACGAACATCTCCACGAACTCCGAGCCGGAGATGGAGAAGAAGGGCACATGGGCCTCGCCCGCCACCGCCTTGGCCAGCAGGGTCTTGCCGGTGCCCGGAGGGCCCACCAGCAGCGCGCCCTTGGGCAGGGTGGCGCCGATGCTGTTGTATTTGCCGGGGTTGTGGAGGAAATCCACGATCTCGGCCAGGGCCTCCTTGGCCTCGTCCTGGCCGGCCACGTCGGCAAAGGTCTTGCCGGTCTGGGCCTCCACATACACCTTGGCGTTGGACTTGCCGAAGCTCATGGCGTTGGGCCCGCCCATCTTTTTGGACATGTAGCGCATGAGCAGCTGCCCCGCCGCCACCATGATGATGACCGGCAGCACCACGCCGAACAAAAGGTTCATGGCGGGGGACGCCTGGGTGGGCACCACGCCGCCGTACTGCACGGCGCTGCCGTCGGGGCCGGTGGCCGCCAGGATGCGGTCCACCCGGTCGGGGTCGTTGACGATGGCGGTCTGGCAGATGCGGTCTCGCCCGTTTTCGTCCTTCATCCGATAGGTGATGGTGCCGGCGGTGGAGTCCTCCTCCACGGCCACCACGCTGCCCGCAGACAGGTCGGCCAGGAACTGGTTGTAGGTCACCTCGATCACTGCGCCCCGCATCATCTGGGGGAAGATGAGCCAGTTGAACACCAGCAGCGCCACCAGCGCGCCGATGCAGTAATAGATCAGCACCTTGTTGGGGTTTTTCGGCCCGCGCGTCTTCATAAAACACCGCCTTTGTGCTTATTTGGGATGGCGGCTCGCCGCCTTATTTTCATGTTTATAGCATATCCTCTTGATATGAAGAAAATATGAACGAAGATAAAATCTTTTTGCGGCGCAAAAAAGCGGCCTTCGCCCTCATGGCAAAGGCCGCTTTGAAGTTCATCCCGGCAGGGTGATCTGCCCCAGAAGGATGCCGCCGGCGTAGTCCTCGAAGAGGATGTCCAGCGTGCTGCTGCCCAGTTCCTCCGGGTCCACCCGCAGCACCATGCTCACCGGGGCGGTGCAGCCCTGGGGCACCTGGGGCCGCAGGGTATAGGCGGCCTCGCTGTCCCAATCGGAATCGAAGCGGGCGGCCCATTCGTCCCCCTTCTGGGGCACGGCCTCGAAGGTGTATTCGTCCAGGTCCACCGGGCGCTGGCTGTGGTTGGTCAGCCGGAAGCTGACCAGATAATAGTCGTAAAAGGTCTCGCCCCATTCGGGGGTGTCGATGGTCTGCACGCTCATCTGGTCGGTGCTCACGTTCCAGTCGCCGGCGTAGCGGGCGTTGTCCAGCCCGGACATGCCCGCCGCGAAGCGGGCCACCGCGGCGGCCAGGGCCAGGGCGGCCAGGGCCCACATGAGCAGGCCGGGACGGCTGTTCTGCCGGTTCATTCGACGCTCACGCTCCCTTCCGTCACAGTCAGGTCAATGCCCGTCATGGCCGCTTCGCTGATGTTATAGTCCCGGTCAAGGGTCTGGCACTGGAGCCACAAAGTGTGCCCCGCCGCACCCTCCGGCACCAGGAAGTAAAGCCAGCCCTCGTCCATGGAAACGCTCTGGAAGGCGTAGGGGTCCAGCGCCTCGGCGGCCAGCTCGGGGTAGAACTGTTCCAGGTCGTAGGTCTGGATGGCGGGATAGTAAACGTCCCCCGCCTGCAAAAATGTGTCGGCGGCCCAGTCGGAACGGTAGTCCTGCTCCTTATCCACCTCGCACCAGACGCGCAGCACCTCGGCGCCTTCCTCCGTGCCGCGGATGGAGCCCAGCCGCTGGGCCTGGCCCACCAGCACCTGCCGCCCGGCGGGGCCGAAGGCGAAGGCCTCGTTCTGGGCGGCGCTTTCCGCCGCGGCCTGGGGCACATACGCCGCCTGGGCCTGCCCTGCCCTGGCGGCCCGGGCCGCCAGCGGAAAAACCGCGCATTCCACCGCGAACACCGCCAAAAACAGGATGAACAGCGCGAGGGCGGCCCGGCTGACCCGCCGCCGCACCGGCGCGGGCGGGGCCCACAGCTCCGGGTCCGCATCGCACCGTGGCTCCGCCTCTTCCTCCGCCTGGGGCGCAAAGGCCTCCGGCGGGGCCTCGTTGTAGCGCCCGCAATGAGGGCAGATGCCATTGTTCACCGCGGGGTCATAGCGAAGCCCGCAGTTGGAACAAAGAATCTTCATCGCCGTATCCTCCCCTTTTCACAGCGCCCCGTCCGCCAAGGGGCGTTTTTTTCTATTATATCGCCCGGAAGGCGGTTTTTCAATCGCCCGCCAGGGCTTCCAGCACCGCCCGCAGCGCGGCGAGGGGCGCTTCGCCCCGGTCCACCCGCACCGCCAGGTAGGGCTTTGCCCCGGCGTTCACCATCACCCTGCCCGGCAGCGCGGCGGCGGCCGCCTTGATGGAAGCGGGGGTGAGCTTGTCGGAATAGAGCAGCAGGGTGTCCCGCTTCTGGCCGATCTCATACACCCCCGCCTTCGCCGCCGTGACCCGGATGAGGGAGATGTCCACCAGGCCGGACACGCTCTTCGGCACATCGCCGTAGCGGTCGATGAGCTCATCCAGCACGTCGGAGGCGTCCTCGGCGGTCTCGATGGCGGCGATGCGCTTGTAGGCCTCGATGCGGCCCGCCGCCTCGGGGATGTAGCTGTCGGGGATGAAAGCGTCCACCGTGATGTCGATGAGGCAGTCCGCCTTGTCCGGCGGCGGGGCTTCGCCCTTGGCCAGCGCCACCGCCCCGGCCAGTATCTTCATATAAAGGTCATAGCCCACCGCCTGCATGTGGCCGTGCTGGCTCTGGCCCAAAAGGCTGCCCGCGCCGCGGATCTGAAGGTCCCGCATGGCGATGCGGAAGCCCGAGCCGAAGCTGGTGAACTCCCGGATGGCGGAAAGGCGCTTGGCCGCCACGTCGGTGAGGACCTTATCCCGCCGGAAGGTGAAGTAGGCGTAGGCCTTGCGGCCCGAGCGGCCCACCCGGCCCCGTATCTGATACAGCTGGGCAAGGCCCATGCGGTCGGCATCCTCGATGATGAGGGTGTTGCAGTTGCGCACGTCCACGCCGGTTTCGATGAGGGTGGTGCACACCAGCACATCGATCTCGCCGTCCAGCAGCTGCTGCCACACCCTGCCCAGCTGCTCCTCGGTCATCTTGCCGTGGGCCACGCCCACCCGGGCGCCGGGCACCATCCGCCCCACCATGCCGGCGGCGGCCTCGATGCTGTCCACCCGGTTGTGCAGGTAGTAGACCTGGCCGCCCCGGGCCAGCTCCTTCTTGATGGCCTGGGCCAAAATCACCGGGTCGTACTCCATCACATAGGTCTCGATGGGCTGGCGCTCCACCGGCGGCTCTTCGATGGTGCTCATATCCCTTATGCCGCTCATGGCCATGTTCAGGGTGCGGGGGATGGGGGTGGCCGAGAGGGTGAGCATGTCCACCCCGATGAAGGCCTCCTTCAGCTTCTCCTTGTGCTTAACGCCGAAGCGCTGTTCCTCGTCGATGATGACCAGCCCCAGGTCGTGGAACTTGATGTCATCGCTGAGCAGCCGGTGGGTGCCCACCACGATGTCCACCGTGCCGGAGCGCAGGCCCTTGATGGTCTGCTCCTGCTGTTTTTTGGTTCTAAAGCGGGACAAAAGGCCCAGCTGAATGGGGAAGGCCTCCATCCGGGCCAGCATGTTGCTGTAGTGCTGCCAGGCCAGGATGGTGGTGGGGGCCAGGATGGCGCACTGCTTGCCCCCCATCACGCACTTGAAGGCCGCCCGCAGGGCCACCTCGGTCTTGCCCACCCCCACGTCGCCGCAGAGCAGCCGGTCCATGGGCCAGGGGTTCTCCATGTCCTTCTTTATCTCGGCGGCCGCCGCCAGCTGGTCGGCGGTCTCCTCGTACTCAAAGCGGGTCTCGAAGTCCCGCTGCCAGTCGCCGTCCGGCGGGAAGGCGGTGCCCCTGGCCTGCTGGCGCTTGGCGTAGAGGGCGATGAGCTCCTGGGCCATCTCGGCGGCGGCGGCCTTCACCTTGCGGCGGGTGCGGGCCCACTCCTGGCCGCCCAGCCGGGCCAGCTTCACCTTCTCCCCGTCGCCGGGGGCGGTGTAGCGGCTGAGCAGGTCCAGCTGGGTCACCGGCACATACAGCGTGTCGCCCTTGTCGTAGAGCAGCTTCAGATAGTCCTTCACCACGCCCTGCACCTCCAGCCGCTGGATGCCGGTGTACATGCCGATGCCGTGGTTCTGGTGCACCACGTAATCGCCGGGGGCGATGTCGGTGAGGCTGGAAAGGGCGTTTTTGTCCTTTTTGCGGGCGGGCTTTTTCTTTTCCCCCTCCCCCGCCCGGCGGCTGGTGAGCAGGGCGTAGCGGGCAAAGGGATACTCCGCGCCGGCGCTGGTGTGGCCGGCGCGCACCGCCACCGCCCCGGGGCTGGCCACCATGTCCTTGGCGGTGCCCGCCCGGAAGCCCTTGTCCGCCAGGTCCTTGGCCAGGGCCGCGGCGGCCCGCCCGGTGCCCGCCAGCACGTCCACCGCGAAGCCCTGGCGGGTGAGGGCTTCCAGGTCCTCCGCCAGGGATGCCGCCTCGCCGGAAAACGGCGGGCGGGCGTGGGCGGGGGCGTTGATGATCTCTTTCAGCTCCAGCCCCGGCAGGGTGCGGGCGAAGTTCTCGCAGCACAGGCTCGTGTTCTTCTGGGCCGCCGCCAGCAGGTAGGGCATGTCCTCATAGAGCACGTCCAGCCCGGGGCAGATCGCCCCCTGCTCGTAGAGGCCTTTCAGCTCCTCGCTGCGGCGGAAGGCGGCGGCCTTCTGGGCCTCCCGGATGGCGCTGGGCTCCTCCAGCACCAGGATCGGCGCGTCGAAATAATCCAGCAGGGTGGCGGGCTTTTCGTAGCGCACCCCCAGGTACTTGTCCAGCGCCTCGGGCACAAGGCCCGCGTCCAGCTGGGCAAGGTCCGCCTCCATGGCCTTTTCCATGGCGGCGGCCCGGCGGCCCGTCTCTTTGGCCAGGGCGCTGCGCAGGGCGGCGGCGGTCTCGGGGGCGGAGCCGAACAGCACCTCCCGGGCCGGGCTGATGTGCAGCTTTTCCAGCTCGCCGTCCCGCCGCTGGCTGAGCACGTCGAAGGAGGCCAAGGTGTCGATCTCGTCGCCCCAGTACTCGCACCGGGCGGGGCTTTTGGCCTCGGGGGGCCAGATGTCCACGATGCCGCCCCGCACGCTGAACTGCCCCGGCCCCTCCACCTGGCCCCGCCGGTGGTAGCCCGCGTCGAACAGGCGCTCTTCCAGTTTGGCGAGGGGCAGCTCCAGCCCGGGCTTGAGGGTCAGGGTGTTGCGGCAGAACTCCTCCTTGGGCATGGTGTACTGCAAAAGGGCCTCGGCGGGCACGCACACCGCCCCAAGGCGCCCGCCCACCAGATCGCCCAGCACCGCCAGCCGCCGGTATTCATATTCCCGCCCGGCGCCCTCGATGGGCCGCAGCAGAAAATCCCGGGGCGGGAACACCGCCGCCGGAAGGCCGAAGGCGCAAAAGTCCGCCGCGAGGCGGGTGGCCTCCGCCTCCCCCGCCGTGACCGCCAGCAGGGGGCGGCGGCTCTCGGCGGCCAGCAGCGCCAGCATCTGGGCGCGGCCCGCCGGGGGCAGGCCGAAGAGGGCCGCCGGGCCCTTCGCCGCCAGGTGGCTTTTGAGTTTTTTGTATTCCGTGGTGTTTTTGAGGATGTCGAACATGGGGTCACCTTTCTGAAAACAGCCGTTTTGGCGCACAGGGCAGCGCCCCGCCGGGCCTTGCCCGGCGGGGTGCGCGTTTCTCTATGCTTTTATTGTAACGGCAAAAGCGCTCGAACGCAAGGGAGAAGCGTCGTCAGCCAGGCAGCTTCACCGCGCCCCATTTTCCGCCGGTCTTGACCCAGAGCAGGCCGCCGAAGGCGGGGGCCGCGTCCTCCACCTGGCCCGGCTTCAAAAGCCAGCTGCCGTCGGCCTTCAGCACGCCGGTCTGGCCGTCCTTTTTCACCACCACGCACCCCTCGGTGAAGGGGGCGGGGTAAATGCCGGTGACCGGCTCGCTTTTGCCCGAAGCCTCGTTCCATTCCCACTTGACGCCCCAGAAGGGTTCGTATTCGCAGGGGACGATCTCTTTGCCCGAGGCGTCCACATAGCCCCACTTGCCCTCTTTGCAGACGGCGATGGCCTCGCCGGTGCCCATGCAGGCGGCTTCATAAACGAAGCCGGTGAGCAGCGTGCCGTCGGAAGAGGCCGCCGCGAAGCGGCCATCGTGCTCCAGCACAAAGTCCTCCCAGGCGGCGGGATCCTCGCCGGTCCAGCCGGCGCGCAGGGCCCCCTGCTGCACCGGGATGAGGCCGGGCAAACCTTCAATTTCGCTCAGCGGGCGGATGGTCATGCTTGCCTCGCCGAAGCTGACGGCGCTCACCGCGCCCGCCCCATCCGCCAGAAAGCGGTTGGAGCCGCCGCCGTGGCCCACCTCCATCCGAAAGCTGGTGCCGATGTCCTCCAGCTGGGCGTCCAGGGCCTCCAGCTCCTCCCAGCTGTACCAGCGCTCCCCCTCATAGAGGCCCTGGTCGTAGAGATGGCCCGCGCCGCAGCGAATGGGCTGGGTCACAAAAGCCGCGGGCGCGGCCACGCCGCCGCTGGCGGCGTCCAGCACGCCCCAGCCCGCGGCGGTCTTTGCCAGATAATACCCCGCCTCGCCGGGGCGCTGGCTCACCATGCCGGCGGCCACGGTGGCGGTGTCCGCCACCGGCTCCACCGCCTCAAACTCATATGCGGGCCGGATGGCCCACTCCATGCTCCTCAATGTGCCGGCCCCGCAGCCGGAAAGGCTCAGGCTCAAAGCCGCCGCCAGGGCCAGCGCTGCCAAACGTTTCATAAAGCGCGTCCTCCTTTCGGGCGGGCGTTTTTGCGCCCGCATCCATAAAACGAAACAAAGCCCCCGCTTTATCGCAGCCGGCATGAAAAAAACCGCGTCGTTTTTGCAAACGACACGGTTTTTCTTCATCGGTTGTAGCGGTTCTGGGCCTCGGAGAGCCTGCCGTCCATGATGAGTTCCACCGCGTCCGCCACGTCCTCCAAACGGCTTTCAAAGGCTTTGCGGTCGGCGCCGGAAAGGCGGCCCAGCACCCAGTCGGCCAGGTCATACTCGGGGCTGGGCTTTTCGCCCACCCCCAGCCGCACCCGGGGGAACTCCTGGCTGCCCAGCCGGGCGATGATGTCTTTCAGGCCGTTGTGGCCGCCCGCCGAGCCGGAGGGCCGGATGCGCACCTTGCCGGGGCTTTGGGTCACGTCGTCGCACAGCACGATCACATGGGCGGGGTCTATTTTGTAAAAGCTCGCCGCCGCGCCGATGCTGCGCCCGGAAAGGTTCATGAAGGTCTGGGGCTTGAGCAGGATGACCTTGCGCCCGTTCACCGCCGCCTGGGCCAGAAGGCCCTCGAACTTGACCCGGGGCGCGGGGGCGTTCCACCGGCGGGCGATAAAATCCAGCGCGTCAAAGCCCGCGTTGTGGCGGGTGCCCTCGTATTTTTTGCCGGGGTTGCCAAGGCCCGCCACCAGCCAGTCGGCCCCGGCGCTCTGCTTTTTGAAAAACATGGGTGTCCTCTCCTTTTTCGCGGGGCGGGGCGGCGTTTCTGCCGCGGCAAAACCTGCCCCAGTTTAAGTTACCATGCTTTTTTCGCCTTTGCAAGCCTGAAGGAGGCCCGGATCGCAAAAAAATCCGTAAATCAATGGACAAAAAAAGCCAAAACCTCTGGCGCTTGGCGGCGCGATTTGCTATAATATTATGCGCGTTCTTATCGTTTGGCGGGGCATCCCGCCCCGCGGGACGTGGAATCTTTTATGGAGGTCGAGAATATTGAGCAAGAAGTATCTGTACCTGTTCAGTGAAGGCAACAAGGACATGCGTGAGATCCTTGGCGGCAAGGGCGCGAACCTGGCCGAAATGACCAACGCGGGCATGCCTGTGCCGCAGGGCTTCACCATCAGCACCGAAGCCTGCACCCAGTACTACAAGGACGGCCGTCAGATCAACGAGGAGATCATGGCCGACATCTACGAGTACATCGGCAAGATGGAGGAGATCACCGGCAAGAAGTTCGGCGATGTGAAGAACCCCCTGCTGGTGTCTGTGCGTTCCGGCGCCCGCGCCTCCATGCCCGGCATGATGGACACCATCCTGAACCTGGGCCTGAACGACGAAGTGGTGGAGGGCCTGGCCGCCAAGACCGGCAACCCCCGTTTCGCCTACGACAGCTACCGCCGTTTCGTCCAGATGTTCAGCGACGTTGTGATGGAGCTGAGCAAGAGCGACTTTGAGAAGATCATCGACGAGATGAAGGAAGCCAAGGGCGTGAAGCTGGACACCGAGCTGGACGCCGACGACATGAAGGCCCTGGTCGCCAAGTTCAAGGACCTGTACAAGAGCAAGATGGGCAGCGACTTCCCCGCCGACCCGAAGGTCCAGCTGATCGAGGCCGTCAAGGCCGTGTTCCGCAGCTGGGACAACCCCCGCGCCAACGTCTACCGCCGCATGAACGAGATCCCCTACGACTGGGGCACCGCCGTCAACGTGCAGGCCATGGTGTTCGGCAACAGCGGCAACAACAGCGGCACCGGCGTCGCCTTCACCCGCAACCCCGCCACCGGTGAAAAGGCTCTGTTCGGCGAGTACCTGATCAACGCCCAGGGCGAGGACGTGGTTGCCGGTATCCGCACCCCCTCCCCCATCGCCCACCTGAAGGATCAGATGCCCGAGGTGTACGACCAGTTCGTGGAGATCGCCACCCGCCTGGAGAACCACTACAAGGATATGCAGGACATGGAGTTCACCATCGAGGATGGCAAGCTCTACATGCTGCAGACCCGCAACGGCAAGCGCACCGCCGCCGCCGCCCTGAAGATCGCCGTCGACCTGGTGGACGAGGGCATGATCGACGAGCGCGAGGCCGTTCTGCGCGTGGAGCCCAAGCAGCTGGACAGCCTGCTGCATCCCCAGTTCGACGCCGAGGCCCTGAAGAAGGCCGAGGTCATCGGCAAGGGCCTGGCCGCCAGCCCCGGCGCCGCCTGCGGCCAGGTGGTGTTCACCGCCGAGGACGCCAAGGAGAGCGTTGAGAACGGCAGCATGAAGAAGGTCGTGCTGGTGCGTCTGGAGACCAGCCCCGAGGACATCGAGGGCATGGTCGTGGCGCAGGGCATCCTGACCGTTCGCGGCGGTATGACCAGCCACGCCGCCGTTGTGGCCCGCGGCATGGGCACCTGCTGCGTTTCCGGCTGCGGCGAGATCGTTGTGGACTACGACAAGCAGGAGTTCACCCTGGGCGGCAAGACCTACAAGCGGGGCGACTGGATCTCCATCGACGGCTCCACCGGCAACATCTACGGCGAGGCTATCCCCACCGTTGAGGCTTCCATCAGCGGCGACTTCGGCCGCTTCATGGGCTGGGCCGACGCTGCCCGTCAGCTGAAGGTCTTCACCAACGCCGACAACCCGCGCGACGCCAAGCAGGGCGTCAACTTCGGCGCCGAGGGCATCGGCCTGTGCCGCACCGAGCACATGTTCTTCGAGGCCGACCGCATCAAGGCCGTGCGCGAGATGATCGTCGCCGAGAACGTGGAGGACCGCAAGAAGGCCCTGGCCAAGATCCTGCCCTATCAGCAGGGTGACTTCGAGGCCATGTACAAGGTCATGGGCGAGCGCCCGATGACCATCCGCTACCTGGATCCCCCGCTCCATGAGTTCCTGCCCACCAAGGAAGAGGAGATCGTGGACCTGGCCAAGGACCTGGGCGTGACCGTGGAGAAGCTGCACACCGTCATCGACAGCCTGCACGAGTTCAACCCGATGATGGGCCACCGCGGCTGCCGCCTGGCTGTCTCCTATCCCGAGATCGCCGAGATGCAGACCACCGCTGTGATCAACGCCGCCATCAACGTCTCCAAGGAGACCGGCGTCGCGATCGTTCCCCACATCATGATCCCCCTGGTGGGCGAGGTCAAGGAGCTGAAGTTCGTCAAGGACGTGGTGGTGGCCACCGCCGACAAGATCATCGCCGAGGCCGGCGTTGACATGAAGTACGAAGTGGGCACCATGATCGAGATCCCCCGCGCGGCCCTGACCGCCGACGAGATCGCCAAGGAAGCCGAGTTCTTCAGCTTCGGCACCAACGATCTGACCCAGATGACCTTCGGCTTCAGCCGCGACGACGCGGGCAAGTTCCTGAGCTACTACTACGACAACAAGGTCTACGAGAGCGATCCCTTCGCTCACCTGGACCAGAACGGCGTGGGCAAGCTGGTGGAGATGGCCGCGAAGCTGGGCCGCCAGACCCGCCCCGATCTGGGCCTGGGCATCTGCGGCGAGCACGGCGGCGACCCCACCAGCGTGGAGTTCTGCCACCGCGTGGGCCTGGACTATGTGTCCTGCTCCCCCTTCCGTGTGCCCATCGCCCGTCTGGCCGCCGCCCAGGCTGCCATCAAGAACCCCCGGTGATCGGGAATTCGAGAGCACGGCTCGCTGAATAAGCCAGAAAACCGGCGCACCGCCAAACGCGGTGCGCCGGTTTTTGTTCTGTGTTTTGGTTCAAAGCGCCGGGTCCGCCGCGGGCAGAAAGCGGCGCGGCGCCCGCCCGGCCGTTTTGAGCGGAAATTTCGTCATGAGCAGGCACAGTTCGGGAATTTTTTTGCTGTTTTTCAATTTTTTATCCCACTTTCCGGATGGTTTTGATATACTTGAAATGGTCTGCCGTGCCGCGGGTGCTTTTCCTCCGTTTTTCTCTTTAGCCCCGGTTAAGGCGCGTCTGCTATCTTGGAATCCACAGGGCCGGAACAGCCCGTTTTTCTGAAAGGAAGTCCTTCATTTTGAGCGAACTCCGGTTCGAGATATTGATCTGTTTTCTGGCGGGCGCCGGGGCGGGCCTGGGCACCGGCTTTGCCGGCCTGAGCGCCGCCATCGTGATCACCCCCATGCTGGTCACCCTTTTGGGGCTGCCCGCCTATGAGGCCATCGGCATCGCTTTGGCCAGCGACGTGCTGGCCAGCGCCGCCAGCGCCCGCACCTACGCCAAAAACGGCTCCATCGACCTGCGCAACGGGCTGGTGATGATGGCGGGCGTGCTGTGCATGACCGTGGCGGGCAGCTGGCTTTCCACCTTTTTGCCGGACAACACCCTCGGCGGCTTTTCGGTGGTGATGGCCCTGGTGCTGGGTCTGCGTTTTTTGTTCTTTCCCATCCTGGCCCCCGCCCATCCCGCCGGCCCCGGCGGCGGCAAGCGCCGGGTGTGGATGAGCGCCGTGGGCGGCGGGGCGGTGGGCCTGGTGTGCGGGGTGTTCGGCGCGGGCGGCGGCATGATGATGCTGATGGTGCTGACCTTCGTGCTGGGCTACGAACTGAAAACGGCGGTGGGCACCAGCGTGTTCATCATGACCTTTTCCGCCCTGCTGGGCGCGGCGAGCCACTTTGCTCTGGGCAGCGCCCCCCGGCTTCTTCCTCTGGCGCTTTGCGCGGCGTTCACCCTTTTCTGGGCGCAGCTGGCCGCCCGCATCGCCGCCACAGCCGAGTCCCTTTTACTCAACCGCCTCACCGGCACCATCCTCACGGCAGTGGGGCTGCTGTTGCTGGTGTTGAATCTACTGTAAAGCAGGTGGATACAGAATGAATGTCAAACGAATATGGAAATGGATGATCCTGGCGGGGGTGGTGCTGCTGGCGCTGGCAGTGCTTATCCCCATCGTTGTGGTGCTGGGCTCCAAGGCCTTCACGGCCCGGGAGCAGGCCGCCCGCACCGACTGGACCTTCTCCACCGGCGACGTGGTGGCCCAGAGCAGCCAGTGGGAGGTGGACCTGGCCGAGGCCGACCTGGGCGACGGGCTGAAAGCCCTGCAGCTGGTGCCCCAGGACATTGAGCAGGAGGGCTTCACCTACTACGACGAGGGCGTGCAGGAACGGCTGTATCAGGTGGTGGAGGAACTGAAACACAATTCCGACCTGGAATGGACCGCCTCCATGCCGCTGGCCATCCTGAACCCCTACGGCACCGGAAGCAACGGCCTGTATCTCTATTTTGAGACCGACATGGCCACCTCGGTGAGTTACACCGTGCATGTGGACGGGCTGGCCGATTTCACAGCCGAGGCGGCGGACGCCTCCGGCAAAGACTACGTCAAGGCCCACGAGTTCCAGCTCATCGGCCTTGTGCCGGGCGAGGTGAACGAGGTCACCCTGAACATCAGCGGCAAGTGGGGCAACACCCGGCAGACCATCCACTTCACGGTGGACATGCCCCAGACCCGCTCCGGCTACGCCACCCAGCTGGAGGTGACCGAGGGCGAGTCCGCCGCGGCCCAGGCCGACGGCCTGTTCGCCATGATGCGGGTGAACGGCTATCTGGGTTACGGCTTCTTTTTCGACAACGACGGCGTGATGCGCTATGAGATGGTGCTGGAAGGCTACGGCCTGGACCGGGTGCTGTTCTGCGGCGACGAGATCCTCACCTGCGTGTCCTCCTCCAAACTGGCCCGCATCAACGGGCTGGGCCAGGTGACCTGGGTGTGCGATCTGGGCGGATATGACCTGCACCACGACATCGGCTGGGGCGCGGACGGCGAGGTGCTGGCCCTGGCGGAAGAGCGGGGCAACGACACGGTGGAGGACCGGCTGCTTTCCATCGACACCGAGACCGGCGAGGTGACCGAGCTTGTCAACTTCAGCGCCTTCCTGCAGGAGTACTACGGCATCACCCGCCCGGTGGCCGCCACCGACGACTTTTTCTGGCAGGCGGGCGAGTGGGACTGGATCCACCTGAACAGCCTGCAGTACATGCCGGAAAGCGACAGCGTCATCCTCTCCTCCCGGGAGACTTCCACCATCCTGAAGGTGGCGGACCTGCACGGCGAGCCCGCGCTGGACTGGCTGGCGGGCGACGAGCGCATCTGGGAGGGCACCGCCTATGAGGACGCGTGCCTTGCCCAGGAGGGCGGCTTCGTGCCCCAGTACGGCCAGCACTGCGTGGAGTACTACGCCGACGGCGGGGAGGAAGGCGTTTACTACCTGTCGCTGTTCAACAACAACTACCTGTCCATCAACAGCCGCGATTTGGAGCTGACGGTGGACGGCAGCGTGGGCCGCGGCCTCTACGGCTCGGAGGGCGACGCCAGCCAGGTGTACATCTACCGCATCGACGAAAACCAGCGCACCTTCTCGCTGGAAGAGAGCTTTGAGGTGCCCTATTCCAGCATCGTGTCCAACGGGTCTCTCTGCGGCGACGGCAACTGGACGGTGAACAGCGGTGTGGCCATGGTGTTCGGCGAGTACGACTCCACCGGCGCCCTCATCCGCCAGTACGCCTATGAGTGCACCATGCAGAACTACCGCACCTTCAAATACGAGATGGGCATCTGGTTCCGCTGATAAAAAAAGGGGAGCGTCTTTTGAAAAGGTAAAAAGGCGCTCCCTCTTTTTATTTGTTCCGGGCGGCAAGGCACCGGGCAAACCCCTCCGCCGTGCCGCCAAAGTCCGCCCCCAGCCGGCGGGCTTTTCCGCCGTCCATGGCAAGGCACCGCTGCCAGCAGGCTTTTTCCACCGGCGGCTCGTTCAGCCCCAGCAGCCGGCAGAATTCCAGGGCGGTGGCGTACATGTCGCCGCTGCTCTCGCAGCCGAAGTTGTAAACGCCCCCCGGCCATTCCAAAGCGGGCAGCAGGTTTTCCACCGCCTGCCGCGCCCAGGTCACGCCCCGCAGGTCGCCGGCGGAAAAGGCCAGCCTTCTTCCCTCTTTGGCCGCTGCCAGCAGATTGAGGGGCAGATTGCCCCGGATGGGCAGTCCGCCGCCGGGCAAATCGTACAGCCAGGTGGCCCGCAGCAGCACCGCCGAGTCCAGCTGGTCCAGCACCCGCTCTTCCGCCTGGCGCTTGTGGCGGCCATAGATGTTTGCGGGGTGCAGGGGCACGGCCTCATCGAAGGGGCCGGGGCCCTCCAGCCCGGCATAGACCTGGTCGGAGCTGAAAGCCACCAGCTTCGCCCCCGCGTGCCGGGCGGCCCGGGCCAGCCACACCGGCAGTTCCACGTTGGCCCGGAAGGACTCCTCCGGGTGCTGCTCGCAATAGCCGGTGTCTGAAATGGCCGCCGTGTGCAGGATGACCTCCGGCGCGGCGGCGTCCACCAGCCGCTCCACTTCCTCCGGCCCTGCCGTGCGCAGCGCGCCCGCGGGCGCGGCCACAAGCTCCAGCCCATCGCCCAGCTGCGCCATGATGCGCGCGCCCACAAAGCCGCCCGCGCCGGTGACCAGCACTCGTTTCATCCTCATCGCCGCCTTTCCTTTTGTGACATGTTTCAAGTTCCGCCTGGCAGCTGGCCGGGCAGGTCGATGTCCTCCAGTTCCCGTTCGCTTTCTGCCTGCACCCGCAGGCATTTATCCCCCAGGGCGCAAAGCACCGCCCGGCCGCCGGAATCGCCCTCCAGGGCCCGCAGGCCGTTCGCCAGCGACGCGGAAAAGAGGGTTGGGCTGCCCACCGTTTCGCCAAAGCAGAGGGTGGCCCCCAGCGTGGGCGGGGCGGCCTGTTCCAGCAGCGCCGCCACGCTGTCGGCGGTGAGGAAGGGCTGGTCCGCCACCGCGAAGAGCAGATAGTCGCTTTCGGCCAGCGGCTCCAATGCGTCCAGCGCCGCCTTGATGGTGAAGGAAAGGCCCCGTTCGCTCAAGGGGCTCTCCACCGCCTTTGCCCCGGCGGCACGGGCCGCCGCCAGGATTTCCGGCGTTCGGCTGACCACCGTCACGCCGGCGTTCGGGCGCGATTTTGCCGCCGCCAGCAGGGCGGCGAGGCCGTGGGCGTAGAGGGGCTTGCCGTTCAGCGGGCGCAGTAATTTATTCTCGCCGAAGCGGCGGGCGCTGCCTGCCGCCAGCAGGATGAGATGCTCAGCCATTCTTCTTCATGCCCAGCAGCACCTTTTCCGGGGTGATGGGCAGCCGGCGGTGCCACACGCCGGTGGCCCGGTAGACGGCGTGGGCGATGGCCGGCGCGGGGGTGTTGATGACGATCTCGCCGATGGACTTTGCGCCGAAGGGGCCGCTGGGCTCGTAGCTGGCCTCAAAGGCCACGTCCAGTTCGCCTATATCCAGCCGGGTGGGGATCTTGTACTGCAGGAAGGAATTTTCCGCCAGATGGCCGGTCTCGTTGTAGGTGATGCTCTCGAACAGGGCCATGCCGATGCCCTGCACAAGGCCGCCTTCCGTCTGCACCCGGGCCAGGTTCGGGTTGATGGGGGTGCCGCAGTCCACCACGGCGGTGTAGTGAAGCACCTTCACGCCGCCGGTGCGGGTGTCCACCTCCACCTCGGCCATGCCCGCCATGAAGGGGGGCGGCGAGGTGGGCGAAGAGTGGGAGCAGGTGACCTGCAAAGCCGGGGCGCTGCCGCACATGGCGCGGCCCGCGATGTCGGCAAGGCCCGCTTCGCCCTTGCCGTCCAGCCGGCGCACGGTGCGGCCCGCGAACTCCACTGCTTCGGGTTCGCAGCCCAGCATCTGGGCCGCCAGGGCGCAGATGCGCCTTTTGAGCTGGGCGCAGGCCTTTTCCACCGCCTTGCCGGTGACATAGGTGGTGGAGGAGGCGTAGGAGCCGGAATCGTAGGGGGAGGCGTCGGTGTCCGCGCCAAAGACGGAGATGTCGTCCACATCGCAGTCCAGGCAGTCGGCGGCGATCTGGGCCAGGATGGTGTCGCAGCCGGTGCCCATGTCCGCCGCGCCGATGGCGAGGTCATAGCAGCCCTCGTCCCCCAGCTTGATGGTGGCGCTGCCCACATCCACCCCGGAGATGCCGGAACCCTGCATGGCGATGGCCACGCCGGCGGCGCGGATCTTGCCGCCGCCCATGTCCCGCACGGGGTACTTTTCCGCCCAGCCGAAGCGCTGGGCACATTTGGCAAGGCACCGGTCCAGCGCGCAGGCGGAGGCCGGCTCGTTGTAGTAGGCGGGCATGGTCTGGCCCTGGCGCACGATATTCTTCATCCGCAGTTCCACCGGGTCCAGCCCCAGCCGCCCGGCCAGCTCGTTCACCGCGCTCTCCACGGCGAAGATGCCTTGCGTTGCGCCGTAGCCCCGGTAGGCCCCGGAGGACTGGTGGTTGGTGTAGACCACGTCCCAGGAAAAACGGAAGGCTTCGAGACCCCCGGTGTAAAGGGGGATGGACTTGTGGCCGGAAAGGCCCACGGTGGTGGGGCCGTGCTCGCCGTAGGCCCCGGTGTCGGACAGGGTGTAAACGTCCAGGGCACGGATGGCGCCCTCCTTGCTCGCGCCCAGCCGCACCTTCACCTCCATGGGGTGGCGGGGGCTGGATGCGATGAGGCTCTCCTCCCGGGAATAGATCATCCGGGCGGGGCGGCCTGTTTTCCAGGTGACGAAGGCGGGGTACACCTCCGCCACCACCGTCTGCTTTGCGCCGAAGCCACCGCCGATGCGGGGCTTTTCCACGTGAATTTTGGATTTGGGGATGTCCAGGGCGTTGGCCAGGATGCGCCGCACATGGAACACGATCTGGGTGGAGGACACCACATGCAGCCGCCCGTAGGCGTCCAGCTCGGTGTAGGTGCGGAAGGTCTCCATCATGGCCTGGTTGCAGGCCTGGGTGTTGTAAGTATGCTCCACCACCACGTCGCAATCGGCCAGCACCTTTTCCACGTCGCCGTCGGCGTCCGCGCCGGAGGCGCAGAGGTTGCGGCGGTTGTCCGCCCCCACGGGGCACAGGGCCTTCCAGTCCTCTTCCGGGTGCACCAGCACCGGGCCGTCCAGGGCTTCATGGGCATCCAGCACCGCGGGCAGCGCCTGATACTTCACCTTGATGCGCTTTAAGGCCTGGCGGGCGGCCTCCTCGGTCTCGGCGGCCACGATGGCCACCGCGTCCCCCACAAAGCGGACGTGTTTGTCCAGAATGAGCCGGTCGTAGGGGGAGGGCTCGGGCCAGGTCTGGCCGGCCATGGTGAAGCGCTTTTGGGGCACGTCCTGCCAGGTGTAGACGGCCACCACCCCCGGCGTGCGCAGGGCGGCGGCGGGGTCGATGGATTCGATCATGGCGTTGGCGTGAGGGCTGCGCAGCACCTTGACCACAAGGCAGCCCGGCGGGGCTATGTCCTCGGTGTAGACGGGCTTGCCCAGCAGAAGGGCCATGGCGTCCTTTTTGCGCACGGGCGCGCCCACGGCGCGGCGTTCGGATTCACCCACGGCCCTCACCCCCTTTGCGGCTGTTCAAAAAGGCGCGGATGCCCCGCAGCTGCCCCTCGTAGCCGGAGCAGCGGCAGAGATTCCCTGCCAGGAAGGCGCGGATGTCGTCGTCGGTGGGGTCGGGGTTCTCCCGCAGCAGGGCGATGGTGTTCATCACGAAGCCCGGGTTGCAAAAGCCGCACTGCTCCGCGCCCTGGCCGGCAATGAACTCGGCGAAGGGGCGGGCTTCTTCCTGCAGGCCTTCCAGGGTGTCCACCCGATGGCCGTCGGCCCGCGCCGCCAGCACCGAGCAGGAGAGCACCGGCGCGCCGTCCAAAAGGACGGTGCACAGGCCGCAGTTCGAGGTCTCACAGCCCCGCTTGACGCTGAGGCACCCTTTTTCCCGCACAAGGTCAATGAGCAGGGTGTCGGGCCGCACGGCAGCGCTCACCGGCCGCCCGTTCAAAACAAAGTTTATCTCCATGGCTCACTTCTCCTCCAGTTTCAGCGCGGCCCGGCGCACCAGCGCCCGGCAGACCGCCTCGCGATACTCCGCCGAGCCCCGGGTGTTGGAGCCGAAAACCGCCCGCCGGGTCACATCTTCGGCAAAGGCGGCGGCGCTTTCTTCGCTCACCCCGCCCGCCAGCAGCCCCTCCTCGTCGTCAAAGCGGGCCGCCCGGGCGGGGCGGGCCCCCACGGCGCAGGCCACCTTGCCCTCCCGGCGCGCCACCGCGCAGGTGAGGACGGGGAGATCGGTGGCGCAGTTGCGCTGGGAGAGATACGCCGCCTCCACTTTGCCGCCGGGGAGGAAGATGTGGGTGAGGATGTCCTTGCGGATGCCCGACCCGGCGAAGTCTTCAAGGCTCATCCGCCCGGCTTCGGCCAGCTCCACCTTCGCGTCCAGCGCCAGCAGCAGGGTGAGGGGGTCGGAAAAGCCGAACCGCCCGAACACGCTGCCGCCGATGGTGGCAAGATTGCGCAGCTGCACCCCCACGATGTGTTTGACGCTTTCGGCCAGCGCGCCGCCGGTGAAGGCGGCGAGGCCCTTGTGGGTCTCCAATTGGCGCAGGGTGACCATGGCCCCGATGCGCCAGCCCTCCGGCGTTTCCTCGATGGCATCAAGGCCGAGGCCCGAAAGGTCCACGGCGGTGTCCACATTTTTATCCTGCAGTTTCAGCCAGAGCATGCCCCCCAGGGCCACGTTGCTTTTTTTCGCCCGAAGCAGGCCCAGGGCCTCGTCCACCGTTTCGGGGCGGGCGTAGTTTTTGATGGTCAGCACAGTGTTTCCTCCCTGCCGCGATTTTCCGTTTTCATTGTAGCACAACCTCCGGCCGCAAAAAAGCCCCGGCGTTTAGCCGGGGCTTCGCAAGAAAGCGGCGTTTTCTTATGCCGCCCTTTTTTATTCGGCCGTGCATAGGAAATGGCCTGTTTGCTTGTCCGCTTTGACCCGGATCCCGGGATAGAGGCGTCCCAGCGCCCGCTCCAGCTGCGGGGCGGTGCAGGCGCCCGGCTCCAGCCGCTCCAGGATGCGGCCCTCCTTCAACAGCAGCACCGGGCTGCAATAGCGCAAAGCCAGCGCCGGGTCGTGAAGCACCGCCACGGCGCACCGCCCGCCCGCCGCCAGCTGCTGGCCCAGCAGGCGGAACAGCCGGTGGGTGTTGGAAAAATCCAGCGCGCTGCCCGGCTCGTCCAGCAGCAGCACCGGGGCGCTCTGCACCATGGCCCGGGCCAGGTGCACCAGCTGCCGCTGCCCCTGGCTGAGGGCGGCGCAGTCGGCGTTCAGAAGTTCTTCCAGCCCGAAAGCCCGGGCCGCCTCGGCCACCGCCGCCTTGGCCCCCGGGCCGGCCCCCAGCGGCCCGTCCCAGGCGTAGCGGCCCATCTCCAGCGCTTCCGCCACCCGCACGCCGGGCAAAAGGGGGATCTGCTGGCGCACCAGCGCCAGCCGCCTCGCCCGCCGCTTTGGGGCAAGGGGCAGGCAGTCCTGCCCGTTCACCAGCACCTGGCCTTGCGTTTTGCGCACCCCGCCGGCCATGGCGTTCAGCAGGGTGGATTTGCCCGCCCCGTTGGGGCCCAGCACCGCCGCCAGCTGGCCTTCTTTTATTTCAAAGGAGACGTTTTGCACCACCGGCCTTTCATAGCCGGCGGACAGGCGCTTCACTTCAAGCGTCGTCCTCACCCCCTCTTCCCTGGCGCACCAGCAGCACCAGCAGCACCGGCACCGCCGCCGCCACCGTGAAGATGCTGAGGGGCAGGTTCAAAAGGCGGGCGGGCAGGTCCGCCGCCAGCAGCACCGCCGCCCCGCACAGGCCGCAGAGGGCAAGGTAGGGCCCGCCCCGCCGCCCGCCCAGGAAAAAGGCGATGTGGGGGGCGATGAGGCCCACGAAGGCCACCGCGCCGCACACCGACGCCACCGACGCCACCATCAGGGTGGTGAGGCTGAGCACCCCGCCCCGCCAGAGGGCCGGGTCCAGCCCCAGGCCGCGGGCGGCGCCTTCCCCCAGGCTGAGCATCAAAATGGGCTTTCGCACCAGCCACAGCAGGGCGGCGCACCCCGCCGCCAGCAGGGCGGGCAGGGCGGTCTTTCCCGCCGTGACGGCGGAAAGGCTGCCCATGGTCCAGCTTTCGATGGCCCCCAGCTGGCCTTCCGGGTCGGCCAGGGTCTTGAGCACCATCAGCCCCGCCTCGGCCAGGGAGGACACAATGACCCCCGCCAGCAGGTAGCTGCCGGTGCGGGCGAGGCGCGCCGCGCCCACCAGCCCCAGCACCGCCGCCAGGGCGGCCATGCCGAAGGCGAAGGAAAAGAGGGTCACCGAAAGCCGCCCGCCCGCGCCCAGCACGATGGCCGCGGCGGCGCCGAGGCTGGCCCCCGAGGACACGCCGGTGAGGTCCGGGGAGGCCAGGGGGTTGGCGAACACCGTTTGATACACGCCCCCCGCCATGCCCAGCGCCCAGCCCCCCACAAGGCCCATCAGGGTGCGGGGCAGGCGCAGCTGCCAGAACACCCGGGCGGAAAGGCCGCCGGGGTGTTGCAACACGTCCGAAAACGAAAGGGGGAAGCTGCCGGTCAGCAGCCCCGCGGCGGCCAGCGCGGCCACTGCCGCAAGGCATCCGGCCAGGGCGGCACGGGTGCGGGTGCTGTTCATGGCGCTCTCCCCTTTCCTTTATTTTCCGGGAAATTCACTTGGTGATGAGGCTCTCGTCCACGGCAAAGCCGTAGAAGGCCTGGTAGAAGCCTGCCGCGTCGGCCACGAACTCCTCAAAGGGATACTCTTCCGGGTGCAGCACACTGGTCAGCCACAGGCAGCCCAGGATGCCGGAGGGGATGGGGGAATCCCATTCCTCGAGACCCGCGGGCATCTGGTAGACTTTGCCGTTTTCCACGGCGGGCACGCCCGCCAGCTGGGCGTCCGCCAGCACGTCGGCGGCGGTGTATTCCGCGCCGGAGGGCACCACGATGACCTCGGGGGCCATGGCAAGGACGTCCTCATAAGACACTTCGGTCCAGTAGTCCCCTTCCAGCGAGGCGGCGGCGTTCACGCCGCCGGCGGTCTCGATGAGGTAGTTCTGGTACATGCCCGCGGGCGCGCAGCTCAGATAGCTGGAGTTGGAGGCCATGTAGACGGCGGGCTTTTCTGCCCCCGTGGTGAGGGAGGCCATGCGCTCCAGCTGCTCGTCGTAATAGCCGGTGAGGGCCGCGGCGGCGTCCCCGGCGCCCAGGGCCCTGCCCAGCACCCCGATCATCTCCACCAGCGCCTCGTGGCTCTCGGGGGCCACCACCAGCGCGGGGATGCTCAAGCTCGCCAGGGTGTCGGCGTAGTCGGTGAGGGCGGCGGGCAGGATCACCAGATCCGGCCCCAGCGCGGCCACCGCCTCCACGTCCATCTCCTTCATGGTGCCCACGCCGGGCTTTTCGATGAGCGCGGGGGCGGCCATCTGGTAAAGCGGGCGGGTGTCGGCCTTCTTTTCAAGGCCCGCGATGGCGTCCGCCTTGCCCAGGGCCAGCACCGCGTAGGTGCTGATGTAGTAGCCGCTGACCACCGTCTTTGCGGGGGCGGCCAGCTCCACCGTGCGGCCCGCCTGGTCGGTGAGGGCGAGGCCCTCGGCTTCACCGGCGGGCTCGCTGGCAGGCGCAGAGGCCGGCACGGAGGCGGAGGCAGAGCCCGAGGCGGGCGCGGCGGCGCAGCCGGCGCAGCCCAGGGCCAGGGTGAGCGCCAGCGCCAGGGCGGCCAGGCGCAAAAGCAGATCCTTTTTCACGTTGGTTCACTCCTTGTTGTGTTCGCGCCCCCGGGCGGGCGCTGCCTGCCGGCTGCTGTTTTACCCCGCCGGGGCGGGGCCCGTCAAAGGCCGGCGTTCCTTTTTTAAGTATAGCGTGTCCCGCCGCCGGGCGCAATCCGCCGTGACCTTTTGCCGATTTTACCGGAATTTCACCCTTTGCCCGATTGAGACCCGGCCGGGAATATAGTACAATCAGGTTGTATCCACCGGCCCGGTGCCGGAAAAAGGAGTGAGACGCAATGTTCACCGTTTATCACTTTGTATGGCTGGCCGTCTGCGCCGCTGTCATCGCCGGGGCGCTGGTCTTTTTGCAAAAGCGCCGCCCGCCGCTCAAAAGTGTGCTCAGCGTCTGCTGCGTGCTGTGCGTCGCCTCGGAGCTGGTGAAGGACCTGAGCGTCATCCGGATGGTCCCCTCCGCCGACGGCTCCATGCTGCTGCCCTATATGGAGATGCAGCATCTGCCCTTCCATCTGTGCAGCATCCAGATCCTGCTCATCTTCTTCACGCGCTTCGCCCGGCCGGGCAAAGCGCGCACCACGGTGCTGGCCTTCATGTACCCCACCGCCCTCATCGGCGCGGCGCTGGCGCTGGCCATGCCCTCCATCTTCTCCACCAGCATCGAGGCCAGCCAGGCCTTCACCCATCCGCTGGCCTACCAGTTCTTCCTCTACCACTCCATGCTGGTGGTGCTGGGGGCATACATCCCTCTTTGCGGCGAGGTGCAGTTGCGCCCCAGGCACTATTTCTCCACGCTGGGCATTCTGGGGGCGATGGCCATGGCCTCGCTCTATCTCAACTCCATGTTCGCCGCCGCCACCTACGAGGACGGCACGCTCATCAGCGTGGAATACGCCACCAACTTCTTTTTCACCTACGCCCCGCCTCTGCCCATCCCCCTTTCCAGCGTGGGCCAGTGGATGGCGTATCTTGCCGCCATCTGCCTGCTGGCGGTGGCGCTGGTGGGGCTTTGCTACCTGCCGGTGTTCTTGAAGGCGCGCAGAAAGGCCGCCGCGGGGCGGTGAGCCCTCACGACGGCCAGCGCCGCCCCTGGGGCAGGCCCCAGACCTGCACCGTTTCCAGCAGCGGCGAAAGGGAGATGTCCCGCGGGGTGACGGGCCAGCCGCCGGCCCCGCCGACGTCGTATCCGAAGGCGGCGCAGGCGCACCACACCAGATGGGCGCACTGGGTGGCGGGCGGGCCGGCGCTCTCCCCCAGCCAGGGCAGGCCGGAAAACAGCCCGTAGGGCAGGCCCACAAGGTTTTCCCGCGCCCAGTCGGCCATGCGGGCCCGGCGCTCGGCACTCACCCCTTTAAGGCGCAGCACCGCCACGGCGGCCTTGTCCTGCCAGGTGGAGAGGGGGCTCAGCCGGCTGGGCTGGCCCAGGCTGTAGGCCTCCAGCACCAGGCCCTCCTGCGCGTCCACCACCAGCGCCGCGTGGCCGTTGCGCCAGCCCCCGCACCGGCTGGAGGGGGTGAGCAGGATGTCCCCCTTTTCCAGCGGGGCGAACTCAAAATCCCCCTCGGTGACCTCCAGCCGCACCACCGCCGCCCCCTTCACCGTTTTCCAGCCGCAGGGGGCGAAGTACCGGGCCTGGAAGTCCGCAAGCTCCCCGCCCCGGCCCGCTTCCAGCAGGGCGTCCACCGCCTCCGGCCCGAGGCCGGTCTGGGCAAGCAGCAGTGCATAGTCGGCTTTCCCCGCCTCGGCCCGCGCCACCACCCCCGTCAGGTCCACCATGGGGTAATCGGGCAAGGCGTGGGCGAAGCGGGGCGCGCGGCCCGCCCACACCGCCGCCGCCAGCCCCAGGGCCAAAACGGATGCCGCCAGCCTCTTTTTCACGCCGCCGCCCCCCTTCCCTGCTGATAGCATACCGCCCCGGCGGCGAAAAAATGCGGCGGGCCTTGACACAAGGCGGCGAAAGGGGTACACTGTTTTCACAAAAGCTGTGAAAAAGAGCAGTACGCCGGCAAACGGCGGCCCAGCGAGCGGGGGACGGTGCGAGCCCCGCCCGGCGCCCGGCGGAAGGAACACTTTGGAGCCGCGCGCCCCAACCCGCTTTGAAAAGCGGCAGTAGGGCGCGACGTGGGCGGCGCGTTAAGCCGCGACGCTTAGGTTTTGAGCGGAAAAGGGGCCGTGAAAACGGCAAGTTAGGTGGCACCGCGGATCCGGCAGCGATTCGTCCTAATGCAAAGGGACGAACCAGGCTGCCGGTCTTTTTTTACCGTTTCACCGCAGAGCAAACGGGAACACACCTTATGAAAAAGGAGAGGCAACAAATGGAACGCGTCATCATCAAAAACCTGCTTTCCCGCCCCCCTGCCGACGGGGCCGTCGTGACCGTCTGCGGCTGGGCAAAAACCGTGCGGGACTCGAAAAACATCGGCTTCATCGAGCTGAGCGACGGCTCGGCCTTCAAAAACCTGCAGGTGGTGTTCGAGGCCGCCAAGCTGGAAAACTACAAGGAGGTGGCCAAGGCGGGCGTGGGCGCCAGCATGCGGGTGACCGGCCGCGTGGTGCTGACCCCCGGCGCAAAGCAGCCGCTGGAGGTGAACGCCGACAGCGTCCAGCTGCTGGGCAGCTGCCCGCCGGAGTACCCGCTGCAGAAAAAGCGCCACACCGTGGAATTTCTGCGCACCATGCCCCACCTGCGCCCCCGCACCAACACCTTTGCGGCGGCCTTCCGGGTGCGCAGCACCGCGGCCTGGGCCATCCACCGCTTCTTCCAGGAGCAGGGCTTCGTCTATGTGCACACCCCCCTCATCACCGGCTCCGACTGCGAGGGCGCGGGCGAGATGTTCCGGGTGACCACTTTGGACCTGAACGACCTGCCCCGCACTGAGGACGGCAGGGTGGACTGCTCCAAGGATTTCTTCGGCCGGGCCACCAACCTGACGGTGTCGGGCCAGCTGGAGGGCGAGGCCATGGCGATGGCCTTCGGCAACGTCTACACCTTCGGCCCCACCTTCCGGGCGGAGAACTCCAACACCCCGCGCCACGCCGCCGAATTCTGGATGATCGAGCCGGAGATGGCCTTCGCGGACCTTTCCGACTTCATGGACAACGCCGAAGCGATGGTGAAGTACGTCATCGGCTATGTGCTGGAACAGTGCCCCGACGAGCTGGCCTTCTTCAACCAGTTCTTCGACAAGGGCCTGCTGGAGCGGCTGAACGCCCTGGTGGGCGCAGACTTCGCCCGGGTGAGCTACACCGAGGCGGTGGCGGTGCTAAAAAAGCACAACGACCAGTTCCAGTACAAGGTGGAATGGGGCGCCGACCTGCAGACCGAGCACGAGCGCTTCCTCACCGAGAAGGTGTACGGCAAGCCGGTGTTCGTGACCGACTACCCCGCCGCCATCAAGAGCTTCTACATGCGCGCCAACGACGACGGCCGCACCGTGGCCGCCGCCGACATGCTGGTGCCCGGCGTGGGCGAACTGGTGGGCGGCAGCCAGCGCGAGGAGCGGCTGGACCGGCTGGAGGCCAGGATGCAGGAGCTGGGCATGAACATGGCCGACTACAAGGAATACCTGGACCTGCGGCGCTTCGGCAGCGTGCCCCACGCGGGCTACGGCCTGGGGTTCGAGCGGCTCATCATGTACCTCACCGGCATCCCCAACATCCGGGACGTCATCCCCTATCCCCGCACCGCCGGCGGCTTCTGAGCCGCGGCTCCCAAAAAGCAGAAAAGCGGCGGCCTCGCGTTTGCGAGGCCGCCGCTTTTGTTGATGTGTTTTACTGCGCCACGGGGGTGATGGAGGCGATGGAGTCTTCAAAGGCCTCGGCCCAGCCGCCGGTCATGTCGGTGTAGGTGAAGGTGTAGGCCCGGTCGGCGTTGATGCCCATCACCGTCTGATCCATGAGCACATCGCCCAGCGTTACGGTGTAGTCCAGGCGGTAGTAGGGGCACACGTCCCCCAGCTTGCCGGTCTCAAAGGACACGTTTTCCAGGGTGATGTCCATGCCCAGCTGCTGGGAGTAGCCCTCTTCCAGCAGGGGGACCATTGCCTCCTCGGTCACGTCGCTGGCCAGGGAGCCGTCGTTGTCGTAGATCACCAGATTGATGCTGGAGGCGTCCTCCGCCTGGAACATGGCGCTCACCCCTTCGGGGGGCTGCTCCATCTGGACAAAATCCGGGGGCACGTCAAACTGCAGGGTGTAGGCGGTATAGTCCGCCGCCTCGGAGGCCGGCTCCGACGCGGGCTCAGACGCCGGCTGGGAGACCGACGCAGGCTGGGAGACCGACGCAGGCTGGGAGGCCGGGGCGGAACCGGAGGCCGGCGCGCTGCCGCAGGCGGCCAGCGAGAGGGCCAGCACCACAGCACAAATACCAAGAACTGCCTTTTTCATGATTTTCCCTCTTTCTTGTTGTTCCCCGGCCTGGCGGCCGGGCTTTTCCCCATTATACACCCCTGCCTTGTCATTGTACAGGTCCCGGGGCACATGCCGCATTTTTATGCTTTTTCGCCCCCAGAGGGGGCTTTTCTTGTTTCGGGGGCAAAAATCGGCTCTTCCTTTCCCAAAAAGCCCTTGGTTTTTTCGCAAAAAAGTTAAAAAAAGCAACAAAAACAAAACTTTTTGCAGCGTTTGCTTGCAAAGAAATGCAACGAGTGATACTTTATAGATATCAAGATATATTAAATTCGGGGCGTGCGCCTGCCAAATCCTTACAAGCGGAAGGGAGGGATCGCGCAACATGAAAGAAAAGGCATTGTCACTTTTGCTGACCATCGCTATGGTGTTGTCGGTGCTGCCCATTGCGGCCTTCGCCGACGGCGTTTCTTTCGGCGCGGATCCCGCCCCGGTGTATTCTTCCCCGGAGGAAGACCAGCCCGCCGGGGAGGAGGACCAGCCCGCCGGGGAGAAAGGTCCCGCCTGTCCGGAAGAGAGCGAGCCGTCCCTCCCCGCGGCGCAAAACGCCGCCCCGGCCAGCCGCGCGGCAGGTGCGCCTGTCAAGCAGAAACGCTCGCCCGGCGACGGGGTGTACAACGCCTCTTCCGGGTGCTCTTTCGCGGACCTCTCCGACGCCTTGGACGAGGCGAAGGAGGGTGACATCCTTGTGCTGCAAGGGGACCTTTCCCTCAGCGAAACCCTGACGCTGGACAAGGCCGTCACCATCGACGGCGATGGCCACACCGTCTCCGGCCCCGGCCTGTCGGCGTCGGTCGAGGCGGGTTTCCGGGTGGAGGACTGCGCCGTCATCCTGAAGGATATGGAACTGGCAGATTTCAGCACGCTCGGGGGAAAGGGCGTGGTGTACACCGAGGGGGAGGGGGCGGACTTCACCGCCGAGGGGCTGACCATCCGCGATTTTGTGGGCAATGCCTTCGCGTTTGAGGGCCGCTCCTTCGCGGTGCGCGACACCCAGATCGACTGCGCTTCCGGCTGGCTTGACGGCTGGCTTACCCGGGGCTTTTACGTGGGCGGCGGCTCCCAGCCTGTGACCGGCACCATCGAGGCTACCCAGGTGACTTCTACGGCCCTGACCTCCCGCTGGTGGGACACTTTCGCCGTGGGCGTCTATGCCAACGCCAGCGTCACCATCGAGAGCGGCAGCTTCACCGGCGCCGTGACCTGCTTCGACTCCGCGGCCAGTCTGGTCGTCCGGGGCGGCAGCTTTTCCACCGATGTGCGCCAGTTCCTGGCCCCCGGCCTGACCCTGGTGCAGGAGAACGGCATGTACACCGTGGCAAAATCGGAGGAGAAAGTGGTGGCCGAGGTGGACGGCGTGGGCTATCCCACCCTGGAGGACGCGCTGGCCGCCCTGCCCGTCGCCGGCGACAAGACCCTCACCCTGAAGGCGGACCTGGCCCTGGAGCGCATGCTGGGCCTGGACGTGGAGGACATGACCCTGGACCTTGGCGGCCACATCCTCACCGCCGCCAGGGATTTCACCTATGACGACGTCGGCGGGCGCAGCGACGCCCACCTCATCAACGTCAGCGCCGACAAGGTGACCATCAAAAACGGCACTGTGTCGGCTTCCGGCGCAAACAAGCACTGCGTCAATCTGTACAACGCAAGCGGCGCGGTGCTGGAGGATCTGACCCTGGACCACACCGACGCCGCCGCCGGCGCGCCGCTGGTGGTGAACGCCTCGTCGGTCACCGTTCAGGGACGGCTGAAGCTGAAGGTCGGCCCCGCCTCCTGGTATGGCATCAACGTGGATCCCGGCGCCGGCAGCGCCGCCCTGACCTTTGCCGAGGGCGCCAAGCTCTCCGCGGCGGGGCAGAGCTCCGCCGGGATGGCCGTGATCTGGCTGAGCGGGAACAAGGGGAACATCACCCTGTCCGGCACGGAGGCGGTGGGGCTGGCGCCCACCGGCGAGAACAGCTACGGGTTCGGCTCCCTGCCATCCCCCTCGCCCTCGCCTTCTCCCTCGCCTTCGCCCTCACCTTCTCCCTCGTCTTCGCCTTCTCCCGTTCCTTCCGCCTCGCCCACGCCGGCCCCGGCCCTTCCGGACATGCCCGGCAACGAGTCGGACGCCGCGCCTGACGCCACCCTGCCGCCGGACACCGTGGTCCCGACCACGCCCGACGGCACGGCGGAGACCGGCGACGAGACCGAAACGCCGGCGGTCGTTGTGGAGACCCAGCTGGAGGACGATACGGCGGTGGCCAGGGTGGAGCCGGCGTTCCTTGCCTCTGCGGTAGAAGACGCCCTGGCCCGGGCCGTCGACGGTGAAGCGCCCTCCCTCATCCTGGAACTGAACACGGGGGACGCCAGCGCCGTGGAGGTCAACCTGCCCACTGGGGCGCTGGCCGCCCTGGCCCGGCAGGAGGGCGCCTGCCTCACGGTGGCCAGCCCGGTGGCCCAGATCACCTTTGACTTTGCCGCCCTCAGCGCCATTTTGGGCCAGTCCGGGGAGGAGTTCATGCTGGCGGCCGGCCCCGCCCCCGCCGAGAGCATGAACCAGGCCCAGACCACCGCCGCCGGCCAGTTCCCGGTGGTGGACCTCAGCCTGCGCAGCGACGGGCAGATCATCTCCGATTTTGAGGGCGGCACCGCCGCCGTCACCCTGCCCCACGACCTGCCCCTGGGCCAGAGCCCCATGGGCGTGGTGGTGTGGTATCTGGACGAGCAGGGAGGCATCACCCCTTGCGAGACCACCTACTACCCGGTGACCGACGAGGTGGTCTTCACCACCACCCATTTTTCCAAATACGTCATCGCCTACAACGCCTCCCTGGTGCCTGTGCCCTCCCAGAGGCCGGTCTACACCCTGCCGGAGGACGTCCGGATGCGTCTGGTGCTGCCCCTCACCATCGCGGGCACGGTGGTGGTGCTGCTGATCTTCCTGGGCCTGCTATTGCAGCTGCTGTTCACCGGCAGGCCGCGCCACCGGCGGCGCTGACGCCCTTTTGCCCTTTCGCGGCCCACCCGGTCTTGTCCGGGCGGGCCGCTTTTTTGCGCCCTTTTCCCCTTCCGCCGGGCCACGGCCCCGGCAAACAAAGCCAAAAGGCGCGGTTTTTTGCGTCACTTTGCACAAGAATTTTTCTTATCAGGCTTGCATACTGATGAAAATGACTTGAACGCCTTGAAAACCGCCGCCGGGGAAGCTATAATAAACTTGCTTGGAAACGTTTCCGGCAACGTTTTTTGCAGGATTGACGCCGGGGGAAGCGAGGGCGACGCCGCTTTGACCATCAAGGACATTGCCCGGGAGAGCGGCTACGCCATCAGCACCGTGTCCCGGGCGCTGAACGACCACCCGGACGTGAGCGAAGAGGCCAGGCGCCGCATCGCCGCCATCGTGGCGGCGAAGGGCTTCGTGCCCAACTCCAACGCCCGCCAGCTCAAGCGCCAGCAGGCCAAAAGCGTGGCCTTCATCGTGCGCGGCACCTCCAACCTGTTCTTTGCGGGCATGCTGGTGGAGCTGCAGCGCCTGGTGGGCGAAGCGGGCTACGAGGGCGTTGTGGAATATGTGGGCGAGACCGCCGACGAGGTGGCCGCCGCCCAGCGGGTGTGCCGGGAGCTGAAGCCCCGGGGCATCATCTTCCTGGGGGGCGACAGCCGCAACTTCCGGGAAGGGTTCGGCAAGATCGGCCTGCCCTGCGTGCTGGCCACCACCGTGAGCGACGAATTGCAGTTCGAGAACCTCTCGATGGTGGGCGTGGACGACCGGGCCGCCGGCAGAGCGGCCATCGACTATCTGGTGGAGCGGGGCCACCGGGACATCCTGGTGCTGGGCACCGACCCGGAGTGCTCCAGCCCCGGCAAGATGCGCCTGGAGGGCGTGCGCCAGAGCTTTGAGGCCCACGGCATCCCCTTCGGCCCGGCCCGCTTTTTGCAGGCGGAGTTCAGCATGGCGGGGGGCTACGCCGCCATGAAAGCCTTTCTGCAGGCGGGCGGCCGGGCGAGCGCGGTGTTCGCCATGAGCGACGTCACCGCCATCGGCGCGGTGCGGGCCATCCTGGACGCGGGCCTCTCGGTGCCGGGGGACATCTCGGTGCTGGGGTTCGACGGCATTCCCATGGCCCGCTTTTACAACCCGCAGCTGGCCACCATGCGCCAGCCCGCCGCCGAGATCGCGTGCCAGAGCGTGAAGCTGCTTTTGCGCTGCATCGAAACGCACCAGCCGGCGCGCACGGTGCTGTTGCAGGCCGAGCCGCTGGACGGCGAGTCGGTGCGGTCCATTGAACATCGGTAAGCGAAGCGGAACGTCCGCTTTTGTTTAAAATCGCCCCGCAAGGGGCCACAAAAAAAGGAGAACACATATGAAAAAGGCACTTGCACTCGTGCTGGCCGGCGTCATGGCTCTGAGCCTGGCCGCCTGCGGCAGCACCCCCAGCAGCACCGCCACCTCCGGCGGCGATTCCACCGGCACCAGCACCCCCGCTGCCGCCGGCAAGGTCTATTACCTGAACTTCAAGCCCGAGCAGGATGAGGACTGGCAGAACCTGGCCAAGGTCTACACCGAGCAGACCGGCGTGCCCGTGGAAGTGGTCACCGCCGCCTCCGGCACCTACGAGACCACCCTGATGGCCGAGATGGGCAAGTCCGACGCCCCCACCCTGTTCCAGGTGAACGGCCCCGTGGGCCTGGCCAACTGGAAAGACTACTGCTATGACCTGGCCGGCAGCGACATCTACAGCCAGCTGACCAGCGACACCTACGCCCTGAAGGAGGGCGACGTGGTCTATGGCATCGGCTACGTGATCGAGAGCTACGGCATCATCACGAACAAGACCCTGCTGGCCGAGGCGGGCTACACCGTGGAGGACATCCAGAGCTTTGAGGACCTGAAGGCCGTGGCCGAGGACATCACCGCCCGCAAGGACGAACTGGGCTTTGCCGCCTTCACCAGCGCCGGCATGGACGGTTCTTCCGACTGGCGCTTCAAGACCCACCTGGCGAACCTGCCCATCTACTTCGAGTACCAGGATGAGGGCATCACCAGCACCGACGCCATCAAGGGCACCTACCTGGACAACTACAAGAACATCTGGGATCTGTACATCAACAACGCCACCTGCGAGCCCACCGAGCTGGCCGCCAAGACCGCGGACGACAGCCTGAACGAGTTTTTGGCCGGTGAAGCCGTGTTCTATCAGAACGGCTCCTGGGAGTATGGCAACGTGACCGGCGAAGGCAAGTTCACCGACGACGACCTGGCCATGATCCCCATCTACATCGGCGTGGGCGACGAGGCCAACCAGGGCCTGTGCACCGGCACCGAGAACTACTGGTGCGTGAACAACATGGCTTCTGAGGAAGACATCCAGGCCACCCTGGACTTCATCAACTGGTGCGTCACCAGCGAGGAAGGCACCACCGCCATGGCCACCGAGATGGGCTTCGTCATCCCCTTCAAGGCGGCGCAGGAATCCGCCAACCTGTTCGTCAAGACCGACGCCGAGATGACCGCCGCCGGCAAGACCCCCGTGTCCTGGAACTTCACCACCATGCCCTCTGAGGAGTGGAAGAACGTCCTGGGCACCGCTCTGACCGCCTACGCCGCCGGCACCGGCAGCTGGGACGACGTGGTCACCGCCTTCGTGGACAACTGGGCCGCCGAGTACCAGCTGGCCAACGGCTGAACCCTGCACTGACCCAAAAATGGGGGAGCCTCTCGCTCCCCCATTTTTCGGTATGGGCCTATTGTAAGGAGGGATTAAACGCGGCATGAACAAAACGCTGAAAAAGTATTTCCCGATCTTTGTGCTGCCCACGCTGGCGGCCTTCACGATCGGCTTCCTCATCCCCTTCGCGGAGGGCATCTATCTGTCGTTCTGCAAGTTCACCACGGTGAACAACGCCAAATGGGTGGGCATTTCCAACTATGTCACCGCCCTGAAGGACGAGGCCTTCCTGCACTCGTTCTGGTTCACGGTGGCCTTCACCGTGGTCAGCACCATCACCATCAACCTGCTGGCCTTCGCCGTGGCGCTGGTGCTCACAAGGGGCATCAAGGGCACCAACATCTTCCGCACGGTGTTCTTCATGCCCAACCTCATCGGCGGCATCGTGCTGGGCTACATCTGGCAGATCCTCATCAACTGCGTGCTCAGCATCGTGGAAGAGCCCCTGCTGGGCCTGAACACCCCCGCCGGCTACTGGGGCCTCATCGTCCTGATGGCCTGGCAGCAGGTGGGCTATATGATGATCATCTACATCGCCGGGCTGCAAAACGTCTCGCCCGACCTTCTGGAGGCCGCCGCCATCGACGGCGCAAACAGCTGGCAGACCCTTATTAAGATCAAGCTGCCCATGGTGATGAGCAGCGTGACCATCTGCCTGTTCCTGACCCTGACCAACAGCTTCAAGCTCTTTGACCAGAACCTCTCCCTCACCGCCGGCGAGCCCAACCACGCCACCGAAATGCTGGCGCTGAACATCTACAACACCTTCTACGCCCGCTCCGGGCCCCAGTGGAAGGGCATCGGCCAGGCCAAGGCCGTGATCTTCTTCGTGGTCGTGGTCATCATCGCGCTGGTCCAGCTGCGGGCCACCCGCTCCAAGGAGGTGCAGCAATGAACAATCTGAAAACGAAACACGCCCTCAACCTGGCGTTCACCGTGGTGTTCGCCGTGCTGGCGGTGCTGTATGTCTACCCGGTGTTCATGATCCTGATCAACTCCTTCAAGGTGGAGACCGCCATCAGCACCAGCACCGTGTTCCAGCTGCCCACCGCCGACACCTTTGCCGGCGCGGCCAACTTTGTGGCCGCCGTGGTCAGCCAGGGCTTTTTGCAGAGCTTTTTCTACAGCGCCTTCATCACCGTGACCTCGGTGGCGCTGATCCTTCTGTGCTGCTCCATGTGCGCCTGGTACATCACCCGCATCAACGGGCCCATTTCCAAGGCCATCTACTACCTGTGCGTGTTCAGCATGGTGGTGCCCTTCCAGATGGTGATGTTCACCCTGGCCCAGACCGCCGACAGCCTCAAGCTGAACACCCCCTACAACATCTGCATCATCTACCTGGGCTTCGGCGCGGGGCTGGCGGTGTTCATGTTCTGCGGCTTCGTGAAGAGCATCCCGCTGGAAATTGAGGAGGCCGCCACCATCGACGGCTGCAACCCCCTGCAGACCTACGGCCTGGTGGTGCTGCCCATTTTGAAGCCCACCCTGATCTCGGTGGCCATCCTGCAGGCCATGTGGGTGTGGAACGACTACCTGCTGCCCACCCTGGTGCTGGACATCCGCAAATACCGCACCATCCCCATGCTCATCCAGTACTTCCGCGGCAGCTACGGCCGGGTGGAGATGGGCCCCATGATGGCCTGCATCCTGCTGACCATCGTGCCCATCATCATCTTCTACCTGGCCTGCCAGAAGTACATCATCGAGGGCGTCGTTGCCGGCGCGGTGAAGGGATGAGAGCCGCGGGCGTCCTGCTGCCCCTTTCCAGCCTGCCGGGGCCCTGGGGCATCGGCACCCTGGGCGAAGAGGCAAAACATTTTGTGGATTTTCTCGCCGCCGCGGGCCAGAGCTACTGGCAGATCCTGCCCATCGGCCCCACCGGCTACGGCGACAGCCCCTACCAGAGTTTTTCCGCCTTTGCGGCGAACCCCTATTTCATCGACCCGGCTCTGCTGGAGGCGGACGGGCTGCTGGAAGAGGGCGAAGCCGAAGCCCTGGGCTGGGGCGGCGATGCGACGAAGGTGGACTACGGCGCGCTCTACCGGGGCCGCCACGCCCTTTTGAAAAAGGCGGTGGACCGGCTGGAGCCGGAGGACGAGGGCCTGGCCGCCTTCTGCGCCGAGAACGCCTTCTGGCTGGAGGACTACGCCCTGTTCATGGCCCTGAAAGGCGAGAACGGCCAGAAGAGCTGGCTGGACTGGCCCGACCCCATCCGCCTGCGGGAGCCCTCGGCCCTGCGGCGGGCCGCTGACCGGCTGGCGGGGCCGGTGCGCTACTGGAAGGGCGTGCAGTACCTGTTCCACCGCCAGTGGACGGCCCTCAAGGCCTACGCGAACGAGAAGGGCGTTTCCATCATCGGCGACATCCCCATCTACGTCTCCCCCGACTCGTCGGACATCTGGGCGGGGCCGGAATTGTTCCAGCTCACCGCCGACCGGCGGATGGCCGCCGTGGCGGGCTGCCCGCCGGACGCCTTTGCCGCCGGCGGCCAGCTGTGGGGCAACCCCCTCTACGACTGGGACTATCACTACACCACCGGCTACGCCTGGTGGGTGCGCCGGCTGGCCCACGCCTGCACGGTGTACGACGTGGTGCGCATCGACCACTTCCGGGGCTTTGAGAGCTATTTTGCCATCCCCGCCGGCGAGCCCACCGCCAAAAACGGCGTGTGGCGCAAGGGGCCGGGCATGGCGCTGGTGCGCGCGCTGCACAGGCAGCTGCCAAACGCGCGCATCATCGCCGAGGACCTGGGCTATCTCACCTCCGAGGTGAAGGCCCTGCTGGAGGCCAGCGGCTACCCCGGCATGAAGGTGCTGCAGTTCGCCTTTGACCGCCGGGAGGCCGGGGACTATATGCCCCACAACTACATTTCCAACTCGGTGGTCTACACCGGCACCCACGACAACACCACCACCGCCGCCTGGCAGGCCGAGGCCGACCCGGAGGACGTGGCGCTGGCCCGGGCCTACATGGCCTGCGGCGAGGGCGAGGCGCTGGTGGACGCCTTCATCCGCACCGCCTTTGCCAGCGTGAGCGACACCGCCGTCATCCCCATGCAGGACTGGCTGGCCCTGCCCGCCTCGGCCCGGATGAACACCCCCAGCAAGGCCGGGGGCAACTGGCAGTGGCGGATGGCCCCCGGCGCGGCAAGCCCCGCGCTGGCCCGGCGCATCCGCGCCCTGACCGAACTCTACGGGCGGCTGGCCCGCTAAAGCCTTTCGTTTGTGATCCCTCCTCCCGCCCCGGGCGGCGGGCCGAAGCAGAGCGCCTGCGCCGGCCCCGCCGCCCGGGGCGGATTTTGTCTTTTTATTTTCACAATTTCGTGCTACAATAACTTTCAACGGCCTTTTTGGGCCGAATCCCCTGTTTTGGAGGCCCGCTTCATGCGCACACTTGTCTGGTTCATCTATTTCTGGGGCTACATGCTGCTCCACCTTCCCGCGCTGCGCCGGGGCCTCAAGGCGCTGGAGGCGGGCGACTGGGCCGCGGCGGACGCCCTGGCCGCAGAGCACGTGCCCCGCTGGGCCGGCCGCCTCTTGAAACTGGCGGGGGTGACGGTGACGGTGGAGGGGCTGGAGAACATCCCCAAGGGGAGGCCCTGCGTGTTCGCGGGCAACCACCGCAGCTACTACGACATCCCGCTGGTGCTCACCCAGCTGGACGCGCCCCACGGCCTGGTGGCCAAAAAAGAGGTGGCGAAGCTCCCCCTGGTGCGCAGCTGGATGCGCCTGTTGCACTGCGTCTTTCTGGACCGGGAGGACCCCCGCAAGGCCATGGCCGCCCTGAACGAGGCCATCGGCCTGGTGAAACAGGGCTACTCCCTGACCATCTTCCCCGAGGGCACCCGCAACCGGGGGGCGGAGGGCAGCCTTCTGGAATTCAAGAGCGGCGCCTTCCGGGTGGCCACCAAGGCGAAGGCCCCCATCGTGCCCCTGGCCATCACCGGCAGCCGGGACATCATGGAGAACCACCACATGTTCATGCACCCGGCCCATGTGACCATCCGGGTGCTGGAGCCCATCGAGACCGAGGGGCTCACCAAGGAGGAGATCCGCGCCCTGCCTCAGCGCACGGCGGACGTCATCGCGGCGCATCTGCCCGCTGACAGCGGCAACCGCTGAAACGGGCGGTAACGATTCGGAGGTATTTTTCATGGCAAGCGCCCGCTACACACTGAACATCAAACCCGAGGACCTGGAGCCTGAGCAGCCCCGGGAACGGACAAAAAAGGAAAAGGCCGCCAACTGGTGGTATTATCACCGGGTGCATGTGTTCATCGCCGCCGCGGTGCTGGCGGTGGCGGTCTGGCTGGCGGCGGATTTCTTTGGCCGCACCCTGCCGGACTACCAGATCGCCCTGGTCACCGAGCAGTACATCCCCGACGCCGTGCTCTCCGAGCTGGGCGGCGCTTTGAGCGCCTTCGGGCAGGACCTGAACGGCGACGGGCAGCCGGTGGTGCAGGTGAACGGCTACCAGCTTTCGCTGGGCGGCGAAGCAAAGGAGAGCGGCGCTTTTGCCTCGTCCTCCTCCGCTGTGCCCGCCACGGTGGACGTTTACACCCAGATGGCGGGCATGACCACCCTTTCCGGCGACTTGACCACCCGCACCAGCCTCATCTTCCTCACCGACGACCCGGAGGCCCTCCAGAGCTCCTTCGAGCCGCTGGCCGCGGCGGACGGCAGCCTGCCGGCGGAGGGCGCGGGCCTTGAGGGGGTGGAGCTTTTCGCCTTTCCCGACTGCCCGGCGCTGGCGGGGCTGGCTTTGAGCGAGGAGACCCGCGCCTATCTGGACGGCTTTTACATCGCGCGCCGGGGCTTTGCCGGGGGGCAGACGCTGGCGGAATACCCGGAGGAAAACCAGGCGCTTTATGAAATGCTCACCGCCGGGGCCGCCGCGCAATAAGTTCAGCATCAAAAAACGCGGCCTTCGGGCCGCGGCAAAGGGGAATGACCGATGGGATTTTTCAACCGCAACTTTGACCGGCCGGGGCCGGGCGTTTCCAAGGACGCCCCCCGCAAGACCGGCCCCGCCCGCTTTTTTGAGGTGCTGGGGCGGGACTGGGGCAGCTTTTTCAAGGCCAGCCTTCTGTGCCTTCTGGGCTTCGTGCCCTGGACGCTGCTGGTGGGCATCGGCGTGCTGGGCCAGAACATGATCTTCACCCTGCTGGGCGGCCTTGTGGGCGGCGTCATCGCCGGGCCCGCCCTGGCGGGCATGCACGACACGGTGCTGCGCTCGCTGCGGGATGAGCCGGGCTTCTGGTGGCATGTCTACAAGCGGGCCTTCAAGAACAACTGGCGGGCCTCCATGGCCCCCGGCGCGCTGCTGGGCGTCCTCACCGCCGGGCAGCTGTTCATGTTCTGGTGCCTTGCCATGGGCCTTGTGTCGCTGGACCTTGTCAGCGCGGCGCTGCTGCTGCTGAACCTGCTCATCACCGGCATGTGCGTGCCCTTTGTGTTCGGCCAGCTGGTGATGATGGACATGGGCCTTGCCACCCTTTTGAAAAACAGCCTGTTCCTGGCGCTGGGCAACGCCCTGTGGGCCCTGCTGATGGCGGTGGTGCAGATCGCCTACTGGGCGGCAATGCTGCTTTTGTTCCCGGTGTCGGTGCTGGCGCTGGTGCTGCTGGGCTTTGTGCCGGTGACGGTGTTCTGCCAGCAGATCGCCTGGCGCATCATGGACAAGGTCTTCGGCCTGGAGGACCAGTTCCGCAAAAAGCGGGAGGCCCAGCTGGCGGAGGGCACGCAGGAATGAAGCTGCCCGCCTTTCTGCGCCGGGGCCCAAAAAAGGCCCAGCGCCCCCTGAGCGCCCAGCTGGGCAACCCCTACCGCCCCATCTTTGGCCGCGAGCGCCGCTTTGAGGAGCTGGTGCGGGGCAAAAAGGCGGACAAATCATATAAGAAGCCGTGAACCCCGGCGGGCGGCGCCCGCCGGGATTTTTTTATTGTGCAGCAGGCCCGTTTATGGTATACTTTACTGCGACAGAGCAAAAAGGGGGTTCGAGGATGAGCGAACTGGACGAGGCGCGCCGCACCATCGACGAGGTGGACCGGCAGATGGCCGCGCTGTTTGAGGAGCGGATGGCCGCCGCCGGGCGGGTGGCCGCCTACAAGGAGGCCCACGGCCTGCCGGTGCTGGACGCCGGGCGGGAGGCCCAGGTGGTGGAAAAGAACCTGGCTCTTTTGAAAAACAAGGACCTCGCCCCCTATTATGCCGACTACATCAAGCACCAGATGGCCCTCTCCCGCCAGTACCAGACCAAGGTGCTGGGGCGGGACAAGGCGGCCTATCAGGGGGTGGAGGGAGCCTTTTCCCACATCGCCCTGACCAATCTCTTCCCCCGGGCCCGGGCCGTGGCCTGCCCCACCTTCGGCGGGGTGTTCGAGGAGGTGGAAAGCGGCCGCGCCGCCTTCGGCGTGCTGCCCTTTGAGAACAGCCACGCCGGCGACGTGGCGGCGGTGCTGGATCTGTGCTACGCCCACAGGGGCATCTTCGTCACGGCGGTGTATGACCTGCCGGTGCGGCAGAACCTGCTGGGCCTGCCGGCCGCGCAGCTTTCGGACGTGCGCAGGGTGTTCAGCCACCCCCAGGCCATCGCCCAGAGCGAGCGCTTTCTGAAGAGCCTTTCCCTGCCCGCCGAGAGCTGCGCCAACACCGCCATGGCGGCAAAGCGGGTGGCCGAAGGGGGCGACAAATCGCTGGCGGCCATCGCCAGCGCCGAGACCGCCGCGCTCTACGGCCTCAAAGTCCTGGCGGCGGACATCAACTCCGACGGCGACAACACCACCCGCTTCATCGTCATCAGCCGCACCCGGGCCGCCGCGGGCGACCGGTTCAGCCTTCTGTTCACCGTGGAGCACAAGGCAGGCATGCTGGCCCGGGTCATCCAGGCCATCGGCGCGGCGGGCTTCAATATGGAAAGCATCAAGAGCCGCCCCAAGCCCGGCGTGCCCTTTGAATATTATTTTTACGTGGAACTGGTGGGCCGCACCGACAGCGACAGCGCCCGCGCTTTGCTGAAAGAGCTGGAAAACGTGTGCGACACGGTGCGGGTGCTGGGGGTCTATTCCCGCAGTGTAAAAGAGGAAAGGGTGTAAGCAGATGAAACTGACCATGCGCCTGGGCGCGCGAAGCTACGACATCATTTTGAAGCGCGGGGCGCTGAAAAGTCTCTCCGCCCTCATCAACCTGAACCGCAAGGTGTTCATCGTCACCGACAGCGGCGTGCCCGCCGAATATGCCGAGGCCGTGCGCGCCCAGTGCAGGGAGGGCTTTATTTACACCGTGCCCCAGGGCGAGGGCAGCAAAAGCCTTGCGATGTATCAAAAGCTGCTGGAGGCCATGCTGGACGCGGGCTTCGGCCGCTCCGACGCGGTGGCGGCCGTGGGCGGCGGCGTGGTGGGGGACCTCGCGGGCTTCGTGGCCGCCACCTACATGCGCGGGGTGGACTTCATCAACTGCCCCACCACCACCCTCTCCCAGATCGACTCCTCCATCGGCGGCAAGGTGGCGGTGGACCTGGGCCGCACCAAGAACATCGTGGGCGCCTTCTGGCAGCCCAAACTCGTGGTGGCGGACCCGGACACCCTTTCCACCCTGCCCCGCCGCCACTTCGTGAACGGCCTGGCCGAGAGCGTGAAGATGAGCCTGACAAGCGACGCGGAGCTGTTCCAGATGTTCGAGACCTGCGACGTGGACGCGGAACTGGAGACCATCATCCGCCGCAGCCTGCTCATCAAAAAGAGCGTGGTGGAGCGGGACGAGACCGAGCAGGGCCTGCGGGCCATCCTGAACTTCGGCCACACCCTGGGCCACGGCATCGAGGCGGTGAAGGGCGTCGGCGGGCGGCGCAAAACGGGGCTTTACCACGGCGAGTGCGTGGCCCTGGGCATGCTGCCCATGATCGAGGATCGCCAGCTGCAAAAGCGCGCCCGTGCGGTGCTGCGCAGGCTGGGCCTGCCCTGCCGCGCGGCCTACAACAAGGAAAAGGTGCTGGGCTACATGCTCCACGACAAAAAGGCCCGGGGCGGCCAGATCACGCTGGTGAAGGTGCCGGGCCTCGGGTGCTGGCGGCTGGACAAGGTGCCGGTGAGCGAGCTTGAAGCCATTGTGATGGGGAAGTGACGAGATGAGCAACTCTTTTGGCGGCGCGGTGAAACTGACCATCTTCGGCGAAAGCCACGGCGAAGCCATCGGCGCGGTGCTGGACGGGCTTGCCGCCGGCCACCCGGTAGATGAAGCTTACATCGCCTTTCAGATGGACAAGCGCCGCGCCAAAAAAGACGGCCTTTCCACCGCCCGCGCCGAGGCGGATAAGGTGCGCATTTTGAGCGGCGTGTATAACGGCTTCACCACCGGCGCCCCGGTGACGCTGGTGATCGAAAACCAGAACGCCCGCCCGGGCGACTATGCCAAAACCGCGGGCCTGGCCCGGCCCGGCCACGCGGACTTCACCGCCCATGTGAAATACGCCGGCTTTGAGGACCCGAGGGGCGGCGGGCATTTTTCCGGCCGCGTCACCGCCGCCCTCACCGCCGCAGGGGCGCTGTGCCAAAGCATCCTGGCGGCGAAGGGCGTCCTTATGGCCACCCACATCGCCCGGGCGGCGGGCACTGCCGACGCGCCCTTCGCCTTTGAGGAAAGCGCCCTGCGCGCCCAGCTTGCGGCGCTGGAACAGAATACCGGCTTTGCGGTGCTGGACGAAGCCGCCGGGGCCGGGATGCAAACGCGCATCCGCGCCGCCGCCGCCGAGGGCGACAGCGTGGGAGGCGTTCTGGAAACGGCGGTGCTGGGCCTGCCGGCGGGCCTGGGCGAGCCTTTCTTTGACAGCGTGGAGAGCGTTCTTTCCCACCTGCTTTTTTCCATCCCGGCGGTGAAAGGGGTGGAGTTCGGGGCGGGCTTCGGCTTCGCGGACCTGAAGGGCAGCGAGGCCAACGACCCCCTCACCGTGAAGGACGGCCGGGTGACGGCCCTCTCCAACAACGCGGGCGGGGTGAACGGCGGCATCTCGAACGGCATGCCTCTTGTTTTCCGCAGCTGCGTGCGGCCCACCCCCAGCATCTACAAACCGCAGCAGACGGTGGACCTGGCCAAAAACCAGGCGGCCACCCTTCAGATCCAGGGCCGCCACGACCCCTGCATTTTGCACCGGGCGGCCATCGTGCAGACGGCGGCGGCGGCCTTCGGCCTGCTGGACCTGCTCACCCGGAACGGCGGCGGCCAGCGGCAGGCCGGGCGGTAAGGGGGCGCGGGAAGTATGGAATACGGGCTTATCGGCGCCACCCTCAAGCACAGCTATTCCAAGCTCATCCACGAGCAGCTGTACCCCTGCGACTACAAACTCATCGAGCTGCCCTGCGAGGCCGAGGCGCGGGAGTTCCTGGAAAAACGGCCCTTCAAGGCCGTCAACGTGACCATCCCCTACAAGCAGCTGGTCATCCCCTACTGCGCCGTGCTGGACGAAAAGGCGAAGACCATCGGCGCGGTGAACACGGTGGTGAACGAAGGCGGGGCGCTCCACGGCTTCAATACCGACTTCGACGGCTTTTCCTATCTGGCGGCGGCCCACGGGGTGGAGTTTTCCGGGCGGCGGGTGCTCATTTTGGGCACCGGCGGCACCTCCAGGACCGTCACCGCGGTGGCGAAGGCGGCGGGCGCATCCGAAGTGCTCTACGCCAGCCGCACCCCCGGCGAAGGGCGCATCTCCTACGCCGAGGCCCTTTGCTGCGGCGCGCAGGTGGTGGTGAACGCCTCCCCCGCCGGCATGTACCCGAACAACGGGGCGCTGGCGCTGGATGTGGCGAAGATGCCCGGCCTTGAGGCGGTGCTGGACGCGGTGTATAACCCCTTCTCCACCCGGCTGGTGCAGGCCGGGCGGGCGGCGGGGGCCAAAGCCGCCGGGGGCCTCGAGATGCTGGTGGCCCAGGCGGTGTTCGCCGCGGCCCTTTTCACCGGCACGAAACCCCAAACCGGGCGCATCGCCCCGCTGGCCAAGGCCATCTTTGCCCAAAAGGCCAACATCAGCCTCATCGGCATGCCCAGCTGCGGCAAGACCACCATCGGCAAACAGCTGGCCAAAGCCTTTTGCAAAAAATTCGTGGACCTGGACGCCGAGATCGTGAAGGCGGCGGGCAGGCCCATCCCGGCCATCTTCGCCGAAAGCGGCGAGGCGGCCTTCCGGGATTTGGAGCAGCGCATCACCGCCCGCTTTGCCAAGGAGGGGGGCCAGGTGCTCTCCACCGGCGGCGGCGCGGTGCTGCGCAGCGAAAACGTGGCCGCTCTGCGCCAGAACGGGCCGGTGGTGTTCATCGACCGGCCGCTGGAACTGCTCTGCACCGGGGGCGGCAGGCCCCTTTCCACTGACCGGGCGGCCCTGGCCGCCATGGAGCAAAAGCGCCGTCCTCTTTACGAGGCGGCGGCGGACATCCGCATCCCCAACGACACTGACGTGTTCCGCAAAGCGGCAAAGGCTGCAGAGGAGGCATTGCATGCGTATTTTGGTACTTAACGGGCCCAACCTCAACCTTCTGGGGGTGCGGGAGCCGGGGCTTTACGGCACCGTGGACTACGACGGGCTCCTTGCCCTCATTCAGAAGGAATGCGACGCATTGGGCGTTCAGGCGCGCTTTTACCAGTCCAACCACGAGGGGGACCTGGTGGACGCCATCCAGGCCGCGCGCCTCGATTGCGACGGCATCGTGCTGAACCCGGGCGCCTACACCCACACCAGCATCGCCATTCTGGACGCGCTGAAGGCGGCGGCGCTGCCCGCCGCCGAGGTGCACATCACCGACATCAACCGGCGGGAGGAATTCCGCAGGGTGAGTTACGCGGGCATGGCCTGCCAGGCCCACTTCATCGGCCAGGGCCTTGCCGGGTACCTGAACGCCGTGCGCTGGCTGGCCGAAACCCACGGCAAATAAGGGAAATCGCAACATAAGGGAGAGAGAATCACATGATCATTTCCACCAAAAAGGGCACCCCCCAGGAAGAGCTGCAAAAAATCATTTCCGGCTTCGAGGCCCAGGGCCTGGAGGTCACCCTCATCCGCGGCACCGACTACAACGTCTTTGGCCTTGTGGGCGACACCACCAAGATCAACGACAAGGTGGTGGCCGCGAACCCCTGGGTGGAGAGCGTCACCCGCGTGTCCGCCCCCTACAAAAAGGCCAACCGCCTGTTCCACGCCGCCGACACCATCGTGGACGTGGCCGGCGTGAAGGTGGGCGGCCAGGAGAACGTGGTGGTCATCGGCGGGCCCTGCAGCGTGGAGTGCGAACAGCAGGCGGTGGACATCGCCAGGGCGGTGAAGGCCGCCGGCGGCAGGATGCTGCGGGGCGGCGCCTACAAGCCCCGCACCTCGCCCTACGCCTTCCAGGGCCTTGGCACCGAGGGCATCCTGGACCTGGTGAAGGCCCGCAAGGCCACCGGCCTGCCCGTTGTGAGCGAATTGATGAGCGAGGACCGCATCGGCGAGTTCGAGGAATACGTGGACCTGGTGCAGATCGGCGCGCGGAACATGCAGAACTTCCAGCTTCTGAAGGCCGTGGGCAAGATGAAAAAGCCGGTGCTGCTCAAGCGTGGCCTTGCCAACACCATCGAGGAGTGGATCATGAGCGCCGAGTACATCATGGCCGGCGGCAACGAAAACGTCATCTTCTGCGAGCGGGGCATCCGCACCTTCGAGCCCTACACCCGCAACACGCTGGACCTGTCGGTCATCCCCATCATCAAGGAAAAGACCCACCTGCCCATCGTCATCGACCCCAGCCACGCCACCGGCAACTGGCGCTATGTGGAGGCCATGAGCCTGGCCGCCGTGGCCGCCGGGGCGGACGGCCTCATCATCGAGGTGCACACCGACCCCGAGCACGCCTGGAGCGACGGCGCCCAGACCTTAAAGCCCGAAAAATTCCGTCAGGTCATCGAAAAGTGCCGCGCCGTGGCCCACGTGGTGGGCCGGGACATCTGACAAGGAGAATCGTTTCATGGAAAACCACGCCCCGCTGGTAAGCATCATCGTGCCGGTGTACAAAGCCGGGGAATACCTGCCCGCCTGCGTCGCGGGCATACGCGCCCAGACCTTCGAGGGCTGGGAGTGCATCCTGGTGGACGACGGCAGCCCCGACGGCAGCGGCCGTCTTTGCGATGAAGCCGCCGCGGCGGACGGGCGCTTTCGGGTCATCCACAAGGAAAACGGCGGCGTTTCCAGCGCACGCAACGCCGGGCTAAAGGCGGCCGGGGGCCGCTGGGTGGTATTTTGCGACGCAGACGACGCCCTGGCTCCCTGCGCCCTGGAGCTGGCGCTGGAGGCGGCGGCGCGCTGCCCCGGCGACCTTGTCTGCTGGCGGCTGGCCCGCAGTGAAGGGGAGCTGCCGGCGGCGGGCTGGCGCGGCCCTGCGGCCGAGACGCTTTACACCGCTTCCCAGCGGCGGGTGTACGCCACCACGGTGGACGGCCACTCCAGCTGCAACAAGCTGTTTGAAACGGAACTTCTGCGCGCCTTCGGCGTCCGCTTTGACGAAAGCCTTGCCAAGGCGGAGGATTATATGTTCGTGGGGGCCTTTCTGGATTCCTTCTTCGCCGCCCGGCCCGAAGCAGCGGTGCGCCAGCTGGAAGCGCCCCTGTATTACTGGCGGGTGAACCCGGAAAGCGCCACCAACAAGCGGGTGGCCGGCGACCGCCGGGGCCGGGTAGAGTGGGACCCCGAGGAATTCCGGGACTATGCACGCCGCCTGGCGGAGGAATACGCCGAGACCCGCGCCGCCATGAACGGCTGGCAGGGCATGGCCGAAGAGGACCTGGCCCCCCAGCTGCGCACCTATCTGCGGCGGTTTGCCTTCGCGGTCTGGGCGGCGGGGCAGCTGGGCGAGCGCCTGCCCGCGGACTTTTTCACCGCCGGACCGGTGGCTGAGCTGCTGGACCTGATGCGCCGCCACCGCTTTTTCACCCCCTATTACCTTCTGTTCCGCCTGCGGCTCAAGGGGCTCATCGCCCGCTGCTACGAGTCGGAGGAAAGCGGGCGGATGACCCTGTACCGGCGGCTTTACACCCTCACCTATTACACGCTGCTGCTTACCACCGGTCATCGCTGGAAGCAGGCGTGAGGCCTTATTCAACTCACAAAAAAGGAAGCTGATACCATGCTGGCAACCATCCATCCCGGCCCCATCGGGGGCGTTGTGGCCGCGCCCCCCTCCAAAAGCATCGCCCACCGCACGGTGCTGGCGGCGGGGCTGGCGAAGGGGCTTTCCCGCATTTACAACCTCGACCCCAGCCAGGACATCGCCGCCACCCTGGCGGCGGTGCGGGCCTTCGGCGCAAAGGTGAAGCTCACCGAGCGCTACGCCGACATCGAGGGCCGGGGCGGCTTTGCCACCATCCTGCGCCCGGTGGACTGCGGCGAGAGCGGCAGCGCCCTGCGCTTTCTGGTGCCGGTGCTCAGCCTCACCGGCCAGCAGGTGGAATTCACCGGCAGAGGGCGCCTCTTCCAGCGGCCGATGGACGTTTACCGGGACATCTTCGCCGCCCAGGGGCTGCTTTTCTCCCAAAGCGACAAGGGCCTTGTCATCCGGGGCCGCCTTGCCCCCGGCGACTACCGGGTGCGGGGGGATGTGTCCAGCCAGTTCATCACCGGCCTTTTGTACGCCCTGCCCCTGCTTCATAAGGAGAGCCGGCTGGAGATCGTGCCCCCCTTCGAGAGCCGCAGCTATGTGCAGCTTACCCTGGACGTGCTGCGCGATTTCGGCGTGGCCGCCGGCTGGGACGAAGAACGGGAGAACACCCTTTATATCCCCGGCGGCCAGCGGTATCACAACCGCAGCTGCACCGTGGAGGGCGACTACAGCCAGGCCGCCTTCCTGGCGGTGCTGGGCGCGCTGGCGGGCGGCGTGACGGTGACGGGCCTCAAAGAAAATTCCGCCCAGGGCGACGCGGCCATTCTGGACATCCTGCAAGCCTGCGGCGCAAAGTTCACCCGCACGGGCGACGCCGTCGCCTTTGAAAAAAGCGAACTGCACGCCACAGAGATCGACCTGGCCGACTGCCCCGACCTTGGCCCCATCCTGATGGTGCTGGGCCTCTTCTGCGAGGGGGAGACGGTCATCCGCAACGCCGGGCGGCTGCGCATCAAGGAGAGCGACCGCATTGCCGCCATGGAAGAAGAACTGCGCAAATTCGGCGGCAAGCTGCAAAGCGACGAGACCACCGTCACCATCCAGGGCTCCGCCCTGGCGCTGCCGGGCCTGCTCTGCGGCCACAACGACCACCGGGTGGTGATGGCCCTGTCCGTCGCGGCGCTGGCCGCGGGCTACACCGCCCGCATCTCCGGCGCCCAGGCGGTGGCCAAAAGCTGGCCGGGATTCTTCGCTACGCTCCAGCAGCTGGGCGCGGGCATCGAGGTGGAAAAGGAATGAACCAGCAAAGCCGTTTCGTCATCGTGGGCCTGGGCCTTTTGGGCGGTGCCTACGCCCTGGGCCTGCGCAGGGCGGGCTTTGAGCATGTGGCCGCCATCGACCTGAAAGAAGAGGCCCTCGCCTTCGCCAAGGAAAAGGGCTACATCGAAGAGGGCCGCGCCGAGGGCTTTGAAACCCTGCTGGAAAAGGCCGATCATGTCATTTTTTCGTTGTATCCAACCGCATTTATACAATGGGTAGAAAAATATGGCGCGCTTTTGCCCGCCGGTTGCCTTTGCACCGATGTGTCCGGCGTGAAGGCGGGGCTGGTGGAAAAGGTGCAGGCGCTGCTGCCCGAAGGGGTGGAATTCATCGCCAGCCACCCCATGGCGGGCAGGGAGCGCAGCGGGGTGGAACACGCCCATCTGGTGGATTTTTCCCCGGCGAACTTCCTCATCACCCCCACCGAAAAGAACACCGAGGCGGGGGTGGCCTTTGCCCGCGCCCTGGCAAAGGCGCTGGGCTTTGCCCACATCCACGTCATCAGCCCGGAAGAGCATGACCGGATGATCGGCTATGTGAGCCAGCTGACCCACGCCATCGCGGTGAGCTTGATGTGCGCCCCCAACGCCGAGCGCTTTGCCGACTACACCGGCGACTCCTTCCGGGACCTGACCCGCATCGCCTATCTGAACGCCCCCATGTGGGCGGAGCTGTTTTTGTGGAACCGGCAAAGCCTTGTGGAGGAGATCGACGCCTTCACCGCCCGGCTGCAGCAGCTGAAAGGCTATCTGCAAAAGGGGCGGCGGGAGGAGCTGGAGGCGATGTTCCGGGCCTCCTCGGCGGCCCGCGCCGCCTTTGACAAAAAAGAGAAGGAGGGGTGAACCATGCCCCGCGCGGAAGGTCAGAAGGGGAAGATCCTCCTTCTGCTGCGCATCCTCGAGCGATACACCGACGAGGAGCATCTCATCAGCGTGCCCCGCATCCTGGAGCTGCTGGAGGCCCAGGGCGTGCCCGCCGAGCGCAAAAGCGTTTATTCCGACATCCAGACGCTGCAGGAACTGGGCTACGACATCGTGCTGCAGCGGGGCCGCTGCGGCGGCTACTATCTGGCCAGCCGCCAGTTTCAGCTGCCGGAATTGAAGCTGCTGGCGGACGCGGTGCAGGCCAGCCGGTTCATCACCCGCAAAAAGAGCGACCAGCTCATCCGCACGCTGGCTCAGTTCGCCAGCGACTGGCAGGCGGCGGACTTAAAACGGCAGGTGTTCGCCTCCAGCCGCATCAAGACCATGAACGAAAGCATCTACTACAACGTGGACGCGCTGCACCGGGCCATCGCCGAGGACAAGCAGGTGCGCTTTGTCTACCAGGAGTGGGATTTGAACAAGCGCAAGGTGGCCCGCCGGGGCGGCAGCGCCTATCAGGTGAGCCCCTGGGCCCTTTTGTGGGAGGACGAAAACTACTATCTGGTGGCCTGGGCCAAGGGCCAGGGCCTGCGCCACTACCGGGTGGACAAGATGGCCTCCATCGCCCTGCTGAACGCCCCCCGCCAGGGCGCGGCGGACTATGACCCCAAACAGATGCAGGACTATGCAAAGCCCATGTTCCAGATGTACGCCGGGCCGGTGAAGCGGGTGCAGCTTGCCTGTGACAACAGCGTCATCGGCCCCATGCTGGACCGGTTCGGCACCGACGTGACGGTGACGCCCCAGCCGGACGGCGCCACCTTCCATCTTTACGCCGACGTGGCGGTGAGCCCCACCTTCTACGGCTGGGTGTGCGGATTTTCCGGCAAGGTGCGCATCGTGGCCCCCGCCGAGGTGAAAGAGGACTTCTGCCGCACCCTGCGCAGCCTTGCCGCCGCCGAGGAGGCGCTGTGAACGGGCCCGGGCCCATCGCGCCGGCGCTGCTGGCGTGGTTTCGGCAAAACGCCCGGGCTCTGCCCTTCCGCCAGGACCCCACCCCCTACCACATCTGGGTCAGCGAGATCATGCTGCAGCAGACCCGGGTGGCGGCGGCGCTGGAGCACTACCGCCGTTTCATGGAGGCCCTGCCGGACATCCCTTCCCTGGCCGCCTGCCCCGACGAGGAGCTGTTCAAACTGTGGGAGGGGCTGGGCTATTATTCCCGGGCCCGCAACCTGAAAAAGGCGGCGCAGCGGGTGTGCGAAGAGTACGGCGGGCGGCTGCCCGCAAGCTGTGAGGAATTGCAGAAGCTGCCGGGCATCGGGGAATACACCGCCGGGGCCATCGCCTCCATCGCCTTCGGCCTGCCCGCCCCCGCGGTGGACGGCAACGTGCTGCGGGTGTTCGCCCGGCTTTACAACGACAAAAGCAACATCGCCGACCCGGCCACCAAGCGGCTGTTCACCCGCCGGGTGATGGACCAGCAGCCTGCCGGCGCGCCCGGCCCCTTCAACGAGGCGCTGATGGAGCTGGGGGCGCTGGTCTGCCTGCCGGGGGGCGCGCCTGCCTGCGGCGGGTGCCCGCTGGCGGGGCAGTGCCTTGCCAGGGCCGCAGGCGCCCAGCTGGAACTGCCGGTGAAAACGCCCCCCAAGGCCCGCCGGGTGCAGCCGGTGACGGTGCTGGTGGCACGAAACGCCCGGGGGGAGCACCTTTTGCAAAAAAGGCCGGACACAGGGCTTCTGGCGGGCCTGTGGCAGCCCTTCCTCTTTGAGGAACAGATGACGCTGGACGAGGCGCTGGAGCGGCTCTCCGCACTGGGCCTCACGGTGGGCAGCGTCCCGCCCCGGCCCCTGAGGCCCGCCAAACACATCTTCAGCCATGTGGAGTGGCAGATGGCCGGCTGGCAGCTGGAAGCGGCGGGCGAAGCCCCCGACGGCTGCCTTTGGGCTTCGCCGGAGGCGGCGGCCGGGCGCTGTGCCCTGCCGGGGGCCTTCAAGGCCTACCGGCCGCTGCTCACCGGCGGGCGCTGACGCACAATTTCTGGTTGTAATCTGGCTTTTCGCGGGCTATAATAAAGGTAATCACTTTGGAGACCGTGCCCCCCGACGGGGCAGCCAAAATAAAGGAGGTATCTTCCATGAAACAATCCACCTTTGCCGCGCTGGTGCTGATGCTGGCCGCCGCCGTGGGCGCCCTGACCGCCGCCTGGCTGTATGTGCGCCGCCGGGAGAAGGAGCTGGACGAGTACGAGCAGCTGCTGTTCAGCGAGGACCTGGACGAGGAGGAAGCGCCCGCCGGGGACGCTGCCGCCCCCGCCGCCGAGCCCGACGCCGAATAAACCCAGATCAAACCGCGGACGGAAAAACTTTCCGTCCGCGGTTTTTGTTTTGCCCTTTTTTGCCCTTTTCGCCCCTTTGTGGTATAATGCGGTTATGCATGCCCCAAAAACCGGGGCGAAGCTGTTCCCGGGCCTTTTTCGGCCCGCTGTGAAAGGAGGCGCAGGGCATGAAGCGCGCGCTGCTCTGGCTTTTGATGGTCCTTGTGTTCACCGCCCTGGTGCTGGGCGGCGCCCTGGGCTTTTTCTACTATTCCACCGACGCAGACGACCTGCCCGCCAGCGGGGTGACCTTCGCGGGGCAGCTTCTCACCATGCCTGCCGGTTTTGATTGGAAGCTGCCTGTGCTGGGGGGCGTTTTGTGGCGGGAGTTTTCCTTGAGCCCCATCCTTCCCAGCCTGGAGCTGGAGCCCATCACCACCCCCTCGGCGGCGCTGGAGCTTTCGGAGGACATGACCGCCGGCGGCACCACCCTGCTGTTAAAGACCGCCGGCGGCGTGACGGTGTTTGACGGCACCGCCAGCGAATGGAAGGACTTCACCTTCCCCCAAAACGGCGAATACTACCTCACCATCCGGGCGGGGCGGCAGGCATCCGGCCAAAAGCCCGCAAAGCCGGTGGGCTATTACCAGTATCAGTGCCGCTTCTGGGTGGACGTGCAGCCCACCCTCACCCTGCCCTCCGGCCAGGCGGCCCAGGGGGATGTGGCGGCCATCTATGTGTCCGGGGCGCTGGGCGCGGGCGGCGCGCCCCCCACGGCCCAGTGCGAGCTGGGGCCGGTGTGGTTCCGGCCCACCCAAAACGGCTGGCTGGGCTATCTGCCGGTGGCCTACAACGCCGAGGGCGGCGAATGGCCCATCACCGTGACGCTGGACGACGCGACCCTTTCCGCCACCATCACGGTGCGCAGCACGGAGTACCCCTCTGTCCAGGCCTCCCCCGGCGAGGCGGCCACCGCCGGGGCCAATGAAGAGTTCCGCCGGGTGATCTGGAGCCTCTACGGCCAGGGCTCCAATGAGGCGCTCTGGACCGGCGCGTTCCAGTATCCCGCCCAGGGGGCCAGCATTTTTCAAAGCTACGGCGCATATCTCTACGACGGCGAAACGTCTGCCGGGCGGGCGGCCAACCTGACGCTGCTCACCCCGGAGAACGCCCTGGCGGTGAGCCCGGCGGCGGGCCGGGTGGCCTATGCGGGCAACCTGCAGCTCACCGGCAGCACGGTGGTCATCGACCACGGCTGCGGGATGAAGAGCTATCTCTTCGGCCTTTCCAGCATCGCAGGCATCAAGACCGGCGACGAGGTGGCCGCCGGGCAGGGGCTGGGCGTGGCCGGGCGCAAGCTCATCTGGGAAGTGCGCATCGGCAACAAGAGCGTGGACCCCCAAAAGCTGACCCGGGGGGGCAGCAACGGCCTGTTCTACCGCCCGGTGGGCGATGAACTCCGCTGAAAGACAAAACAGCCCCTGCCCCGCGCCGCGGGGCAGGGGCGAGGGCGGCTCGCCGCGGGCCGCCGCTGATGTGAGGTGAACCATTTTGCAGGACATCCTGAAAGCCGTGGGCAAATGGCTGGCGCTGGTGGCGGTGCTGGTGGCGGTGCTGCTGGGCGCGGCCCTGGGCTTTATGTACACGCAGGTGAATGTGGGCGACCTGCCCGCCTATGCCGTGACCTTCGGCGGCGGCGCGCTGCCCCAGACCGGCTACCAGTGGAAGGTGCCCATCGCGGGCAACTGGCTGGCCCGCACCCTCAGCGAGGAGGGCGAGGCCGCCGACCTGGGCGAGGTGACCGACGGCCACCCGGCCCTGGCGCTGCCCGCCGGCACCGAAGGCCGGCTGACCATCACCGACGAGGCGGGCGAAACAGTGTTTGAGGGCGACGCCGCCGAATACGCCGATTTTTCCTTTGGCAAAAACGGCAGCTATTCCGCCCGGCTGACGGTGAGCCCCCAGGTGAACGAGCTGAACCCCTCCACCAAAATGGAGGGCTTCTGCCTTTATGACTTCACCTTCCAGCTGCGGGCCCAGCCCACCCTCACCCTCTCCCACACCAGCATGGTGCAGGGCGGCGTGATCGGGGTGAAGCTGACCGGCGTGGTGGGTGACGCAACCCCCATCCTTTCCTGCGAGCTGGCCCCGGCGGTGTTCACCTACCACGACAATGCCTGGATCAGCTACATCCCCGTGGACTACAACCAGTTTGGCGGCGACTACGAGATCACCGCCACGGTGGACGGCCAGACGGTGAGCGCCTCGGTGTACATCTACGGCCGCGAGAACCGGGAGCTGGACACCTACACCATCGACGGCTCGGCGGCCATCCCTTACATGGCCTCCATCCCCAGCCAGCTGGAGGATGTGATGAGCATCTGCGACCCGGACGTCTACTGGGACGGCGCCTTCACCCAGCCGGTGGACGGCAAGGTGGTGCGTGACTACGCCGTGCTGGAATACACCGACCGCATCGACGAGCTGACCCTCTCCATCTACCCGGAGCTGGCGGTGCTGAACGAGGCCATCGCGCCCCGGCGCAGCGTCAACGTGACCATGGCCGTGACCCCTGGCAAAAAGGTGCTCAGCCCCGCGGCAGGCCGGGTGGTCTATGCGGGCACCACCAGCGGCGGCGGGCGCACGGTGGTCATCGAGCACGGCTGCGGCCTCAAGAGCATCCTCTATCTGCTGGGCCGCATCGACGTGAGCGAGGGCGAGTATGTGGCCCAGAACGATGTGCTGGGCACCACCCAGGGCCACATCATCTGCGAGATGCGCCTTTACGACATCCCCATCAGCCCCTGGGAGGCCTGGCGCGGCCAGGGCGCCCTGATGTGGCAGGGTTGAGCAGGGCCGCTTTGCAGCGCGGGGGGTCCGTTCGATCGCCCAGACGTTCCACTGCTGAAAAACTCCCGGCGCGGTGATTCCACCGTGCCGGGAGTTTGTTTGTCCCGATTTTATACCATTTGTATTGATTGAACGAAACAATACAAAATTGCCAGGGCCGTTTCTCTTTTGGCAGAGCTCCGCGTCTTTTTGTTCATTCGTCCAGTTCAAAATCTCCCGGCCGCAGCTCGTCCAGCGCGGCGTCCGGCTGGGCGGCCAGCCGCCGCCCCTGGTTCAGGATGGCCGCCTCCAGCGTGTTGCGGGCAAGGCGGCCGTTGCCGTTTTCGGCGGCGTTTTCCGCCTGCTTGCGGTCGTAATAGGCCAGAAGAGGCCCGTCGCAGTCCTCGGTCAGCCGGTAGCCCTTGCCCTTTGCGGTGAGCTTTGTGATGGCCAGCAGTTCGGCCCCTGTGTAGTCCGGGAATTCGATCTTGTTGGGGAAGCGGCTGCGCAGGCCGCTGTTCGCCTCCAGAAATTCCTCCATCTCCCTGGTGTAGCCCGCCAGGATGACCACCAGCTCGTTTCGGTGGTCCTCCATGCCTTTCACCAGCGTGTCGATGGCCTCCAGGCCGAAGGTGTCCTGCTCGCCGCGCCAGAGGGAATAGGCCTCGTCGATGAAAAGCACGCCCCCCAATGCGGATTGGAGCACCTTCTGGGTCAGGGGCGCTGTGTGGCCCACATAGCGGCCCACCAGGTCCGCCCGGCTCACCTCCACCAGCTGCCCGCCGGAGAGCGCGCCGATGGCCTTGAGGTATCTGCCCACCAGCCGGGCGATGGTGGTCTTGCCGGTGCCGGGGTTGCCGGTGAAGATCATGTGCATGGAAACGCCCGCCGTCTTCATGCCGGCGGCGGCCCGCCGCCGCTGGACGGCGATGGCGTCCTCCAGCCGCAGCACATAGTCCTTCACTTCGTCCAGGCCGATGATGCGGTCCATCTCGGCCTTCACTTTTTCCAGGTCGGCGGTGTATTCCCCGGGCAAAACAGCCAGCAGGTCGGTCTGTTCCCCGCCGTCGAAGACGGCCAGCACCTGCCCCCCCTCCCCCGCTTTCAGGGCGACGGCGGCGGCTTTGCGCCCCCGCAGCTTGTGCTCCGCCAGGGCGGCGAAGCACTTCTCACAGAACTCGGCCAGCCGGCCCACTCCCGCTTCGCCCTTTTGGGCGACCAGGTCCGCCAGGCCCCCGCCGGCCACGGTGAGGGTCCAGCCCAGCCGCTCTTTGGTCTTGCGGGCCAGCTCGTTCAGCTGCCGCCCGGCGATGGTCAGCAGCTCTTCCCGGCTGAAGGCAGGGGCCTCGCATTCGTCCCCCACCGCGGTGGCGAAGGCCGCGCCCAGCAGCCCCGCCAGTTTGTTTTTTCCGCCGGGGCAGAGGAACACGAGATACTTGTCTTTCGCGCTCAGAGACCCCACCGCGCCGGGGGCCAGGGCGGTGCCGGTCTCCACCAGCAGACCCTTTTGCAGCACATAGCGGCTGGCCAGCCGGGCGCTGCCGCTCACCGCCAGCTGGGCCAGCAGGGCCAGGCACCCCGGGTGGCACTGCTCCGCGTTTTCAAAGGCCAGCACCGGGTCGGGCCCGGCCAGCACGGCATAAAGGTCCTGCAAAAAAAGCTTTTCCTGAGCCGGGCTGCCGTAGAGGGCAAGGTCCATCCAGGCGACGCCCCCGGCCAGCAGGCCCTCGTCCTTCAAAGCCTGCACCGTTTGGGTGAGGGCGAAGTGCCGCCCCCGGCCCGCTTTGCCGGACAAAACGATGACGTTGCGGGGCTTTTCCCCCCCTTCGCCCAGCACGAAGGGCCGGCGGAAGGCCGCCAGCAGCGCGGCGCTAAACTCCTGCCGCCCCGCAAGCGCGGCCTGCTGGCGCTTTGCCGCCGCCTCAAAGGCGGCGTCGGTGTTTTGGGGCACGGGGATCGCGGCCCGGCTTTGAGCCGGGGTGAGCAGGCCGTCCTGCTCCATTTCCCGGGCAAGGCCCTGGCCCAAGCGGCTTATCTCCCGGCTTTGGGCTTCCAGGCGCTTTGTCAGCTCCTCGCTGTTCTGCAAAAGGCGCGCGGCGTCGGCGCGCCGGGCCGCCTCGGCGGCAGCCTGGGTGCGGCTCGCCGCTTCTTCCAGCTTTTTCTGGGCGGCGGCAAAGTCCTCGTCCGCCGCCGGGCGCTTTTCAGCGCCCGCCCCGCCGCGAAAGCGCCCGCCGGGGCCGAACACCCCGTTCATCAGGTCTTCCCAATCGGTGCTGCCGGCCATGGGTCACTCCTCCTTGTCCTTTTTGAGAATGGCGCAAAGGGCCGCGGCGTCCACCGCGCCCTTGAAGTCTTTGGCGCTGCACCCGGCGCGCCCGCCGCCCGCGCAGGCACAGGCGCAGGCGCAGGAGACACAGGCGCAGGCACAGGCGCATCCGCCGCCACTGCGCCGCCCCGCGCCGGAACCCCGGCTGGAACCGCCGCCGAAGCCCCCGAACCCGCCGGCGCCGCCGGAGGGGCCGCCATGGGGCGGGCGGGGCCCGCCGTGGTGGTGGGGCCAGAACCAGCCCCCAAAGCCGCCCAGAAAATAACTGCCGGACATCCGGCGCACGATGATCCAGGCGATGACCGCGCCGGCAAAAATCACCCACATCAGCTCGCCCAGGTCAAGGCCGCTGCCGGCCAGATCGTTCCAATCCACGCCGCCGGCGCTGTTCCGGTCCATGTCCGGGTCCAGGGGCGCGGCAGCGAAGGCGGACTGGTCCGCGTAGTCGGCGGTGAAGGTGAAGCGCGCGCCCTCGGGCAGGCCGGTCCACTCGCCCTGCACGCCGTTCGGGGTGTCGAACAGATCGCCGGTCACCGGCGAACCGTCCAGTTCGGCGGCGTAGCTGGCCCGGGCGGCGCCGTCCTCCTAGGTGAAGGTGAGCTGTTTTGTCTCGGCTTCGTCGAACCAGCCGGGGGTGAACGCAAAGTTCACCGAGCCGTCGTCGTAAAGCTCATAAAGGTGGGTCACCCGCAGGGTGAACTCAAGGCGCACCGTCTCGCCGGCGTAGTAGCGGCGGTCCAGGTCCAGCCGGACATAGCTGCCGCCTTCCGACCAGGGGTAGATGCCGGCGATGGTGCCGCTGTGGCTCAGCGGCTCGATGTTTTGATTGGGCACGCCCACCTTCACCCATTCCAGCGGCCCGGCGCTGGTGGAATCCAGCACCTTCCAGTGGATGTCGTAGTCGATCTCGGCGCTGCCGTCCGGCTGCAGGCGCACGGTGATGAAATACTTTTCGATCTCGTCCAGGTTCGCCGCGCTCGCCGCCGGGCAAAAGAGGGCCGCCGCGGCCAGCGCCAGCGCCGCAAAGGCCAAAGCGAAGCGTTTCAGCTTTTTCATTGCGCGCCCTCCTTTTCCCGCAGCTGGCAGATGTGCTCCATCCTGGCGCTCTCGGCCCGGATGGCCGCGCACCGGGGGCTGCGCCAGATGGTTTTCCAGTCGCTTGTGAGGATGTTGCCCAATCCGTCGCCGGACAGCCAGCTCTGGCAGGGCGCCACCGTGCCGTCGGGAGCCACGGCCATGTTGCTCAGGCACGCCCCGCAGGTGGGGGCCATGGGCAGGCCCAGACCCAGCAGCGTCTCGGGGGGCAGCCAGCCGGGGCTGGTGAAGTCGATCTCCATGCCGTTCTCGGCGCACCAGGCCACCGCCTGCCGCAGAAGGGCCTCCAGTTCCTCCGGGGAAAGGCGGGTGGCGCGGCTGCCCTCGGTGAGGGCCGCCCCGGTGGGGATGAGCCCCGAGCAGGTGACGTACCGCACGCCGAGACCGTGGAGGAATTTGAGCGTTTCGGCGTAGCCGGCGTTCAGGCTGCACAAAGGGGTGTTCACGCTCACCGAAAGCCCCGCCGCCAGAGCGTTGCGGATGCCCGCCACCGTGTCGGCAAAGCCGGGCGCGCCCACAAGGCCGTTGTGAATGCCCTCGTCGGCGCTGTAGAGGGTGACCTGCACGCTGTCGAGGCTGGCCTCCCAGAGGGCTTTGCAAAGCTCGGGGGTGAGCAGCCGGCCATTGGTGTTCAGCCGGGTGACGAACCAGCGGGCCGCGTCCACCAATTCCACCAGATCGGGGCGCATGGTGGGCTCGCCGCCGGTGAAGGTGACCTGGGGCACCCCCGCCTTGCGCAAAGCCTCCAGCACCCGCTTCCAGCCGGCGGTGTCCAGTTCTTTCACCCCCGCCTCCGGCTGGCCGGCGGCATAGCAGTGCAGGCACTTCTGGTTGCAGTTCCAGCGGCCCTCCTTTTCCATGGCGCTGACCATCAGGTCCATGCGGTGGGGGGCGTTCATCTGCGGGGCATAGTCCCCCAAACTGATGGGCTGCACCTCCTCCGGCGGCTCCTGGCCCCGGGCGATGGCGATGAAGCTTTGCAGCATCCGCTCCAGCTCGGCGCGCATGCGCTCGCGGCTAACGCCGGGGTAGACCCGCCGGGCGGCGGCCACCGCTTTGGCGGCCAGGCCTTCCAGGTCTTCGTCGGGCACCTCCTGGCCGGCGTAGGGGGCCAGCGCGTCCATCAGGCAGGCCAGCAGGATGGCCCAGGAAAGATTCAGCGGCAGCACGTCATGGCCGTTGAGGATGACCACATAGGGCACGCTGCGCCGCAGGCGGCTGGCGGGGGGCAGCATGTGCAGCCGCACCACCCCCGGCCCGCCGGGGTTCAGGGTGATGTGGCGCACCTGAGAGAGATATTTCCGGCGGAACAAAAACTCCCGCAGGGTCACGAGGTCGATCACGTTTTCCACTCCTTTTTGCCGCCGCTGCCGTGCCGTGCGGCGCTTTGCTTTATTGTATCACACCGGCCCCGCTAAAAAAAGACCGGGCCAAGGGGTTTTGCCCGCCCGGTCATGCAGGAAAATACGGCCATTTCATAGATATTTTACAAATTTGTGCACACAAGCGCCATACTTTTCTTTATAATATAATAAGAGACCGGGGCGCGCAAAGCGCCCTTCTTTCAACTTTTTCCGACGGGGTGATCTGTCCATGGACGGCCGGGACCATTTTGTGGTGTTCGACGGGGTGTGCAAGTATTATCAGATGGGCGAAACGCGCATTGCCGCCGCCGACCACATCACTTTTCACATCGACGAGGGGGAGTTCTGCGTCATCGTGGGGCCCTCCGGCGCGGGCAAGACCACCGTGCTGAACATGCTGGGCGGCATGGACGTGTGCGACGAGGGCCGCATCTGGCTGGACGGCGCCGAGATCAGCGCCATGAACCAGCGCCAGCTCACCGGCTACCGGCGGCACGACGTGGGCTTTGTGTTCCAGTTCTACAATCTGGTGCAGAACCTCACCGCGCTGGAAAACGTGGAGCTGGCCAGCGAGATCTGCCGCGACCCCCTGCCCGCCGCCGAAACGCTGGAGCACGTGGGCCTGGGCCAGCGGATGGCCAACTTTCCGGCGCAGCTTTCGGGCGGCGAGCAGCAG
>DWXV01000040.1 GCA_019119025.1 Candidatus Allofournierella excrementigallinarum
ATCGAGCAGGACCAGGAGAAGGCCAAACAGCTGATGGCAGAAGCCGGCTATCCCGACGGATTTGAGTTCTCCATCATGGTGATCACCACCTACAACAAGAGCCTGGAGACCTGCGAGATGATCGTCTCCGATCTGGCCGAAGTGGGCATCACCGCCACCATCGAGACGGTGGACAACGCCACCTTCAACGGCGCAATGGGCAACCGCAGCTACCCCGGCGAGAACTTCCCCTGGGGCATGTTCTTCATGGGCTACGGCGCCGGCACTGCCGACTGCGACGAGGGCCTGCGCCGCATCTGGGAGACCAGCCCCGACGGCAACAACAACAATAACTACGGCTGGTACTCCAACGAGACCGTGGACGAGCTGCTGAACGCCGCCGCCGTGGAGATGGACGAGGAAGCCCGTCTGGAACTCTACAAGCAGGCCCAGCAGATCCTGTACATCGACGACCCCGCCGCGGTGTGGACCAACGACCGCTTCAACGTCTGGGCGACCAGCAACAAAGTGGAGGGCCTGAAGACCAATGTGAACAAAGTGATCTTCTTCGACGAGCTGCGCGTTGCCGAGTGATCCCGGTCCCGAAACGGAACAACTGACGCAAAAGGGCCTTCAGCCGTCGGGCGACCGGCTGTGCTGAAGGCCCTTTTTCTGCCCCGCCCGGGCTGCGCCGGTTGCGGGCCCGGGCAAACAGTGGTATAATATTATTTGGTGAGAATTCGCAAAAAAGCGGGCAAGCCTCCGCTATGATCGTTTGCAGAACGGGATGTGTGCATGAAATATACATCAAAAGTTGACCTTGTGTACAAGTCGATCGTCAACGGCATAAAAAAGGGTGAGTACCTGCCCGGCGACCGCATCGTCATCAGCCGGGTGGCCCGGGAGAACGGATGCAGCGAGATCCCCGTGCGGGAGGCGCTGCGCCGGCTGGAAAGCGAAAAGCTGGTGGAACTGCTGCCCAACCGGGGCGCGGTGGTCTCCCGGGTGAGCAAATCCTTCCTGCGGCAGCTGTTTGCGGTCAAAGCCATTCTGGAAGGCGGCGCGGTCCGCCTCGCGGCCGACACCATCACCCCCGCCAGCCTCAAACGCCTGCGCGGTCTGGCCGCGGACATGGTGGCCGCCTACGAGGCGGGCAACCTGAAACAGTGCTCCGCTCTGAACCATAAATTCCACATCACCCTCTACCGCACCACCGGCAACGACGTGCTGGTGAGCTACATCGACGAACTGTGGAACAAGTGGCCTACCGGCCACTACGCCAACGCGATCCCCGACGACTGGTACAAGATCTCCATGCAGCAGCATTTTCAGCTGCTGGACGCCCTGGAGGCCGGCGACAAGGACAAGGCGGAAGAGATCATCCGCTATCACAAGTGGGGCGCGCTGGAAAACATGGGCCGCCGCAGCGAAAACGCCCGCGGCATCGCGGAATGAAGCGCGCCGCCGTGCAGGAAAAACAAAACAGCGCCTTCCAAAGGCTGGCATCAGCCCGGAAAGCGCTGTTTTTTTGCGAAAAGGTCATCCCACCTGGTAAATGACGTATTCTCCCTGCCGGAACACCTCGGTGCAGTTGCGCTGATACCAGCCCTCGTCGGCGGCGAATTCGCTGCGCTCAAAGCCGCTGAACACCACATAGTCCACGCCCCACGCTTCCAGCAGGGCGGCGCCGGGCGTTTCGTACATCGCCTTCGCCGCCGCCTGCTGCTCGCCGTAGTCAAGGCCGTGGTAGTAGAGATAGCTGGGGCTGCCGCAGAGCACCGTGCGCCCCGCAAGGCACGCCACCGCGTTGACGTGCTGGGTGCCGGTCAAAAACAGGGCGTGGGGGCCGGTCTCCTCCTTCGCCCATTCGCCCGCGGCGATGGCGTCGGCGGAAAACTGCTGGTATTCGCCCACCAGCTCCCGGCCTACCGTCAGCACGCTGCCGAAGGTGGCCAAAAACACCAGCGTGCCTGCCAGCGCCGCCCCGGCGGCCCGCCTGGGCAGCTTTTTCACCATGCGGAAAAGCAGCCCTGCCACCAGGATACAGCCCAGCAGATGCCAGACGAACAGGAGCTTGTTGTTGTCGTAGTCGTTGGGCTGGAACACCACGAACTCGCTCAAAAGCAGGATGGCCAGCCCGCCGCCATAAAACCAGCGCAGAGGTTTTTTTGCGGCAAAAAAGGCGGGGATGAGCAGAAGATACACCACCCCGATGTTCTTGATGTAGAACCAGAAGTAGTTGTCGCCCTCGTTGGCCCAGTTGAAGGAAAGGCGCAGGAAACGCTCGCCCTCCTGCACGCCGGGCAGGATCTCGCCCAGCATCTGGGGCAGCCACGCCGCCGCGCACACCGCCGCCAGCGCCAGCCAGGGGGCAAGGGATGCCCGGCTGCGGTCTGTAATCAGCTGGCGGGCAAACAGCACCCCGCAAACGAGCGCCAGCGCCAGCGCCGCGTGGGTCTGGGTGAGGGGCAGGGGCGCGGCCAGCAGGGCGATGGCGGGCCAGAGCTGGCGCCGGTCTTCCAGCGCGAAGGCCGCCAGCAGCGCCAGGGCGGGGAAGAGCAGCGCCCAGCCGAACAGGGTGGCCCGCTGGGGCACCAGCAGGTCCACGATGGGGTTCACCCAGCGGATGTTCTCCTCCACATAGTTGGTGGGCGTCTCGTAAAAGGCGGTGAAGATGCGGGTGAAGTTGCCCTTTTCGCCGCCCAAAAAGTAAACAAAGCCGAAGCCGCTGCCCATGAAGAACAGCCAGAAGGCAAGGCTGGCCGCCCCGGCGCTGTGCAAAAGCCGCTTCGCCAGCAGCCAGGCCCCGCCGAACACCGCCGGCAGCGCCGCGAACTGAGGCAGCAGGCAGGCAAATTTGAGCCCCGCCCCCAGCAGCAGGAACACGCTGGACACACTTTCGCACAGATAATGGTAGCCCGCCGCCGTCTGCCCCGCCAGCAGCGAAAAGCCCGGCGGGAAGCCCCCCTGCTGGGCCAGCGACTGGATGAGGGCCAGGTGCATGGGCAGGTCGCCATAGGTGCTCTGGCCGCACCAGTAGGCCCCGTCCTTCAAATACAGGGTGTGGGTGAAGAGCAGCCAGCCGGTGAGGGCCGCCGCGGGCAGCACGCACAGCCAGAACCCCTTTTCCACCCCTTTGCCCCTGGCCGTGCCCGCCGCGGGCAGCCAGCCCCACACCGCCGCCGCCCCAGCAGCGGCCAGGGCGGCGAGGGCGGCGGGCAGGGTGAAGCCGAACGCCAGCGCCGCCAGGGCGGGCAGCCCCGCCAGCAGCGCCGTGGCAAAGGCGCTTGCCAGCACCACCCGCTCCTGCGGGTCAGAATGGGGCACAAGGCGGCGGGCAAGGCCCGCCCCCGCCGCCAGGAACACCCCCATATACAAAAGGCTCAGCACATTGCCCATCATACGCCCTCCAAATCGAAGGGGGGCGTGTACTCCTCCTTCGCGCTGCTCTTTTCCTGCATGTAGCCTTCCGTCAGGCCCAGTTCCACCGCCCGGCCGATGACCTGCCGGTACTCCCAGGTGGAGATGCGCCGGTCCAGCGGCTTCATCTCCTTCGCCTTATAAAAAGGTGTGTACTGGCTCATCAGGCTGGGGATGAAGCTGCCCTTTGGCAGAGTGGCCATCCAGTCCAGCACGGCGAGGCTGTCCGCAAGAGCGCCCGGCAGCGCCAGATGCCGCAGGATGACCCCCTTTTGCAGATAGCCATCTTCGCCGAACACCGGCGGCCCCGCCTGTTCCAGCATGGCCTTCACTGCTGCCTCGCAAACGGTGAAATAATCCGCCGCATCCGAATACTTTTTGGAGATTTCCGATGAAATATACTTAACGTCGCACAGCCACACGTCCACATAGCCCTTCAAAGCGGCCACAGTTTCCACTGTTTCGTAGCCGCCGGTGTTCCACACCACCGGCAGGGCCAGGCCCCGGGCGCGGGCGGTATCCAGCGCGGCGGTCACCCAGGGCAGCCACTGGGTGGCGGTGACGAGGTTCAGGTTGGCCGCGCCCTTTGCCTGAAGTTCCAGAAAGATGTCCGCAAGGCGCTTTTCGTCGATGCCCTTGCCCAGCCCCTGCTGGCTGATAGGATAGTTCTGGCAGTAGCAGCAGCCCAGCGGGCAGCCGGTGAAGAACACCGTGCCGCTGCCTTTTTTGCCGCTGATGCAGGGCTCCTCCCAGAAATGGAGGGCCGCCCGGGCGGCGCGCAGCTGCCCGCCGGCGCCGCAGCGCCCGGCGCGTTTTGTGCGGTCCGCGCCGCAGCGGCGGGGACACAGTTCGCAGTGGGTGGGGATGAGCATGAGACACGACCTTTCCCGTGGATTTAAATTTTCCGTGAACATTGTACCATATTTCACCCCCGGTGTGGTATAATGGCCCTGAAAGCTGATCGTGCAATCTTTCACCGCAAAAAGACAAATGAAAGGACGGGTGTCATGCGATCCGGTGCGGATAAGCTGCGCAAAGATCTGAAATATCTGACCCTGCTGGCGCGGGAGTACCCCTCCATCGCCAGCGCCTGCAGCGAGATCATCAACCTGCAGGCCATCCTCAAGCTGCCAAAAGGCACCGAGCATTTCATGAGCGACCTCCACGGGGAGGCCGAAGCCTTCACCCACATCATGAACAACGCCTCCGGGGTCATCAAGGAGAAGGTGGACCGGGTGCTGGGGGAGGAGGCGAGCGAGGCGGAACGGGCGGAATTCGCCACCCTCATCTATTATCCCGGCCGCAAGCTGGACGAGCTGAAGGCCCGCCAGACCGACCTGCCCGCCTGGTACCGGCAGACCCTCTTCCGCCTCATCGACGTCTGCCGGGTGGTGTCCAGCAAGCACACCCGCAGCTTCGTGCGCAAGCGGCTGCCCAAAAACTACGCCTACATCCTGGACGAGCTGCTCCACGCCCATTTTGAGGACCACGACAAGGAATTCTATTACAATGAAATTCTGAACAGCATCCTGGCGGTGGGCCGGGCGGACGATTTCATCGAGGCGCTGTGCGAGCTTATCAAGACGCTGGCGGTGTTCAAACTGCATATCCTGGGCGACATTTATGACCGGGGCCCCCGGCCGGACCTCATCATGGAGCAGCTGATGGCCCACCATTCGGTGGACATCCAGTGGGGCAACCACGACGTGGTCTGGATGGGCGCGGCGGCGGGCAGCCCGGTGTGCATCGCCACCGTGCTGCGCACCACCCTGGCCTACAACAACCTGGAGGCGGTGGAGGACGGCTACGGCATCAACACCCGCCCCCTGGCCCTCTTTGCCGAGAACACCTACCGGGACTGCGACATCCACCATTTCTACCCCAAGGTGGACGAGAGCCGCGGGCCTTACCACCGCGGCGAGCTGGCCCGCGTGGCCCGCATGCACAAGGCCATCGCCGTCATCATGTTCAAGCTGGAGTGCGCCGTCATCGACCGCAACCCTGACTTTGAGCTGGAAGGGCGGGACTTTCTGCGCCGCATCGACTTTGCGGCGGGCACCGTGGAGGTGGAGGGCAAACGCTACCCTTTGCAGGACGACGACCTGCCCACCGTGGACCCGGCAGACCCCGCCCGCCTCACCCCCGCGGAGGAGGAGGTGCTGGCCTCGCTGCGGCGCTCCTTCACCGACAGCGAGCGCCTGCAGCGCCATGTGCGCTTCCTTTATGCCAAGGGCGGCGTGTACCACATCGAGAACGGAAACCTGATGTTCCACGGGGCCATCCCCCTCACCGAGTCCGGCAGCTTCCAGGTGGAGACCTTCGAGCAGCACGGCTATGCCGGGCGGGCCCTGATGGACTACTGCGACGAGCGGGCCCGGCGGGCCTATTTCTCCCCCGAGGGCAGCGAGGCCTGGCAGACCGGGTGCGACTTTTTGTGGTATCTGTGGTGCGGCAGGCTTTCGCCCCTTTACGGCCGGGCCAAGATGACCACCTTTGAGCGGCTTTTTGTGGCGGACAAAGCCACCCATGCCGAGCCCAGCAACCCTTATTACCGCTTCGTGAACGACACCCGCATGGACCGGGCCATCCTGGCGGAGTTTGGCCTGGACCAGGCCCGCAGCCACATCGTCAACGGCCATGTGCCGGTGCGGGCGGTGGAAGGGGAGACCCCGGTGAAGGGCTCCGGGCGGATGATCCGCATCGACGGCGGCTTCTGCCGCGCCTACCACGAGCGGACCGGCATCGCCGGCTACACCCTGGTCTACAACAGCCGCGGCCTTTCCCTGCGGGCTCACCAGCCTTTTGAAACGGTGGAAAAGGCCATCCGAGAGAACCTGGACATCGTCTCCAGCGTGGATGTGTTCGAGACCACCAAAACGCGGGTGCTGGTGGGCGACACCGACAACGGCCGCAAGCTGGCCGCCGACGTGGAGGACCTAAAGCGCCTGGTGGCCGCCTACCAGACCGGCCTCGTGAAAGAGCGCCCCGAGGGCTGACGGGCCCTTTTCCCATAGCGATTTTATTGATAAAAGGAGAGGATCGATATGTCTACCCCCCACAACAAGGCCGAACTGGGCCAGATCGCCAAGACCGTGCTGATGCCCGGCGACCCGCTGCGGGCCAAATTCATCGCCGAGACCTTCCTGGAAAACCCCGTGCTTTTCAACGACGTGCGGGGCATGCTGGGCTACACCGGCGCCTACCAGGGCAAACAGGTAAGCGTGATGGGCAGCGGCATGGGCATGCCCAGCATCGGCATCTACTCCCACGAGCTCTATTCCCAGTACGGCGTGGAGAGCATCATCCGCATCGGCTCCGCCGGCTCCTACACCGACAAGGCCAAGCTCTACGACGTGGTGCTGGCCACCGCCGCCTATTCCGAGAGCAGCTACGCCAAGACCATGTCCGGCTTTGAGGGCGACACCACCCTGCCCAGCGCCGAGCTGAACGACCGCCTGCGCAAAAGCGCCGCCGCCCAGGGCATCCCCCTGGTGGAGGGCGTCATCCACTCCAGCGACGTGTTCTACCGCCACGACAGCCGCAAAAACCCCGCCTACTGGGAACTGCTGCGGGACGAGAAGGGCTGCGTGGCCGTGGAGATGGAGAGCTTCGCCCTCTTCCACAACGCCGCCGTGCTGGGCAAAAAGGCGGCCTGCATCCTCACCATCTCCGACAGCTTCGTCAGCCCGGAGATCACCACCCCCGAGCAGCGCCAGACCACCTTCACCAACATGATGAAGATCGCCCTGGGCGCCGCCGAATAAGGAAGGAGCCCCCACAATGACCAAACAGGAACTCATCCGCGCCGCCTTCGCCGCCCGGGAAAAGGCCTATGCGCCCTATTCCCGCTTCAAGGTGGGCGCGGCGCTGGAAGCGAAGGACGGCCGGGTGTTCACCGGCTGCAACATCGAAAGCGCCACCTACACCCCCACCTGCTGCGCCGAGCGCACCGCTCTGGTCAAGGCGGTGAGCGAGGGCGCGCGGGAATTTTCTCGCATCGCCATTGTGGGCGCGGCCGAGGGCAAGGTGAACACCCTGGTCACCTCCCCCTGCGGGGTGTGCCGCCAGTTCCTCTATGAGTTCGGCGGCGACGGGCTGGAGGTCATCCTGGCCAAAAGCGAGGAGGACTATCTGGAAATGACCCTGGGCGAGCTTCTGCCCATCGGGTTCGGGCCCGCCAACCTGGAGTGAAAACCGTCTGCCGGCGCGAAAAAGCGCGGCGCTTTTCGCCCTGTGTAACTTTTTGTAACTGTCTCTTTTGCCCCGAAATCATTGAAAACCGGGGCCAAGGGCGGTATACTTAAATTGCGCGGCCGGGCTGACGAACGCCCGGCACACAAAGACCGGCCGGCCTGCCGGGCCGCCGGCCGAAAAAAGAAAAGGAGAGTCAAGCATGAAGAAGTTTATCGCTCTTGTCATGGCTGCGGCGATGGCTCTGTCTCTGGCTGCCTGCGGCGGTACCCCTGCGTCTACCCCCGCTTCCACCCCTGCCAGCGAGCCCACCTCCGCCTCCACCCCCGCCAGCGAGCCTGCTGCTCCCGAGACCGTCTCTGCCGACGACATCGAGGACAACATGACCAGCGCTGACGGCACCTATGAGATCGCTTTCATCACCGATGTGGGCCAGCTGAAGGACAAGTCCTTCAACCAGGGCACCTACGACGGCGTTAAGCTGTACGCCGCCGCCAACGGCCTGAGCTACAAGTACTACCAGCCCGCCAACGGCGATCAGGCTACCGACGACGACCGTTACGACGCCATGAAGGCCGCTGTTGAGGGCGGCGCGAAGGTGGTCGTTTGCGCCGGCTTCATGCAGGAGACTGCTCTGAAGCGCGCCGCTGCCGAGTTCCCCGAAGTTCCCTTCGTCTTCATCGACGGCTACCCCCTGACCGATGAAGAGGGCAACACCCTGACCAACGTTGCCGCCATCGCCTTCCAGGAAGAGCAGGCTGGCTACTTCGCCGGCTACGCCGTTGTGAAGGACGGCTTCGAGAAGCTGGGCTTCTCCGGTGGCGGCGGCGGCACCAACCCCGCCTGCTGCCGTTTCGGCTACGGCTTTGTGCAGGGCGCCAACGCTGCCGCTGCCGAGCTGGGCAAGACCGTTGACATGAACTTCTCCTGGGAGTACGGCGCTTCCTTCGGCGCTTCTCCTGAGCTGCAGACCATGATGGAAGGCTGGTACGCCAACGGCACCGAGATCGTGTTCGCCTGCGGTGGTTCCATGTTCCAGTCCATCTCTGCTGCCGCTTCCGCCAACGACGGCTATGTGGTCGGCGTTGACGTGGACCAGGCCAGCCAGTCCGACACCGTTGTGACCAGCGCCATGAAGGGTCTGGCCGACGCTGTGCAGTGGGCTGTTGCCAAGGTCTACGACGACACCTTCTCCGAGATCGGCGGCGTTGCCACCAGCCTGGGCGTTGCCGAGCATGCTGTGGGCCTGCCCACCGCCGAGAGCTCCTGGCGCTTTGAGACCTTCACCGCGGACGAGTACAACGCTCTGTACGAGAAGGTCCTGAACGGCGAGCTGACCATCGACAGCGATTACAACAACCTGGAGCAGGAGTACTCCAACCTGAACCTGAACATCATCTGATCGTCTCTTTTGATGTGACCGGCGGGGGCGAAGGCAAGTGCCTTCGCCCCCGCTTTTTGTACTGCTGAACGGGTGGGAAATTTCTTGTGTTTTGCCCGGGTCTACGGTATAATAAAAATTGTTACAAACGCACATTTTATGCGGAGGAGGCGGGACCAGAATCATGCAAACCGAGAACATCATCGAGATGTTGCACATCACCAAAGAGTTCCCCGGTATCATCGCCAACGACGACATCACCCTTCAACTGCGGCGGGGTGAGATCCACGCCCTGCTGGGCGAAAACGGCGCAGGCAAATCCACGCTGATGAGCGTGCTGTTCGGCCTGTACCAGCCGGAACAGGGCGAAATTCGCAAGAACGGCGAAGTGGTGAAGATCAACAACCCCAACGACGCCACGGCTCTGGGCATCGGCATGGTGCACCAGCACTTCAAGCTGATCGATGTGTTCACCGTGCTGGACAACATCATCCTGGGCGCCGAGACCACCCGGCTGGGCTTTTTGCAGAAAAAGCAGGCCCGGGCGAAGGTGCAGGCCCTGAGCGAAAAATACGGCCTCAAAGTCGACCTGGACGCCAAGGTGGAGGACATCACCGTTGGCATGCAGCAGCGTGTGGAGATTTTGAAGATGCTCTACCGCGACAACGAGATCCTCATCTTCGACGAGCCCACCGCCGTGCTCACCCCCCAGGAGATTGACGAGCTGATGAACACCATGCGGGAGTTTGCCAAGGAGGGCAAGAGCATCCTGTTCATCTCCCACAAGCTCAACGAGATCATGGCCGTGGCCGACCGGGTCACCGTTCTGCGCAAGGGCAAGTACATCGGCACCGTGAACACCGCCGAGACGGACAAGCAGTCTCTCTCCAACATGATGGTGGGCCGTCCCGTGCAGCTGGAAGTGGTGAAGGATGAGGCGAAACCCGGCGAAACGGTGCTCAAGGTGGAACACTTCTCCATGCCCGGCAAAGGCGGCCACAAGCACAACGCGGTGAACGACGTGAGCTTTGAGGTGCGCGCGGGCGAGATCGTCTGCATCGCCGGCATCGACGGCAACGGCCAGACCGAGTTCATCCACGGCCTCACCGGCCTGGAAAAATCCAATGGCGGCCACATCACCCTCTGCGGCAGGGACATCACCCATGCTTCCATCCGCCGCCGGGGCGAAGAGATGAGTCACATCCCCGAAGACCGCCACAAGCACGGCCTGGTGCTGGACTTCACCCTGGAGCAGAACATGGTGCTTCAGACCTACCTCGAGCCCCGTTTCCAGAATTTCGGATTCATCAATGACGGCGCGGTGCGTTCCTACGCCGAAAAACTGATCGCCCAATACGACGTGCGCAGCGGCCAGGGCCCCGTGACCATCGCCCGCAGCATGTCCGGCGGCAACCAGCAGAAGGCGATCATCGCCCGCGAGCTGGACCGGGGCAAGCCCCTGGTGGTGGCGGTGCAGCCCACCCGCGGCCTGGACGTGGGCGCCATCGAGTACATCCACGGCCAGCTGGTGGCCCAGCGGGACGCCGGCAAGGCGGTGCTGCTGGTCAGCCTGGAGCTGGACGAGGTGATGAGCCTCGCCGACCGCATCCTGGTGATGTACGAGGGCGAGATCGTGGGCGAGCTTGACCCCAAGGCCACCACGGTGCAGGAGCTGGGCCTCTACATGGCCGGCGCAAAACGAGCAAAGAAGGAGGGTGAGGGCGCATGAACGGAGGACTTTCCAAACTGTGGCAGAAGGACGGCGCCAAGTCGGTGCTGGCCTCGCTGATCTCCATTCTCATCGGCATGGCCGTGGGCGGCGTCATCATCCTGGTGGTGGGCCTGGGCAACAAGAATCTGGGCCTTTCCGGCGCGTGGGAAGGCATCCGCCTGGTGTTCGGCGGCCTGTTCAGCACCGGCCGCAACGCCGCCGGCCAGCTGACCTTCGGCTTCAACCCCACCAGCGTGGGCAACATGCTGTTCCGTGCCACCCCGCTCATCCTCACCGGCCTGTCGGTGGCGGTCGCTTTCAAGACCGGTCTGTTCAACATCGGCGCCCCCGGCCAGTACCTGATGGGCACCGCCGCCACCCTGATGCTGGCGCTGGGCATCCCCACTGAAACGGTGCCCGCCCCGCTGGTGTGGGTCATCGCCTTTTTGGGCGGCATGCTGGCGGGCGCTTTGTGGGGCTGCATCCCCGGCATCGTCAAGGCCTTCCTCAACATCAACGAGGTGCTGGCCTGCATCATGACCAACTGGATCGCCGCCAACCTGGTGACCTGGATGTTCGACGGCAGCGACTTCCGCAACCTGGTGGAGAACACCAAGAGCGGCTACATCTACAAGACCAGCTACAACGGCGTGCAAACCGCGAAACTCGGCCTGGACAAGCTGTTCCCCGGCTCTCAGGTCAACGGCGGCATCATCGTGGCCATCGTTATCGCCATCCTGGTCTACATCCTGATGAACAAGACCACCCTGGGCTATGAGCTCAAGGCCTGCGGCGCCAACCGCCATGCGGCCCGCTACGCCGGCATCAGCGACAAGCGCAACATTGTTCTGAGCATGGCCATCGCCGGCGCGCTGTCCGGCGCGGCCGCCTCCCTCTATTATCTCGCCGGCAACACCGAGTTCTTCTGGTCCACCTACCAGACCCTGCCCGCCACCGGCTTCAACGGCATTCCCGTGGCCCTCCTGGCGGCCAGCAACCCCATCGGTGTCATTTTCACCGGCTGCTTCATGTCCATGCTGGACATCGTGGGCCTGCAGCTGACCAACCTGACGGCCTACAACGAGTACATCACCGACGTTATCATCGCCGTGATCGTCTACCTCAGTGCCTTCTCGCTGGTCATCAAGCTGTGGCTCAGCGGCCGCGGCAAAAAGCACAAGGCGGCCCCTGCAAAGGCTGCCGCAGCCCCGGCTCCCGCGCCGGACACACCGGCTGACGCCCCCGACGGGGCCCAGGACGCGAAAGGAGGCGAGGCGAAATGACCTTTCTGATCCAACAGACCCTGACCTATGCCGTGCCTCTGATGATCGTGGCGCTGGCGGGCGTTTTCGCCGAGCGCAGCGGCATCATCAACCTGGCGCTGGAAGGCATCATGATCTTCGGCGCCTTCATCGGCGTGCTGTTCGTCAACCTCACCCAGAAGGCGGGCGTCTTTGCCGAGGCAAAGGCCGCCGGTGACTGGGTGGCCCTGCAGGGCTTCATGGTGCTGGCCATGGCTGTGGCCGCTCTCATGGGCGCGGTGTTCTCGCTGCTGCTCTCCTTCGCCTCGGTCAATCTGAAGGCGGACCAGACCATCGGCGGCACCGCTCTGAACCTTCTGGCCCCCGCCCTGGTGCTCTTCTTCATCCGCATCATCGCCAACCAGAACACCCTGCAGATGGCCGAAGGCGACTCCGCCAGCTGGTTCATGATCAAGAAGAGCTTCTTCGGCTACGGCCGCGGCGACGAGATGGGCTTTTTCGGCAGCACCTTCATCGACAAGACCTATCTTGCCACCTACATCTGCATCCTGCTGTTCATCATTCTATCCATCCTGCTCTACAAGACCCGCTTCGGCCTGCGCCTGCGCAGCTGCGGCGAGAACCCCCAGGCGGCGGACTCTCTGGGCATCAACGTCTACGTCATGCGCTACGCCGGCACCACCATCTCCGGCGCGCTGGCCGGCATGGGCGGCTTCGTCTACGCGCTGACCACCGCCAACTGCGCCTCCACCGGCGACGTGGCGGGCTTCGGCTTTTTGGCCCTGGCCGTGATGATCTTCGGCAACTGGAAGCCCCTGAACATCGCCTGCTCGGCGCTGCTGTTCGGCCTGTTCAAGTGCATCGCCGCCTCCTACGCCAGCATCGACATCAACGGCGACGGCGTGTTCCTTCTGGCGGACCTGGGCGTCAGCCCCCATTTCTACCGCATGCTGCCCTACCTCATCACCCTGCTGGTGCTGGCCTTCACCAGCAAGAAGAGCCGCGCCCCCAAGGCGGAGGGCATCCCCTACGACAAGAGCACCCGCTGAAATCTTCGCGCTCGATGCAAGCCTTCTGCGGGCGCCGCGAAAAGCGGCGCCCGCATTTTTCTGAAACAAAATGTCAAAAACTCTTGACATGAGCCATCCCTCGTGGTATGCTGAAAATGTCAAAAGAATTTGACATTTTGAAAAGGAGGCAGCGCAATGGATCCTGTAACGCAAGGCATGTTCACGTGGGAAAACTTTTTCCTGATTTTGTTTGGGCTTTTTCTGCTGGTCACCATCCTTCTGGATGTGGCCATGGTGATCTCGCTGGTGCGGGTGGGGGATGAGCGCCGCCAGCTCATCGTCTGGAAGGCCGGGGCCTTCACCCTGCTCGTCACGGTGCTGACCCAGGTGTTCGACGTGGTGGAGGCGGTGGTGCGGGCCCAGAAGCTGCAGTCCAACCCCTTTATCGACCTCAGCGTCACTGCGGTGACCTACTTCGTGGTGCTGCTGGTGCTAAAGAAACGGTACGGTGATTTTGAACGTGGAAAATAAAATTCGCGAAATGCGCCGGGAAAAGGGCCTTTTGCAGGAACAACTTGCAAAAAAGTGCGGTGTTTCCCGCCAGACCATCAACGCCATCGAGAACAACAAATACGACCCCACCCTGGCGCTGGCCTTCAAGCTGGCCCAGGAGCTGGGCGCCACCGTGGACGAGCTGTTTACGCCGGGCTGATCTCAGCCCGGCGTTTTTCGTTGGCAGCCGCCCCGCCTGCCTCCGGCCGGCGGGCCCCACGGCCCTGCCGCGCCCTTTTGGCAGCGCCGCGCTGAATTTGAACGGAATTTAAATTTTGTGTGAAACCCCTTGCTTTTTTGTGCAAAACGCGGTATAGTTAATTAGCACTCAAATGAACAGAGTGCTAAAATTATTCTGCTTTGATATTTTGAAATAAAGGGAGCGAACACACATGGCAGTGAAACAATTCAAGGCCGAAAGCAAAAAACTGCTGGACCTGATGGTGAACAGCATCTACTCCAACAAGGAGATCTTTCTGCGCGAGCTGATCAGCAACGCCAGCGACGCCATTGACAAGCTCTATTTCAAAAGCCTCACCGACCACTCGGTGCCCAGCCGCAAGGAGGATTACAAGATCCACCTGACGCTGGACAAAGACAACCGCACCATCACCCTCACCGACAACGGCATCGGCATGACCAGGGAAGAGCTGGAAAAGAACCTCGGCACCATCGCCCGCAGCGGCAGCTTCGACTTCAAGGCCGAGAACAAGGCCGAGGACATCGACATCATCGGCCAGTTCGGCGTGGGCTTTTATTCCGCTTTCATGGTGGCCAGCCGGGTCACGGTCATCAGCCGGGCCTTTGGCAGCGACACCGCCTGGAAGTGGGAGAGCAAGGGCGCCGAGGGCTACACCATCACCGAGGCGGATAAACCCGAGGTGGGCACCCAGGTCATCCTGGTGGTGAAGGAGAGCACCCCCGAGGAAAACTACGACCGCTTTTTGGACGAGTACACCCTGGTGGGCATCGTGAAGAAATACAGCGACTATGTGCGCTACCCCATCCAGATGTACCGGGAAAAGACCCGCCAGAAGGAAAAGCCCGCCGACGCCGGCGAGGACTACACCCCCGAATACGAGACCTACACCGAGCTGGAGACCCTCAACAGCATGGTGCCTCTGTGGAAACGCTCGAAGGGCGAGGTGACAGACGAGGAGTACAACCAGTTCTATAAGGACAAGTTCTACGACTTCACCGACCCCGCCCGGGTCATCGTGAGCCGCACCGAGGGCGCCGCCACCTACAACGCGCTGCTGTTCATCCCCGGCCGCGCGCCTTACGACTACTACACCCGCGACTACGAAAAGGGCCTGCAGCTTTATGCCAGCGGCGTGCTCATCATGGAAAAATGCGCCGACCTTCTGCCGGACCACTTCAGCTTCGTCAAGGGCGTGGTGGACAGCCAGGACCTCTCCCTCAACATCAGCCGTGAGATGCTGCAGCAGGACGGGCGGCTCAAGCTTATCCGCTCAAGCCTTGAAAAGAAGATCAAGAACGAGCTGAACGCCATGAAAACCGGCGAGCGGGAGAAGTACGAGGCGTTCTTCAAGAACTTCGGCCGCCAGCTGAAATACGGCTGCTACGCCGACTACGGCATGCACGCCGACCAGCTGAAGGACCTGCTTTTGTTCTACAGCGCCCGGGAGAAGAAGATGGTCACCCTGGCGGAGTATGTGGAGAAGATGGGCGCGGACCAGAAGTTCATCTACTACGCCGCCGGCGATTCCGCCGACCGGCTGGCCAAGCTGCCCGCCGCCGAGCTGGTGCTGGACAAGGGCTTCGACGTGCTGCTGCTCACCGAGGACGTGGACGAATTCTGCCTGCAGATGCTGCGCCGCTACGGCGAGAAGGACGCGGAGAAAGAATTCAGGAACGTCTCGTCCGGGGACCTCGGCCTGGAGACCGAGGAGGAGAAGAAGGCCGCCGAGGAAAAGACCGAGGCCAACAAGGCCCTGTTCGACGCCATGAAGGAGGCGCTGGCGGGCAAGGTGGAGGCGGTGCGCCTGTCCACCCGGCTCAAGAGCCACCCGGTGTGCCTGTCCAGCGAAGGGCCCCTGTCCCTGGAGATGGAGAAGGTCCTCTCCGCCATGCCCGGCGCCGAGGGCGCGCCCAAGAGCCAGAAGGTGCTGGAGATCAACGCCGACCACCCCATCTTCGCCACCCTGCAAAGCCTGCAGGAGAAGGGCGAGACCGAGAAGCTGGGCAGATACGCCGGCATCCTCTACGACCAGGCACTGCTCATCGAGGGCCTGCCCATCGAAGACCCTGTGGCCTACGCCCAGGCGGTGTGCGAACTGATGCAATAAAAGTTTCAGGGCGGCCCGTCTTGGGGGCCGCCCCGCTTTTGTTTGCGTCGCAAATATGGTATACTAAACCCATGGAACGCCAACAGGCAGGGCCGGAACACGGCCCTGCGGGAAAGGATGGTCGATCAATGACACACATGAAAAAGGGTTTTCTGCTTTCGGCGCTGGCCTTCATGCTGCTGGGCCTGGCGCTGCTGCTCTGGCCGGAGGCCTCCCTGCGGCTGGTGTGCTATCTCTTTGGCGCGGTCATCCTCATCAAGGGCCTTTTAAGCATCTGGGGCTATGTGCGGGCCGAGGAGCGTTTCTTCTTCGACTATTTCGGCGTGGTGTTCGGCGTGGCCGCCAGCGCTCTGGGCGTGTTCCTGCTTTTTAAGCCGGACACGGTGGTCTCGGTGCTGCCCATCCTGGTGGGCATCTACGTCATCGTGGACGCGGTGGTGCGGCTGCAATCCGCCTTTGAGCTGCGCAAGATGGGCTACGCCCGCTGGTGGAGCTTCCTCGTGCTGGCGGGCCTGTCGGCGGCGCTGGGCGTGCTGATGATGGTCAATCCCTTCGAGACGGTGCAGCTGCTGGTGATGGCCATCGGTGTCATCCTGCTGGCGGAAGGGGCTCTCAGCCTCATCAGCGCGGTGTATGCCGCGGTGCTGATGCGGGGCCTGGAGCGCACCGCAAAGGACGCCGCCCGCCAGCTGGACAAGCTGACCGAGGCGCTGGACGGCCGCCCCGCCCCCGGCCGCCCGGTGGACGTGGACTACAAAGACCTTTCCGATGAGGACCGCTGAGGTCCTGCCCGCGGGCGCGGCCCGGGCGGCGGCCCTGCGGCGGGCGGGCGACGCCTGCGGCTGTGCCGCTCTGGGCTATCTGGCGGCCCGCTCGGTGCTCACCGCCCTGGCAAACGCCCTGCTGGCCCTGCGGGTGCCGGGCGCAAGCCTTGCGAACCCGGCGGGCACCGGCCTTGCGGCGGCCATCCTTTTGCAGGCGGCGGTGAGCGCCCTGTCTCTCGCCGCGCCCTTTGCCCTGCTGCCCCTGACGGGCGGCGCGCCCGCCGCCTCGCCCCGCAGGCTGAACGCCGGGCAGTGGGCCGGGCTGTTCCTGCTGTTCTGGCTGCTGATGATGGCGGGCAATCTGCTGGCGGCGGCCTTTCCCGGCGCGGGCGGCGGCCAGATGGACCTGCCCGCTTCCGGCCTCGCGCTGGCGGCGGCCTGGCTGACGGTCTGCCTTGTGCCCGCCGTGGGGGAGGAACTGCTCTTCCGCGGCCTCTTGCAGGGGTGGCTGCGCCCCTTCGGCCCGGTGGTGGCCGTGGCGGGGCCGGCGCTGCTGTTCGCTTTGCTCCACGGGCGCGCGCCCTCGGTGGCGGCCGCGGCTTTCGGCGGCGCCGCGCTGGGCCTTGTGGCCCTTTGCTCCGGCAGCCTTGTGCCAGGCATGCTCTTCCATCTTTACAACAACACCCTGGCCTTCGCGGGGCAGTACTGCCAGCAGTACGGCGCGCTCCAGGTCATCTGCTATCTGCTGATGTTCCTGCCGCCCCTGGCGGCCCTGGCCTTCGCCCCCTGGCGGGCGCTGCCCGCCCGGAAAAAAAGCCGCCTGCATGGGCAGGGCGGGGACTGGCTGCGCCTTCTGCGCAGCCCCGGCTATCTGGCGGCGCTGGCGGTGCTGGCGGCCTTGAGCTTCTACAAGACCATTGGGGGATGAACCATGACCGATGAACAGCTGATGCGCCTTGCCCTCCAGCAGGCGAAGAAGGCCGCCGCCCTGGGCGAGGTGCCGGTGGGCGCAGTGGTGGCAAAGGACGGCGAGCCGGTGGCCATGGCCTGCAACACCCGGGAGACCGGCAAAAACGCCACCCACCACGCCGAGCTGCTGGCCATCGACGCCGCCTGCAAAGCGTTGGGCGGCTGGCGGCTGTGGCAGTGCGAGCTGTTCGTGACGCTGGAACCCTGCCCCATGTGCAGCGGGGCCATCATCAACAGCCGCATCAGGCGGGTGGTCTACGGCGCGGCGGACCCCAAGGCGGGCTGCTGCGGCTCCCTCACCGACCTGTTCGCCCTGCCCTTCAACCACCGCCCCAAGGTGGAAGGCGGCCTGCTGGCGGAGGAGTGCGCCCAGCTTTTGAAGGAATTCTTTGCCGCCCTGCGCAAAAAACGGGAGGAAGCGCGATGAAAACGGTATTGATCACCGGCGCGGCCCGGGGCATCGGAGCCGCCGCCGCCGAAAGCTTTGCCGAGGCGGGCTATCAGGTGGTCGTCAACTACCTGCACAGCGCCGAAAAGGCGGAAGCCCTGGCCGCCCGCTGGCCCGGCCGGGCGCTGGCGGTGCAGGCGGACGTGGCCGACCCCGCCCAGGTGGGGGCCATGTTTGACGCCGCCGAACAGGCTTTCGGCGGGGTGGACGTGCTGGTGTGCAACGCCGGCATCGCCGCCCAAAAACTGTTCACCGACGTGACCGACGAGGAATGGCGGCGGATGCTGGATGTGCACCTTTCCGGGGCCTTCTACTGCTGCCGCCGTGCGCTGCCCCGCATGATTCGTCAAAAGTGGGGCCGCATCCTCACCGTCAGCTCCATGTGGGGGCAGGTGGGCGGCAGCTGCGAGGCGGCCTACTCCGCCGCCAAGGCGGGCCTCATCGGCCTGACCAAGGCGCTGGCCAGGGAAGAAGGCCCCAGCGGCGTCACCGTCAACTGCGTGGCCCCCGGCGTCATCGACACAGACATGATGGCCGCCTTCTCCGCCGAGGATAAGGAGGCCCTGGCCCAGGAAACGCCCCTGGGGGCCCTCGGCACCCCGAAGCAGGTGGCCGGCGCGCTGGTCTTTCTGGCCGGCGACGGGGCGGGTTACATCACCGGCCAGGTGCTGGGCGTCAACGGCGGCCTGGTGACCTGAATGAACCAAAAACCCCCTTTTTGCATACCATGGCAAAGAGGGGGGCTTTTTATGGAGATTTTCCAGACGGGCATCGACGTGTCCCGGTATCAGGGGGCCATCGACTGGCAGCAGGTGGCGGCGGGCAAACAGTTCGCCATCGTGCGGGCGGTGTCCTCAAACGGCGGCGGGGTCTATGTGGACCCCTACTTTGAAAAGAACGTGGCCGAAGCCCACGCAGCGGGCATGCGGGTGGGCGTTTATTACTACACCTACGCCCGCACCGAGGCGGCGGTCATCAACGAGCTGGACGTGTTGCTGGGGGTGCTGGAGGGCCTGCGGCTGGAATACCCGGTGTTCGTGGACGTGGAGGCGGCCAGCCTGCAAAGCCTGGGCCGCACCGAGCTCACCGGCCTTGTGCGCTTCGCCATGGACATTCTGGACCAAAAGGGCTGGTTCCCCGGCTTTTACACCTACACCAACTTCGCCCAGAACCACCTGAACATGGCCGAGCTGGCGGCCTATCCCTTGTGGATCGCCGATTACCGGGGCTATGTGGGCCATCAGGGCGGCTACGACATGTGGCAGTATTCCAGCACCGGCCGGGTGAACGGCATTTCCGGCAACGTGGACCTCGACTACAGCTACAAGGACTTTCTGCCCCTCATCAAGGCTGCGGGCAAGAACGGCTACTCCCAGGGGCCGGCCACCCTGCCGCTTGCGAACACCGAACTGGTGGTGTATCAGAGCGGGGCCATTTATTACTACGCGCCGGACCCGGCGGCCCTGTCGGGCACGCTGCCGGTGGGCCGCTATCCCGCTTTTGAGGTCACCGACGGCGAGTGGAACGGCGCGGTATGGGCAAAAATAGACTATCAGGCCGGGCAGTACTGGGCGCCGCTGCAGGCGGGGGTCACCGGCCTGGCAGAAATGGGCGGCGGGGACTGCGAGGCGGTGCGCGCCCAGCTGGAGCGGGCCCAGGAGCAGCTGGACCTGACCCGCCAGAGCCTCGACTGGCTGCTGGGCGAACTGGAAAGCTGAAAACACAGCTTGCGCATCGGTCCAAAGCAGGATACAATAAGGAAAAGCCCCCTTTCGGGGCGAGAAAACAAAAAGTGAGGGCTTGCAACCATGCAGCTTGATAAAAAGACCATCCGAACGCTGCTGCTCATGGCCAGCTTCTGCATCGTGCTCTATTGGGGGCTGCAAAACCTGGACCGGGTGGGCGTTATCCTGAACAGAGTGTGGGGCCTTATGTCGCCCTTTGTGGTGGGCGGCAGCCTGGCCTTTATCCTGAACGTGCCCATGCGGGCCATTGAAAAAAAACTGCCCAAAAAGATGGTAAAGATGCGCCGCGCGGCGGCCCTTGCCCTGACCCTGCTGGCGGTGCTGGGCGTGCTGGCGCTGGTGCTGCTGCTCATCCTGCCCCAGCTGGGCCGCACCATTGCCAGCATCGGCGCCCAGCTGCCCGGCTTTTGGGCCGGGTGCCAGAAATGGCTGGCGGACCTGATGGTGCAGTATCCGGTGCTGGAGGAGTGGGCTTCCAGCGAGTTTATCACCGACTGGGAGGGCGCCATCACCGCCGTGGCAGACTGGTTCAAAAACGGCGGCTTCGCGCTGGTGGGCAACGCCGCCACCGCCGCCACCGGCATCGTGATGCGCTTTGTGGATTTCTTCATCGGCCTGATCTTCGCCATGTACCTGCTGGTGTGCAAAGAGACCCTCGCCCGGCAGGCCAAAATGCTGCTCTATGCCTGGGGCCCTGCCCGGCGGGCGGATAAGGTGGTGGAGGTGGCGCGGCTCACGGGCCACACCTTCTCCAAATTCCTCTCCGGCCAGTGCCTGGAGGCCTGCATCCTGGGCGGCCTGTTCGCGGTGGGCATGCTGCTCTGCCGCATGCCCTACGTCACCCTGGTCAGCGTGCTGGTGTCCGTCACAGCCCTGATCCCGGTGTTCGGCGCCTTCATCGGCTGTTTTGTGGGGGCTTTCCTCATCCTGGTGCAGAACCCCCTCCAGGCGGTGTGGTTCGTGGTGCTGTTCCTCTGCATCCAGCAGATCGAGGGCAACCTCATCTACCCCCGCGTGGTGGGCAATTCGGTGGGCCTGCCCGGCATCTGGGTGCTGATGGCCGTCACCATCGGCGGCAGCGCCATGGGCGTGGTGGGCATGCTGGTGATGATCCCCGCCTGCTCGGTGGCCTACAGCCTGCTGCGCACCGCCACCCGCCGCAAGCTGCGGGAAAAAGGCGTGCAGCGGGAGAAATACCTGCCCGACGAGCCCAAAACAAAATAAAACGCCCGGCCCCGGCCTTCCAAAGGCCGGGGCCGAAATGCAAAAAAGAGGAGAACAAGCCCATGTTTGTAAAACCCATTGCCCGCACCGTGAACGGCCATGCCCTCACCCTGCGCTGCGCCGCCGAGCAGGACGCACAAATGCTTCTTCACTATCTCAAGGCCACCTGCGGCGAGACCCCGTGGCTGGCCCGCGGGCCGGAGGAGGTCACCATGACCGTGGAGGAGGAAAAAGCCTTCATCCGCAGCCAGAACGAGTCCCCGGTGAACCTGATGCTGCTGGCTTTTGTGGACGGCGAGCATGCGGGCAACGCCTCGCTGATGGGCTTTTCCACGGCGCGCTGCCGCCACCGGGCCCAGCTTGGGGTGGCGCTCTATCAAAAATTCACGGGGCAGGGCATCGGCGCCGCCCTGCTGGAAGAACTCATCGGCATTGCCCGGAAAAAGAGGCTGGAACAGCTGGAGCTGGAGGTGGCCGCCCACAACACCGGGGCTATTGCCCTCTACAAGAAGCTTGGCTTTGAAGTCTGCGGCACCCTGCCCCGGAACATGAAGTATCCGGACGGCAGCTATGAGGACGTGCTGTTTATGGCAAAGCGCCTGTAAAAAAAAGAGGGGCAGCCCGTATGGGCCGCCCCCTTCTTTTGCATTTGCTTTTAGCCCAGCAGCTTTTCCACCGCGGCCTTGGGCACCAGGCCCACGCTCTTGTTCACCACCTGGCCGTTCTTAAAGACCATCAGGGTGGGGATGCTCATCACGCCGTACTGGGCGGCCAGTTCGGGGCTCTGGTCAATGTCCAGCTTGCACACCTTCACCTGGCCGGCCTTCTCGGCGGCGACCTCGTCCAGCACCGGGGCCAGCATCCGGCAGGGGCCGCACCAGGTGGCCCAGAAGTCCAGCAGCACCGGCTGGGTGCTGTGCAGCACCTCGGCCTCAAAATTCTTGGAATCCACATGCACAACGCTCATCGTTCTTATCTCCTTTCGGCGGGTCTTGCCGCCTCTTTGTTTGCCTTACGCTCATAGCATACCCCAAACCGGCGGCCTTTACCGTGATTTTGTCACGCTGCCTTTTGGGGCTGGGCCCGGGGCTGCAAAAGGGCCTTCACTTCGCCGGTGTAGTCAAGGCCGAGGATGAGGGCCGTCTCCTCGCTGGGCACCGCGCCCTGCGGGTAGAACACCTCCAGCGTCTCGGCGCGGAACACCACCCGGCTCTCGTCAAAGGCGGCCAGCAGTTCGCTGCGCTTCGGTTCGTCGGTGATGCCGGCGGCATCCAGCAGGGCGGCGGCCAGCGTTTCGCCGGTGCAGGTGAACAGCTCATCAGGGGCCAGAACCTCGCCGGTGGCCTTGTCAAAGGCGGCGCAGAACTGCTCCTCGGTGACCACCCGCCCGCCCAGGGGCAGCGTCACCTTGGTGACCAGCCAGAGAGTACTGCCGTTCTGGGCGCAGAGGTTCACCTCCTGCCCCAGGGTGTAAGGCTCAAAGCCTTCATCCGCTTCGCTGTATGCGGCCCAGGCCCTTTCCAGCTGGGCGGGCAGGTCGTAGAGGATGCCCTGGGCTTCGTAAAAGGCGAGGATGCTCCCTTTGGCTTCTTCGGTCAGGCCGGGCACGCTCTCGATGGTGTCCGCGGCTTCGCCGCTCAGCCGCTCTTCCAAAAGCACCGTGCCGTCCGGGGCGCAGTACTCCCGGTCAAAGCTGGCCTGCCACACCGTCAGCGACGTGCCGTCGGCAAGGGTCAGGCCCTCCGGCTGCCGGGCCGCGTCGATCTGCACGCTGCTGGCCGTCAGGGCCACGGGCTCGCCGCCAAAGAGGGAAGCGCGCCCTTTCACCGAAAGGCGCAGGGCGGGCCAGTTCCCGGAATAGAGGTCGCCGGGCTCGGTGCCCTCCGGCCATGCCGCCACCGGCGCGTTTTCCGCCACCTTGACGGAATAGACCGTGCCCTCGTCCCCCTGCAGGGTGAAGGTGCGGGCGGCTTCGTCGCCCGGTGCGGTGAGAATGCCGGTGCAGGTGCGCTCGCCGCACCCGGCCAGCAGCAGGGCGGCCAGGGCGCAGGCGGCAAAGGCTGGCGGCTTTTTCATGGCTGGTATACCTCCCGGTCAGTTCTACCCACAGTATAGCACAAAGGCCCCTGCCCGTCCAGCAGGACGGGCAGGGGCAACGCGCATTTTATGCGGATTTTAAATCCGGGCGGCGATGGCGTCGCCCATCTCCGAGCAGCTGACGGGGGTGCAGCCCTCGGCCATCATGTCGGCGGTGCGCACCCCGTCGTTCAGCGCCTTGTTCACCGCCGCTTCGATGGCGGCGGCCTCCGCGTCCATGCCAAAGCTGTACTTCAGCATCATGGCGGCGGAGAGGATGGTGCCGATGGGGTTCGCTTTGTTCTGGCCGGCGATGTCCGGCGCGGAGCCGTGGATGGGCTCGTACATGCCTCGGGTGCCGTCCCCCAAACTGGAGGAGGGGATCATGCCGATGGTGCCGGTGAGCATGCTGGCCTCGTCCGAGAGGATGTCGCCGAACATGTTGCCGGTCACGATGACGTCGAACTGGCTGGGGTCCTTCACCAGCTGCATGGAGGCGTTGTCCACGAACATCTCGCCGTACTCCACCTCGGGGTACTCCTCTTTGACGCGGTGCAGCACCGCCCGCCACAGGCGGCTCGAGTCCAGCACATTCGCCTTATCCACGCAGGTCACCTTTTTGCGCCGCTTCATGGCGGTCTCAAAGGCGATGCGGCCGATGCGCTCGATCTCATGCTCGGCGTAGCGCATCACGTCGGTGGCCACCTTCTCGCCGTTTTCCTCCACCGTCTTGTGCTCGCCGAAGTAGATGCCGCTGATGAGTTCCCGCACCACCAGAAAGTCGATGCCCTTTTCCACAATGCTGGGCTTCAGGGGGCTGGCCTGGGCCAGCTGGGGCCACAGCTTGGCCGGGCGGAGGTTCGAGTAAAGGCCCATGCCCGCCCGCAGGCGCAAAAGGCCCTTTTCCGGGCGCTGGGGCCCGGGCAGGCCCTCCCAATTGGGGCCGCCCACCGCACCCAGCAGCACGCTGTCGGCGGCAAGGCACTTGTCCAGCATGGCCTGGGGCAGCGGGTCGCCCCACTTGTCGATGGCGACGCCGCCCATGTCCACGTCGTCGCAGGTGAAGGTGTGGCCGTACTTTTCCGCCACCTTATCCAGCACCTTGAGGGCTTCGTTTACGATCTCCGGGCCGATGCCGTCGCCCCGAATCACCGCGATGGTCTTGTTCATTTCACTGCGCCCCTTTCTGCCGGATGCTGTTCATCAGCCCGCCGGCGCGGATGATGTCCTGAATGAAGGGGGGGAAGGGCTGGGCCTGGAACACTTCGCCGGTGGTCAGGTCGGTGATGGCGCCGGTGTCAAAATCCACCGCCACCTCGTCCCCCGCGCAAATGGCCTCGGCCGCCGCCTCGCATTCCAGAATGGGCAGGCCGATGTTGATGGCGTTGCGGTAGAAGATGCGGGCGAAGCTCTTGGCGATGACGCAGGCGACGCCGCTTGTTTTGATGACCAGGGGCGCGTGCTCCCGGCTGGAGCCGCAGCCGAAGTTCCAGCCGCCCACCATGATGTCGCCGGGTTTGACCTTGTTCACAAAGTCCGGGTCGATGTCCTCCATGCAGTGGCGGGCCAGCTCCGCCGCATCCTGGCTGTTCAGGTAGCGGGCGGGGATGATGACGTCGGTGTCCACATTGTCGGGGTATTTGAAAACGGTTCCCTGTGCGTTCATTTACTCCACCTCCCGAGGGTCGGTAATATGCCCGGTCAGCGCGCTGGCGGCGGCGGTGGCGGGGCTTGCCAGATATACTTCGCTTTTCACGTGGCCCATGCGGCCCACGAAGTTGCGGTTGGTGGTGGAGACACAACGTTCTCCCTCCGCCAGGATGCCCATGTAGCCGCCGAGGCACGGCCCGCAGGTGGGGGTGGACACGACGCACCCCGCGTCGATGAAGGCTTCCAGCCAGCCGTTCTGCAAACAGGCCTTGTACACCGCCATGGTGCCGGGGATGATGATGCCCCGCACGCCGGGGGCGATGGTCCTGCCTTTCAAAATCTCGTAGGCGGCCTGCATGTCTTCGAGGCGCCCGTTGGTGCAGCTGCCGATGACCACCTGGTCGATGGCAACGCCCTCGCTTTCTTTCGCGGTGCGGGTGTTCTCCGGCAGGTGGGGCCAGGAGACGGTGGGTTCGATGGCCGAGAGGTCGATGTGGATGGTCTTTTCGTACTCCGCGTCCGGGTCTGCCTCATAGACCGTCCACGCCCGGCGGCTGCGGCCGGTGAGGTAGGCGATGGTCACTTCGTCCACCGGGAAGATGCCGTTCTTCGCCCCCGCCTCGATGGCCATGTTGCAGATGCACAGGCGGTCGTCCATGGAAAGGGCGGCCACGCCCGGGCCGGTGAACTCCATGCTTTTGTAAAGCGCGCCGTCCACGCCGATCGTGCCGATGATGTGCAAAATCACATCCTTGCCGCTCACCCGGGGGCCCAGCTTGCCGGTGAGATCGAAGCGGATGGCGGCGGGCACCTTGAACCAGGCCGTGCCGGTGGCCATGCCAGCGGCCATGTCGGTGCTGCCCACGCCGGTGGAGAAGGCCCCCACCGCGCCGTAGGTGCAGGTGTGGCTGTCCGCCCCGATGATGCAGTCGCCGGCGGTCACGATGCCCTGCTCGGGCAGCAGCGCGTGCTCGATGCCCATCTTGCCCACGTCGAAGAAGTTGACGATGCCGTGCTTCGCGGCGAACTGGCGGCACTGTTTCGACTGCTGGGCGCTCTTGATGTCCTTGTTGGGCACGAAGTGGTCCAGCACGATGTTGATGCGGGCGTTGTCAAAGACGCCCGAAAACCCCGCCTTCTCGAACTCGTTGATGGCCACCGGGGTGGTGATGTCGTTGCCCAGCACCTGGTCCAGCCGGGCGCTGATGAGCTGGCCGGGCTTGACCTCGGCCAGCCCGGCGTGGGCGGCCAGGATCTTCTGGGTCATGGTCATTCCCATGGTCTTTCCCTCCTTTTTATCGCTTGCGTCACTTGTTGTTGACGGCGCTCACCAGCGCCTTGATGCCGGCGCGGATGATGTCGGTGTCGGTGCCCGCGCCCCAGGTGGTGGAGCCGTCGCCCCAGGCAAGGCCCACATAGCTGGCGGCCTGGCTGGTGGAGCCGTGTTCCAGGCTGTGCTCGGAATAGGTGCTGATGGTGAAGTCCAGCCCGGTGGCGGCTTTGATGGCGTTGCACACCGCGTCCAGGCGGCCGTTGCCCTGGGCGGAGGCCTCCCACACCTTGCCGCCCTCTTCCAGGGTGATGACGGCGAAGATGCCGCTCTTCTGGATGAAGTGGGCTTCGGCCACGTTCAGGGGGCTGGTCTTGTTGAGATAGGTCTTTTCAAAGATGTCCAGCACCTCGGCGCTGGAAAGCTCCTTGTGGGCGCGGTCGGAAACGCCCTTGACGGTGTAGCCGAAGTGCTCCCGCATCTTGGGGGGCAGGTCGTAGCCGTGGTCCTGGGCCAGCAGATAGCCGATGCCGCCCTTGCCGCTCTGGCTGTTGATGCGGATGACGTCCGCCTCGTAGCGGCGGCCGATGTCGGTGGGGTCCACCGGGATGTAGGGCACCGTCCACTGGTGGAGGTTTTTCTCCCTGCGCCAGGTCAGGCCCTTGGCGATGGCGTCCTGGTGGCTGCCGGAGAAGGCGGCGAACACCAGCGCGCCGGCGTAGGGGGTGCGCTCGTAGACGCGCATCCGGGTCACCCGCTCGTAGAGCTCCACGATGGCGGGCATGTCGGAGAAATCCAGATGGGGGTCAACGCCGTGGGTGTACATGTTCATGGCCAGGGTGATGATGTCCACGTTGCCGGTGCGCTCGCCGTTGCCGAACAGGGTGCCCTCCACCCGGTCCGCGCCCGCCAGCAGGGCCAGCTCGGTGTCGGCCACGCCGCAGCCCCGGTCGTTGTGGGGGTGCAGGCTCAGCACAACGCTGTCGCGGTATTTCAGGTTGTCGCTCATGTACTCGATCTGATTGGCGTAGATGTGGCTCATGCTCATGGCCACCGTCACCGGCAGGTTGATGATCATGGGCTTTTCCGGGGTGGGCTGCATGATGTCCAGCACCGCGTTACAAACTTCCAGGGCGTACTCCGGCTCGGTGCCGGTGAAGCTCTCGGGGCTGTATTCAAAGCGGAAGTTGCCCTCGTATTCCTCGGCCAGTTTTTTCACCAGCGCCGCGCCGTCGGTGGCGATTTTCTTGATCTCGTCCTTCGACTTCTTGAACACCTGCTGGCGCTGGGCCACGCTGGTGGAGTTGTAGAAGTGGATGACCGCGCTGGGCGCGCCCTTCACCGCGTCGAAGGTCTTGCGGATGATGTGGTCGCGGCACTGGGTCAGCACCTGCACCGTCACGTCGGCGGGGATGCGGTTCTGCTCGATGAGGGTGCGCAGGAATTCGTATTCCGTCTCGCTGGCGGCGGGGAAGCCCACTTCAATTTCCTTGAAGCCGATCTTGACCAGCAGGTCGAAGAACTCCAGCTTTTCCTCCAGGCTCATGGGCACGATCAGGCTCTGGTTGCCGTCCCGCAGATCCACGCTGCACCAGGCGGGCGCCTTTTCGATGTGGTCCTTGTGCACCCAGCGGTATTCGCACTTGGGGGGATTGTAATAGCCCACGCTGTACTTGGTCACGTCCATCATTGCAACAGTTCCTCCTTCTGTTCTGCCTCTGAGGAACGAAAAAGCCCCCGTCCCTCAAAGCACTGCTTTGAGAGACGAGGGCTTTCAGCAAATTTTTGAAAAGCACCCGCGGTACCACTCTCATTGCCGCCGAAAAGGCGGCCTCTTGTACGGTCGGCATTGCTGCGAACCGCGCCCGTGTAACGGCGGGTGACCGCCCGGGCCTATAAGGCGGAAACCGCCGTTGAGCCCGGGTGCTCCGGGGCCAGTATACCCGCGCCGCGCTGCCGCCTCGCACCATCCGGCGGCTCTCTGAAAAACGCTTTGCCCGGGCTTTCTCCCCATCTGCGCATCGTTTATAATGCTACTATTTTACCTTGGGAAAGCAGGTTTGTCAAGCGGCAATTTTATGAAAATTCAGGATGACAACCCGAAAGAAAAACGCAAAGAGAATTTTTGTTTGAATCTATCGTGTGCAGCGTTTTGTTTGAATCTATCGTGTGCAGCGACTGTTGAAAAAAGAAAAAGAGTATGAAATAATAAGCTGTAACACAATAACGCTTTATTGCGCAACCGAAGGAGATCCACATGGCGGAATTGTCTTCTTTTCAAGAGAGACCGGCTCAGATGCGCCGTATACGCTGGCTCGATGCTGCAAAGGCAATCGGAATCGTTCTGGTGGTCCTTGGGCACATATCCCGTGATGCAGCCCTTGTGCAGTGGATATACTTGTTCCATATGCCGCTGTTCTTTTTTGTGTCCGGCTGGGTGTACAAAAAGAAAAATGTTCTTAAGGATATCGGCCATCGCGCCCGCACCCTGATGGTTCCGTATTACGCCTTCGGAGGAGTGCTGCTGTTGTACTGGCAGTTGTTTGAACGGCGTTTCCGGGACTCCACACTCACATTTGGGCAATCGCTGTATGGGCTTTTGATTGGGGAATACGATTACTTGGACTTCAATGTTCACTTATGGTTTTTACCCTGTTTGTTTGTTACTGCGGTATTCTTCAATATTCTGGTAAACGCTGGAGACCGTTGGAAAATCGGCGGTATGGTGTTCGCTGGCTTTGTGTCTCTGGCAATGAGCACGGTATCTCTGGTCATGGAGTGTCCCCCGTTGATTTGGGGGTTCGAGCGAACATTTCAATACATCGGTTTCTATGCTGCGGGAGCAATCCTGGCGAAAACCAGAGTGGGGGACTTTGTCGAAAAGACGGGACGCGGGATGCAAGGCGCAGTGTTGTTGCTGTGCTTGTCTGCCACGGTTGCGCTGAATCATTGGAATCTCACAGCAGGAATTTTTCGCTATATTGACGCGTTTTTAGGCATATTCCTTGTCGTAGCGATGGCTCTGCTGCTTCAGAACAGTGCGCTTGTCCAGTATCTGGGCAGGACCACACTGTTGGTTTTGTGCATTCACGGACCAATCTACCGAATCCTTATCCAAGTATTTTCGCTTATGCTGCAACTGAGCACAGACAGTTTTCGCAGCAATCTGTTTCTCTCTATTTTTGTCACAGCGGCCACGCTGGCGCTGTGTGCACTGTGCTATGAGATTTGCAGGCGTATCGTTCCCTGGGCGCTGGGGATGAAGCGCCAACAAGCACAGACCCCCGAACAAGGTTCCGCTGATTTGCGGCTGAATGGATAAGGAAAGTGCAGGAGGGTGACTGTTGGCAAGTGAGGTACCATACACAGTAAAAAAACACCCGGAAGGCTTTTGCCTTGCACTTGTCAAGCAAAAGTAGACACAGAAAAGCAATTTAGAGGAAGCCCCGTTCAGACCTGTACTGAACGGGGCTTTTATAGCCCAAAGCGGCGGCAGGTCGATCATGATTGAAGAAGTGGACGTAGTTTTCCAAGAGAGCAGGAATGTTGTCAGCATGAGCTAAACCGAAGTCAAGATAGAGTTCTTCCTTGATCCAGCCGTTAAGAGCCTCAATGATCGGGTTATCTGTGGGAGTTCCCCCTCGCGACATGGAGCGAAGTATGTTATAATCATGGTGGGCCTGGCAAAAAGCCTGTGAAGAGTAGACAGCTCCCTGGTCGGTGTGCAAGACTAACTGGGATGTCTGCTCTTCTCTTTTGTCCATCCGCTTCT
>DWXV01000041.1 GCA_019119025.1 Candidatus Allofournierella excrementigallinarum
CCTTGTTGGCGGTGCGGGCGATGCCGATGGCGCCCTCGGCGGCGGCGAAGGACTCGTGGCCGGCCAGGAAGGCGAAGCACTTGGTCTCATCGCGCAGCAGCATGGCGCCCAGGTTGCCGTGGCCCAGGCCCACCTGGCGCTGCTCGGCCACCGAGCCGGGGATGGTGAAGGCCTCCAGGCCCTCGCCGATGGCGGCGGCGCAGTCGGCGGCGTTCTTCAGGCCGCGCTTCACAGCGATGGCGGTGCCCAGGGTGTAGGCCCACACAGCGTTCTCAAAGCAGATGGGCTGCACGCCCTTGACGATGGCGTCGCAGTCGATGCCCTTGGCCAGCAGCATATCGCGGCAGGCGTCCAGGCTTTCCAGCCCGTTGGCCGCGAGGCACGCCTCGATCTTGGGCATGCGGCGGTCCATAGATTCAAAAGTAGCCATTGTGTAACTCCTCCCCTCTTACTCTTCCCGCGGGTCGATGTACTTCGCAGCGCCATCGAACCGGCCGTAGGTGCCGATGTTCTTCTCGTAAGCGGTCTTGGGGTCCTCGCCGTGGCGGATCGCCTCCAGCATCTTGCCCAGACGCACGAACTGGTAGCCGGTGACCTCGTTGTTCTCGTCCAGAGCCAGCTTCAGGATATAGCCCTCGGTGAGTTCCAGGTAGCGAACGCCCTTGGCCTTGGTGGAGAAGATGGTGCCGGTCATGCTGCGCAGGCCCTTGCCCAGGTCCTCCAGGCCGGCGCCGATGGGCAGGCCGTCCTCGCTGAAGGCGGTCTGGCTGCGGCCGTAGACGATCTGCAGGAACAGCTCACGCATGGCAACGTTGATGGCGTCGCACACCAGGTCGGTGTTCAGAGCCTCCAGGATGGTCTTGCCGGGCAGGATCTCGCCGGCCATGGCGGCGGAGTGGGTCATGCCGGAGCAGCCGATGGTCTCCACCAGGGCCTCTTCAATGACGCCCTGCTTCACGTTCAGGGTCAGCTTGCATGTGCCCTGCTGGGGGGCGCACCAGCCCACGCCGTGGGTCAGACCGGAAATGTCCTTGATCTCGTAGGCCTTGACCCAGTTGCCCTCCTCAGGGATAGGGGCGGGGCCGTGATGGGGCCCTTTGGTCAGAGGACACATACGCTCTACTTCATGCGAATAGGTCATGTTCGTTCTCTCCTTTGCTCTTCGTACTGCAGGCTGTATTGTGATGGTTTGCACAATGTTCCGCAGAATCCATTATAGGCAAAAAACGCCCTTTTTTCAAGGCGTTTTACCCGGCTTTTGCCGCCGCGCGCCACAAATTTTGCCCCCCGGCCGCGGCGGTTTTTGGGTGGGCCGCCAATCGTGCAATTTGTTTGGGCATTTCTACAAAATTTTTATAATTTGATTGTTGCATTTCCACAAGGTCTGTGCTATAGTATGGGCGAGGAAAGCCGGCGGAGGGCGCCGCTTTCCGGGAAAGTATGGCGGCAGAAGGCCGCGGGGCCCCGAGCCCCCACAAACGAGAAAGAGAGGTCATTTACTATGGATCGCATCAATGTGAACAATTTTGACGTGAGCGCTTTCAGCGAGGTCCTGGCCTCCTGCAAGGGCGATGTCTACATGGTCACCCCCGAGGGCGACCGGCTGAACCTGAAGAGCAAGCTGTGCCAGATCCTGGGTTTCACCAGCCTGATCAAGGGCGGTCAGATCGCCTCGGCCCAGTTCGAGTGCAGCGACCCTGAGGACGAGAGCCGGCTGTTCCGTTTCAACCTGTTCGGCGAGAAGTAAAAAACGCACAAAAGCGCACAAAAAGCGGCGGGCCCTTTGGTCCGCCGCTTTTTTGTTGTTTTACTGCAGCTCCACCGCCGCGCCGCCCGCAAGGCGGCTTTTTTCGGCGGCCAGGGCGATGCGGTGGCTTTCCAGCGAGGCGTCCAGGCTGGTGAGTCCGGGGCCAGGCTCGCCGCCCAGCATCAGCTCCACGAAGGCCTTCACAAGGCCGGCGTCGCCGCCGCTGTGGCCCCCGGCCGCGTCGGCGTGGAACACCTGGGGCTGCCGCCCGAAGGGGATGAGGGTAATGTCGCCGCTCAGCAGGTCGGCGGTGAGCTGGCCCGCCGTGCCCATGAACTTCGCGAAGCGGGTGTTGTGCTCGGTGAAGCCGGTCATGGTGAAGCCCAGGGTGCTGCCGTCGGTCATCTCCACGTTCACCACCTGATGGTCCACCACGTCGTTGTCGCAGGCGAACACGCAGCGGCCGTAGGGGCCGGTGCGGATTGCCTGGAGCACCGAATCGTGGGCGGGGTGGGCGGCCAGCACCTCGCAGGGCCAGCCGTCGTTGCCCGCGTCGATGCCGGTGGCGGCGTTGGTCAGATAAATTTTCTCCGCGTCAAAGGGGCAGTTCTCCTTTGCGGCGCAGCCGTCCAGGCACCGGGCCGCCGCGCCTTTCGGGGCATGGGCGGCGTTGAAGAAGGAATTGGAGCCGAAGGAGCTCACCCGCTTCGCGCTCTTGCCCGCCAGCCAGAGGTAGAGGTCCAGGTCGTGGCAGCACTTTTGCAGCAGCATGGGGCTGCTTTCGCCGGCGCGGCGCCAGTTGCCCCGCACAAAGCTGTGGGCCTGGTGCCAGTAGCCCACGTTCTCGATGGCCTGCACGGTCATCACCTGCCCCACGGCGCCGCCGTCCAGCAGTTCCTTCACCTTTTTATAAAAGGCGGTATATCGCAGCACATGGCACACCACCACCCGGCGGCCGGTCTCGCGGGCGACGCGGGCCAGCAGGTCGCATTCCTCCAGGCTGGGCGACACCGGCTTTTCCAGCAGCAGGTCGTAACCCTTTTGCAGCGCGGGCACCGCCTGGGGCACGTGCTGCCGGTCCATGGTGGCGATGACCGCGGCGTCCGCCAGCCGGGGCCCGGCCAGCAGCTCCTCCCCGGTCTTGAAGCACTGCTCCGGGGCAAGGCCCAGCAGCTTTGCCGCCTCGATGCGCTTTTCGTCCACCGGCTCGGCGATGGCGGTGACGCGCACCCTGCCGCCGAATTTCAAAAGTTCCGGCAGATAGGCGTCCTTGCCCCGATTGCCCAGGCCGATCAGCGCGGCGGTGAATGAGTCTCTCATTTTATCCTTTCTCCCCCTTTTCTCGTTCCAGTATACACCCTTCCGGCGGCGATGGCCAGCCCAGAGGGCGCAAAAAGGCCGCCGGCAAAAGCCGGGGTGGCATAAGAAAACGGCGGTTTTGCCTGAGGATTTTGGCGTATAAAACACGCAGAGCGGCCCCACAAGCCACCAAGGCTTGCGGGGCCGCTCTTTGTGCTTTCTTCATCCAAAATCCTGGGGCAAAACTGCGCAGCACCAGGAAGCGGGCGATTTTGATGGGAGCGCAAGGAAAAGCGCCGCAGGCACCCTTGGTGGTTGTCAAGGCGCTTTGACGCTGCGATACCGCAAAAGCGCCCGCTTCCCGGCGCCGTTTTCTTACGGCACTCCGGCTAAAAGCCGGCGGCCTTTTTGCGTATGTCCGTTTTAGGAGAAAGCTCAGTTGGTACCGATGGACATGGTCTCGGGCAGGGTGCTGCCGCCGTCGATGACGATCTGAGAACCAGTCAGGTAGCTGGACTCGTCGCTGCCCAGGAAGGCGAACAGCTCGCCGACCTCGATGGGCTTCGCCAGGCGCTTCATGGGCACGCCCACGGCGATGTCGTTGATGGCGCTCTCGGGGTCGTTGGGGTTGGACTCCATGGCCATCTTCTCCACCATCGGGGTGCGGGCATAGCCCAGCTGAGAGCAGTTCACGCGGATGTTGCGGGCGGCGTATTCCACGGCCAGGCACTTGGTCAGGCCGACCAGGGCGGCCTTGGTCATGGCGTAAGCGGCCTCGCCGGCGTCGGCCACGATGTCGCCGGTGACGGAGGAGGCGATGACGATGTTGCCGCCGCCCTGCTTGAGCATGTAAGGAATAACGGCCTTGCAGGTGTTCCAAACGCCCTTGATGTTCACGTCGATGTGGAAATCGCGGGTCTTGTCGTCCATCTCCTCAAAGGGAGCCAGGCGGCAGACGCCGGCGTTGCAGCAGGCAACGTTGATCTCGCCGAAGGCGTCCACGCCCTTCTTGGCGGCGGCGTCCATCTGCTCGCGGTCGGCCACGTTGGCCACAACGGTCACGATCTCGCTGCCGTACTCCTTGCGCAGCTTCTCAGCGGTCTCTTCCACATGGGGGTCCAGGTCCACCATGATCAGTTTGGCGCCGTACTTGGCATAAGCGGTGGCGATACCCTCGCCCAGACCCACGGCAGCGCCGGTGATCAGTGCAACTTTACCATCCAATTTAGCCATTTTTAAGTCTCTCCTTTTCTGTTGTATAAGCCATGCGGCTTCAAAAAGCCGCCCGGTTACGATGGGATCAGTACTCCTTGGTGCCGGCCACCGTTTCGACGGTGACCTTGTGCTTCTTCCAGTTCACCAGCACCATCCACAGCCACAGCAAAGCGCCGATGCCGATGTAGATGCCGAAGCTCTTCCAGGAGCCGGCGCTCTGGCCCAGGGTGCAGAAGAAAGCGATGGCCACGGAGATGATGAGCGCCAGCACCCGGGTGAAGCTGCCGCCCTTGAGTTTGTAGGGGGAGGCCAGCTCGGGATGGTGCTTGTGGATGCGCATGGCGCTGATCATGGTGATGGCGTAAGCGCAGGCGCAGCCGAAGCTCATCAGGTTGAAGAAGTCGTTCATGAAGGTGGTGGCGTTCTGCAAAAGCAGGAACACCAGCGAGATGGCCAGCAGCAGGATGTTGGGCAGGATGGGCTGCTGGTGGCGGTTGACCTTGGTGAACACCTTGGGCAGGAAGTTGTTCTCGCCCATGGCGTACAGCAGCCGCACGGTGGAAAGCCAGAAGCCCAGCAGGCAGGTGCCGATGGCGCACAGGATGGCTGCCACGCCGAACACCACCGCGAAAACGCCCCAGCCGCCGCCCAGCTGCTCCATCATGGTGATCGCCAGGAAGCCGCCCACCGCGGCGCCGCCTTCCTCCACCAGGGGCTGCACAGGCATGCCGCCCAGGCCGAAGAAGAACAGCGCGTAGATGACGCCGCAGGTGACGATGGAACCCAGGATGGCCTTGTTGGAGTCCTTGATGGGGAAGTCCCCTTCCTCCACCATCTGGGGCACCGTTTCAAACCCGAAGAAGGGGGTGATCAGCAGCGCCATGCCGATGATCCAGCCGGGGATGCCGAAGTGGCCTTCCACCTGGGTGTAGAAGAAGTTCTGGAAGTTGTCCCAGCTCCACACGCCGGAGAACAGGAAGGCGACGGTGGCGACCAGGCAGCCGCCGATGGCGAACATCAGCATGTACAGCTGGATCTTGCCGGCGATCTCCACATTCTGCAGGCTCAGGATGCAGTAGCCCACCAGGCTCACCAGGGCCACCACCTCGATCAGCATGAAGCTGGTGGGCACGTGCAGCACATGGAACAGCCACTGCACGATGGCCATGACCGCCGAGGGCGGCACCGCGATCCAGGCGGCCATGATCAGCCACGAGGAGAAGAAGCCCACATGCTTGTTGATGCCCACGGTGTTGTAGATGAGCTCGCCGCCCGCCTTGGGGAAGAGGGGCGCCAGCTCACAGTAGACCATGGCGATGGGCAGGATCAGAAGGGTCATCAGCGCAAAGCCCAGGAAGGTGCCCGCGCCGCAGTACTCGTAGAAAATGGTGTCCCAGTAGCCGATAAAGGTGAAGATGGCGCCCGCAGCGATGGCGTAAACGTAGATCAGGCGCAGGCTCTTCTTCAGCCCGGTGGGCTGGGCCCCCACATTGTTCTGTTCAGGCATTCTATATCACTCCGTCTTTTTGTCTCGCGCTCAGAAAACGGGGCTTAGAACGTCTTGACGCCGTCGGGAGTTTCGATCTCCACGGGGTGCTTCTTCCAGTTGACGCAGACCATCCACAGCCAGATGGCCACGCCCACGCCCAGATACACGCCGAAGCAGATCCAGGAGTCGATGCCCTGGCCCAGGGTGCAGAAGAAGGCGATGGCCACGGCGATCAGCATGGCCAGGATGCGGAAGGCGTCGCCGCCCTTGACGGCGTTGGCGCTCTTCCAGTTCGGATATTTGTGGTGGATGCACACGGCGCTGATCATGGTCAGGGCGTAGGCGCAGGCGCAGCCGAAGCTCATCAGGTTGAAGAAAGCGCTCATGAAGTCGGAGGAGTTCTGCAGGACGATGAACACCAGGCTCAGCACCAGCAGGAACACGTTGGGCAGCAGGGGCTGCTGGTTCTTGTTGACCTTCGCGAACACCTTGGGCAGGAAGTTCTTGTTGGCCATGGAGTAGAGCATGCGGACGGTGGACATCCAGAAGCCCAGCAGGGAAGCGCCCATGCCCAGCAGGCAGGACAGCAGGCCCACAACGATGGGCCAGAAGGTCCAGCCAAGCTCGTTCTGCATGGTGGAGATGGTCAAAAAGCCGTCCTGGGCGAAGTTCGTGTAGACATCCTGCAGGCCGTCCAGGCCGGCCACGCAGAAGTAATAGAACACATAGATGCTGCCGCAGGTGAGGATGGAGCCGCAGATGGCCTTCTTGGAGTTCTTGATGGGGAAGTCGCCTTCCTCCACCATCTGGGGAACGGTCTCAAATCCGAAGTAGGGGGTGATCAGCAGAGCCATGCCGATGACCCAGCCGGGGATGCCGTAGACGGAGTCGAGGGTGGTGTTGAAGATGTTGCCGAAGTTGGACAGGTGCCAGTGGCCGCTGAACAGCAGGATGAAGCCGGTCAGGATGGTGACGGTGATGTTGCAGAACAGCATCACAGCCTGGGCCTTGACCAGGATCTGCACGTTCTGGATGCTCATCAGGAAGTAGAGCACCAGCAGCACGGCGGCGCAGGCGACCATGGTCCAGGTGCCCATGTTCAGGCTGAAGGTCTTGTTCACCCAGGTCATGATGGCCATGACAACTGCCGGGGGAACCGAGATCCAGGCGGCCATGATCAGCCAGGAAGCCAAAAAGCCCACATGCTTGTTGATGCCGACGGTGTTGTAGATCAGTTCGCCGCCGGAGGTGTGGAACAGGCTGGCCAGCTCACTGTAGACCAGGGCGACAGGCAGGATGGCGATGGTCATCAGGCCGAAGGCCAGGAAGGTGCCGCTGCCGCAGTAGCCGTAGAAGACCGAGTCCCAATAGTTCACGAAGGTGAAGATGGAACCGGTGGCGACGGTGTAAACAAAAATCAGTTTCAGACTTTTGTTCAGGCCGCCTTTCGTTTGGGTGTTTTCCATAACAATGACTCCTTTTCACAGGTTTGGCCCCCCGTCAAAACCGCCTGCCCGCAAAAAAAACACCGAAGCCCCGGCGCTTTCCCTCGCGCGGTTTTTCGATGTTGTCACACAAGGCGGGACCGGCCGCGCCGGTCAGGCTGCATGGCAGCGGGTATTCGGTTTCCGGGTCCGGAGAGTTCGTCCCCTTCAGCCGTTATAAAAATAACACCGTCTGCGGATAAATGTCAATAGATTAACAGGCATTTTGTATGCAATTCCATGATCGTGCACCAAAAAGAGACGTTTTTGCACCTGCGGCGGCAGGCCTCACAGCCTTTCGCCCTTCGTGGGGCGCAGCGCCGCGAGGCAGGCAAAGCCCGCCGCGGCCGCCCCCGCCGCCAGCCAGTGGCGGCCCGCCCCAAGGCCCAGCGCCCGCGCCGCCAGAGGAAAACCGATGCTGCCCGCGCTCATGCCCAGCGCCAGAAATCCGTAGTTGACGCCGGTGTGTTTCATGCCGAACAGGTCGGTGCACAGGCTGGGCAGCACCGCCGCCTCGCCGGAATAGCAGAAGGTGAGGGCGGTGTAAACGGCGATGACCCACCAGCCCCCCGCAAAGGCGAAGGCCGCCGACAGGCCGCAGAGGCCGCCGAAGAGGATGAGGTCCGCGGCCCTGCGGCCGATGCGGTCGCTGGCCGCAGGCATGGCCAGCCGCCCCGCCGCCGAACCGACGGAGCCGACGGCCACCGCCAGGTGGGCGGCGCTCTCCGAGAGGCCCCGCTCCTGCCCCAGCTGCACGATGACCGGGCTGAACAGCAGCACCGTCGGGCTGGCCAGGGCGGTGGCCAGAAACACCAGCTTATACTGCCGCGTTTTGAGCATCTGCCGGGGGGTGAAATCCCGCCCGCCGCTTTCCGCCGGGGCCGCGGCGTTTTCGGGGTTTTCCAAAAGGGCGCTGCCCGCGGCGCACACCGCCAGCAGCAGGCCGCCCAGCACCCAGAAACAGGCCCGGATGCCCCAACGCCCGCTCAGAAAGCGCACCAGGAGGGTGAGCGCCGCGCCGGAGAGGCCCACCGCCCCGCCGATGACGCCGGTGGCAAGGCCCTTTTTGCCGGCGTACCATTTCTGAGCGCAGCCCATCACCGCCGGGTACAAAAAGGCGCTGCCCAGCCCCACCGGCAGCGAGAAGGCCAGATAGAACAGCCCGGGCTTGCCCGCCGGCACGAAACCCACGGCAAAAAAGCCCGCCGCCAGCAGCGCCGTGCCCGCAAAGCCCGCGATGCGGGGGCCGGCCCTGTCCTGCAAAAAGCCCCCCAGCACGCACCCGAGGCCGTAAGCCCCGATGGTGAGGCTGAGCACAAAGCTGGCCGCCGCCTCGTCAAAGCCATATTCTGCCCGCACCGGGCCCTGGAACACGCCCCAGGCGGCGGGCACCCCGGTGAGGATCTGGATGGCGGCCCCCGCCGCCAGGATGGTCCAGCGGTGCTTTTTCAAAAAGCGCTGCATCGTTCCTTCCCCCTTGCTGTCTTTGCCGTTAGTATGGCCCTTTCCGATTGACAAATGCGGGCGCGCAGGGCTATGATATAAGTCAAACACGCAATAACAGGGGGAACAGCCATGAAGATCAATCCGCTCAAGGGCATGAAGGACTATCTGCCCGACGAACAGCGCCTGCGGGACTATGTGCAGGGGCGCATCCTGGCCACCTACCGGGCCAGCGGCTTCCAGCGCATCGCCACTCCCATGCTGGAGGACATGGAGAACCTGGACAAGAGCGAGGGCGGCGACAACCTGAACCTCATCTTCAAGGTGCTCAAGCGGGGCGACAAGCTGGCCGCCGCGCTGGCCTCGGGCCAGGAGAAAGAGCTTTCGGACATGGGCCTGCGCTATGACCTGACGCTGCCTTTGAGCCGCTACTACGCCGCCAACCGGGACAAGCTGCCCACCCCCTTCAAGGTCATCCAGACCGACCGGGTGTTCCGGGCCGAGCGGCCCCAGAAGGGCCGCATGCGGGAGTTCGTGCAGTGCGACATCGACATTTTGGGCGACGGGAGCATCAACGCCGAGATCGAGCTGATCGACGTGACCGCCCGGGCCCTTCTGGACATTGGCTTCAAGGATTTCACGGTGAACGTCAACGACCGGCGCATCCTGCGGGGGATGCTCGCCGGCATGGGCTTTGCCCCCGGCAGCCTGGACAGCGTGTGCGTCACCTTTGACAAGCTGGACAAGATCGGCGCCGGAGGCGTGGCCGCCGAGCTGGCCGAAAAGGGCTGCCCCGCCGCCGCGGTGGCGGCGCTGGGCGAATTTTTGGCCACCGGCCGCACCGACCTTGCCGCGGTGGGCGCTTTGTGCGGCGACGGGGCCCTGGCGGCGGACCTTGAGCGGGTCATCGCCGCGGTGGAGGCCCTGGCCGAAGGGAAATACTCCATCGCCTACTGCCCCAGCCTGGTGCGGGGCCAGGGCTACTACACCGGCATCGTGTTCGAGGTCACCTGCCCGGCCTTTGCCGGCGCAGTGGCGGGCGGCGGCCGCTACGATAACATGGTGGGCAAGTTTTTGGGCCAGCCGGTGCCCGCGGTGGGCTTTTCCATCGGCTTTGAGCGCATCTGCGCCATCCTGGCCCAGCAGGGCTTTGCCGTGCCCGCCGAAAAGGCCCGGCTGGCGCTGCTCTATCTGCCCCAGGCGGACTTTGCCCAGGTGCTGAAAAAGGCCGCCGGCCTGCGCAGCCAGTACACCGTGACCGTTCTGCCCCAGGCCAAGAAGCTGGGCAGGCAGCTGGGCCAGCTGGAGGCCCAGGGCTTTGCCGCCGCGGCCTTTGCCGACAACGACGACATCAAGGCGCTGGGCGCGGCCCGGTGAGCCGTTCCCCTTCCTTGGCGCGCAAAGGGGAGGGGCGGGTGAAAAAACGCCCGCCCCTCCCCTTTTTGCATAAACGCCTCCCCGCCCGGGCAGACTACTGCCAGGAAGGGAGGAGACGACCCCATGCGGACGTTTTACAAGATCTGTGTCGCTTTGCTCATCCTGGGCGGCCTGAACTGGGGCCTCATCGGCCTGTTCAGCTTTGACCTGGTGGGCTGGCTGTTCGGCGGTTCCGCCAGCACCATCAGCCGCATCATCTTCACGCTGGTGGGCCTGGCGGCGCTGGGCGCCATCCCCGGCCTGCTGGGCCTGGGCGACGGCGGCGGCGAAAGCACCCGGTCCTGAATCTTTTTTCATCAGAGGGGAAGGCCGCGGCGCAATATGCGCCGCGGCCTTCCTGCGCAAAAAAGGGCCCCCGGCGTTTGCCGGGGGCCCTTTGCCCTTGCATTCAGTGAGCGATCACAGCTCGGCGAAGTACTTGATGGTGCGGACCATCTGGCTGGTGTAGCTGTTCTCGTTGTCGTACCAGGACACGACCTGCACCTGGTAGGTGTCGTCGTCGATCTTGGTGACCATGGTCTGGGTGGCGTCAAACAGGCTGCCGTAGGTCATGCCGATGACGTCGCTGGACACGATGGGATCCTCGTTGTAGCCGTAGCTGTCGGAAGCGGCGGCCTTCATGGCGGCGTTGATGCTCTCCTTGGTCACGTCCTTGCCCTTGACGACGGCCACCAGGATGGTGGTGGAGCCGGTGGGAACAGGCACGCGCTGGGCGGAGCCGATCAGCTTGCCGTTCAGCTCGGGGATGACCAGGCCGATGGCCTTGGCGGCGCCGGTGCTGTTGGGAACGATGTTGGCGGCGCCGGCGCGGGCACGGCGCAGGTCGCCCTTGCGGTGGGGGCCGTCCAGGATCATCTGGTCGCCGGTGTAGGCGTGGACGGTGGTCATGATGCCGCTCTGGATGGGATAGGTGTCGTTCAGCACCTTCGCCATGGGAGCCAGGCAGTTGGTGGTGCAGGAAGCGGCGCTGATGATCTGGTCGTCGGCGGTCAGGGTGTTCTCGTTCACGCTGTAAACAATGGTCTTCAGGTCGTTGCCGGCGGGGGCGGAGATGACGACCTTCTTGGCGCCGGCTTCGATGTGAGCCATGGCCTTGTCCTTCTTGGTGAAGAAGCCGGTGCACTCCAGCACCACGTCCACGCCCAGCTCGCCCCAGGGCAGCTCGGCGGGGTTGGGGTTCTTGTAGATGGTGATCTTCTTGCCGTCCACGGTGATGGAGTCCTCACCGGCCACCACGGTGTGGCCGTCGTAACGGCCCTGGGCGGTATCGTACTTCAGCAGATGGGCCAGCATCTCGGGGCTGGTCAGGTCGTTGATGGCCACCACTTCGTAGCCCTCCGCGCCAAACATCTGACGGAAGGCCAGCCGGCCGATGCGGCCGAAACCATTGATTGCAACTTTCACTGCCATTGTAAAATCCTCCTTATGATTCGCGTTACGCCCTTGCGGGCGGAACATCTCACGGCTGGTTTTATTGTATCGCAATTTTTTTCAAAGCACAAGTGGTTGTGAATGATTTAACACAAAAATGCAAAAGAAAACTTTGGAAGGTACAATCCGCGCATGAACCGCACCCGCCCCGCCACACTAAGGGGAGAATACCGGGCAAGGGAGGAACGACGGCCATGGACCTGCGATGGGAGTGCGCCCGCCGCACGGCGGCGCTGCTGCGCGCCGAGTGCGCCGAGGTGCTGACGGCCGAGGGCGCGGCGCAGCGCGCCGCCGCCTACCGCATTTTGCGGGCGGCGCAGAACCTGGAGATGTGGGCGCACCTGACCGGCGCAGGTCTGCCGCCGCGGGTGATGGACCTTTCCGCCAGCGCCCGGGCGCTGGTGGAGGCGGCCCGGGAGGTGTGCTCCACGCCCCCTTCCCTGCTGCGCTTTTCCGCCTGCGGCCAGCCCCTGCCGGTGGCCGCAGGCGAACCGGCCTTCGGGGCGGTGCTTTTGAACCTTCTGTGCAACAGCCTTTTATACGGCGGGGCAACGCCGGCGGTGAGCGTGCGCTGCCTGCGCCAGGGCAGCCGGGCGGTGCTGCTTTTGCGGGACTGGGGGCCGGGCATCCCGCCCCACCGCCAGCGGCTGGCCCTGACCCCCTTCGCAGGGGCGGGCAGCCTGCCGGGGCTGGGGCTGGGGCTGCCTCTGGCCGCCGCTTTCGCCGCGCGCTACGGCGGGGCCTTCACGCTGGAGAGCCGGCCGGGCAAGGGGGTGGCGGCGGCGCTGTCGCTGCCGCTGTGCCCGGTGGCAAAGCTGCCCCGCCCGCCCCACGCCGCCGCCCTGCTGGCCGACCGTTACAGCCCGGTGTACGTGCAGCTGTCGCCCCGGTGCGTGCTGCCCGATTGACCGGCGAAAGAGGCTATATTATAATGGATGTGCAGGATTTTTCGGGAGGCAGGACATGGAAAAGCGCATTTGCATCCTCTACACCGGCGGCACCATCGGCATGGTGCCCACCCCCAGGGGCTACGCGCCCCGGCCAGGGTATCTGGGCCCGCTGCTGGCGGCCATGCCGGAGCTGACCGGCCCCGAGGCCCCCGCCTGGGACCTGGTGGAGATGGACCCCCTTCTGGATTCCTCCAACATCGCCGTGGGCGAATGGAACGCCATCGGGCAGGCCATTTTTGAACGCTACGACAGCTACGACGGCTTTGTGGTGCTGCACGGCACCGACACCATGGCCTACACCGCCGGGGCGCTGAGCTTCATGCTGGAAAACCTGCAAAAGCCGGTGGTGCTCACCGGCAGCCAGATCCCCCTGTGCCGCCTGCGCAGCGACGGGCGGGAAAACCTCATCACCAGCCTGCTTATCGCGGCCCAGGGAAAGGCCGCCGAGGTGTGCCTTTATTTCGGCGGCAAGCTTCTGCGGGGCTGCCGGGCGGTGAAGCGCTCGGCGGACGGGCTGCAGGCCTTTTTCAGCCCCAACTACCCGCCGCTGGCGCTGGCGGGGGTGAACATCCGCTACGACGACGCGGCCCTGCGCCGCCCCGCGCCCCGGGGCCCGGCGGCGCTGGCCCCCTTCGGAAATGTGCCCATCGGGGTGCTGAAGGTGTTCCCGGGCATCCAGTTCGGCCTGTTCGAGCCCATCATGACCCGGCGGCTGCGGGGCATCGTGCTGGAGACCTTCGGCGCGGGCAACATCCCCGACGAGCAGGGGGCGCTGCCGCCCCTCATCCGGAAAGCGTGGCAGAACGGCGCGGTGCTCACGGTGTGCAGCCAGTGCTTTGAGGGCGGCGTGCTGCTGGGCGAATACGCCGCCAGCGCGGCGCTGGCGGCGGCGGGCGCGGTGAGCGGCGGCGACATGACCACCGAAGCCGCCGTTGCCAAGCTCTATTACCTGTTCAGCAAGGGGCTGGACGCCGCCGCCGTGAAGGAGAAAATGGGCGAGAACCTGCGGGGCGAGCGCAGCGGCAGCCTTACATAAGCAAAAAGCCGGCGGGCAGCCCCGCCGGCTTTTTTTCGCGCTCAGCGCTTGACGATCTTATAAAGCTGGATGACCACGGTGGGGGCCACGGCCAACAGGGCGATCTGCCCCAGCTGGGCGGCGGAGAGGGCGCTGACGGCGAAGAGGCCGGAGAGGCCCGGCACGAACAGCACCGCGGCCAGCAGCGCCACGCCCAGCACAAAAGCGCCCAGGGAATACCAGTTGCCGGCAAAGCCCAGCTTGAAGATGGAGGCCCGGCCGCGGCAGTTGAAGCCGTGGAACAGGCGGGCCAGGGTGAGGGTGGCGAAGGCCATGGTGCTGGCCAGCGCCGCGCCGCCGGCAAAAAGGCCCAGGTAGAAGGCGGTCATGGTGGCCGCGCCGATCAGCGCGCCCTGGCCGCCGATGGCGCCCAGCAGGCCGCGGTCCAGCAGGGGGGCTTTGGGGTCCCGGGGGGGCTGGTCCAGCAGGTCGTCGCCGGCGGGCTCCATGCCGATGGCGATGGCGGGCAGGCTGTCGGTGAGCAGGTTGATGAACAGCAGGTGCACCGCCTGGAAGGGCACCGGCAGCGCCGCCAGCGAGGCCCACAAAACGCACAGGATGCCCGCCGTGTTGCCGGAAAGCAGGAACTGGATGGCGTTTTTGATGTTGGCATAAACGCCGCGGCCGTTCACCACCGCCCGCACGATGGTGGCGAAGTTGTCGTCGGTGAGGATCATGGAGGCGGCGTCCTTGCTGACCTCGGTGCCGGTGATGCCCATGGCCACGCCGATGTCCGCCCGCTTGAGGGCGGGCGCGTCGTTCACGCCGTCGCCGGTCATGGACACGATGCTGCCCCGGCGCTGCCAGGCCTCCACGATGCGGATCTTATGCTCCGGCGAGACCCGGGCGTAGACCGACACCTTGGGCAGCACCTCGTCCAGCTGTTCGTCGGTCATGGCCGTCAAAGCCGCGCCGTCCAGCGCCTGGTCCCCCGGCTGCATGATGCCGATCTTTTCGGCGATGGCGCTGGCGGTGACCTTATGGTCGCCGGTGATCATGATGGTGCGGATGCCGGCGCGGCGGGCCTGGGCCACCGCCTGGATGGACTCGGGCCGGGGCGGGTCCACCATGGCCACCAGGCCCACAAAGGTGAAGTCCCGCTCGCTGGCCATGGTCAGCGGCTCGCTGTCGTCCAGACGCCTGCGGGCAAAACCAAGCACCCGCAGCCCCTGCCGGGACCAGCTTTCGTTCACGCCCACCAGCAGGGCTTTGTCCTCCTCGGTGAGGGGGCGCTCGCCCTCCGGGGCAAGGATGCGCGCCGAGCGGGCCAGCAGTTCGTCCATGGCGCCCTTGGTGTAGAGCGTGCGCCGCCCGTCCACCCGGTGGAGGGTGCTCATCAGCTTGCGGTCGGAGTCAAAGGCCAGCTCGCCCAGGCGGGGGCACTCGCCGCGCAGCGCGTGCTCGTTCATGCCCATGCCCCGGCCCAGCTGCACCAGGGCGATCTCGGTGGGGTCGCCCACCGCGCCCTCCTCGCTCATGGTGGCGTCGCTGGCCAGCAGGCCCATCCGGGCCAGCATGGTCTGGGCCGGGTCGGCCGCGGTCATGTCCGCCGCTTCCAGTTCTCTGCCGGCCACCCAGGCCTTCTGCACCTGCATGCGGTTCTGGGTGAGGGTGCCGGTCTTGTCGGAACAGATGACCGACACCGCGCCCAGGCTCTCCACCGCCTTCAGGTCCTTGATGACGGCGTTCTGCCGGGCCATCTTCTGGGTGCCCATGGCCAGCACGATGGTCACGATGGAGCTGAGGGCCTCGGGGATGGCGGCCACCGCCAGGGCCACGGCAAACATCAGGGAGTCCAGCACCGGCATGCCGCTGCGGAAGACGGAAAGCAGGAACACCACGCCGCAGATGGCCATGATGACCGCCGCCAGCTTGCCGCTGAAGGCGTCCAGGCTCTGCTGCAGGGGGGTCTTGCGCTGCTGGGTGCGGTTCATCAGGGCGGCGATGTGGCCGATCTCGGTGTCCATGCCGGTCCCGGTGACCACCATCAGGCCCCGGCCGTAGGTGACGAGCGACCCGGAATAGGCCATGTTCTTGCGGTCGCCCAGGGGGATGTTCTCCCCTTCCAGCGCGCCGTCGACCTTTTCCACCGGCTCGCTCTCGCCGGTGAGGCTGCTCTCGTTGATCTTCAGCGACCAGCTGTTCAAAAGCCGGCCGTCGGCCACCACCATGTCGCCGGCCTCCAGCAGCACCACGTCGCCGGGCACCACCTGGGCCGAGGGCAGGGCCACCGTCTCGCCGCCCCGCAGCACCTTGGCGGTGGGGGCGGACATGGCCTTCAGGCTTTCAAGGCTCTTTTCCGCCTTGAGGTACTGCACGGTGCCCAGCACCGCGTTGAGCAGCAGCACCGCGAAGATGACCAGGGTGCTCTCGCTCTGGCCGCTGGCCAGGGAGATGAGGGCCGCCGCCACCAGGATGATGACCAGCAGGTCCTTGAACTGCTCGGCGAACACCTGCAAAGCGCTCTTTTTCCTGCCCTCGGTGAGTTTGTTCTCGCCGTGCTGTTCCAGCCGGCGGGCCGCCTCTTCGACGGTCAGGCCCTGCGCGGAAACGGAGAGTTCGTCCAGGGTCTGCTGCGCGGTTTTTTCGTACCAGTTTTTCATCTTTTCTGCCTCCCGTGGTTTTTTATGGGCACGCAAAATGCCCGGCCGCCTTTGAACGGCGGCCGGGCAAAAAGAAAAGACCCCCCGGCAGCCACAGCAAAACGGCTGCTGAAAAGTCTTGTGACCACAAAACACAGGGCCCGCGCCGCCAGGCCCGAGGGGCCGGCTTGTTGGCGGTGCGGCAGGGCGGCCAGAAAAAGCCGCCTACACTACTCCCTTTTCAACATTTTAATTATAGACCGAAACGGGCGGCGCGTCAATCGCGCCGCCCGCTCTTTACAAACATTTTACATTTTCGCCGGACTGGCTGGATTCCGGGGCGGCCTCGCCCACAGAGCCGAAGGCATACACCGCGCCGCAAAGGCCCGCCAGGGCCAGGGCGCCGGCCTCCGCCAGGTCCGCCGCGCCGGCGGCGCCCACCATGAAGCGGGCCAGCGCGCCGGGAAAGGCCAGGCAGGTGCACAGCAGAAAGGCCGCGCTGCCGGTGAAAAACACCCAGCCGCCGCTGCGCCCGCCGGGCACATAGGCCACCTTGGCCTGGGCGGCGGTGAACAGCAGCGCCGCCAGCGCCGCCAGGGCGGCGAAGTTGGCGTCCACCCGGGCCATGCCGGTGGGGGCAAGGCCGAAGCGGCTGATGGTGAGCAGATAGAGCGACAGGGTGCCCGCCACGCCCATCAGCGCGCTGCGGGTGGGGGCTTCAAACCCGGGGGTGAACCGGCTGCGGCCCAGCAGCAGCATCCAGACGGCGCTGACCAGATACAGCGCCGCCCCCGCCTTGCCGAAGGCGTCCAGGCCCGACCAGCCGGCCAGCCTGGCGCCGCCCAGGGCGGCAAAGCCGAATCCGGTCAAAAAGCACATCACACCCTGAGCCGCGCTCTGGCCGCAGAGGGCGGCGGGGCGGCGGGGCGCCAGCAGCGCGCCCAGCGCCAGCAGCACAAGGATGCCCCCCGCGATGGCGTAGCGCGCCCAGGCGGGGCCCCAGGTGACGAAGCCGGTGTCAAGGTCGGTGTAATTCACCACGTCCAGCCAGCGGGCCGCGCCCGCCAGGGCCGAGACCAGCAAAAGCAAAAAGGCAGCAAAGCGTTTCATCAGCGTTCCTCAAGGGTCTTGTATTTCTGCCGCACGCCCAGATACTTGTAGGCCGGGCGGATGATGCGGTTGGCGAACACCACTTCTTCGATGCGGTGGGCGCACCAGCCGGGGATGCGGCTGATGGCGAACAGCGGGGTGTACAGGTCCGGGCCGATGCCCAGCATCTTGTAGATCAGGCCGCTGTAAAGGTCCACGTTGGCGCACACGGTCTTGTTGCCCTTCTCCTCGGCAAAGACCTGGGGGCCCAGCTTTTCCACCAGGCACAGCAGGTTGAATTCGTCCTCATATCCCTTTTCCATGGCCAGGTCCCGGGCCTTCTGGCGCAGGATGACCGCGCGGGGGTCGCTCAAGGTGTAGACCGCGTGGCCCATGCCGTAGATGAGGCCGCTGCCGTCGCCCTCCTGGCGGCGGATGATCTTGCGCAAAAACTCCCGCACCTCGTCCTCGTCGGCGTGGTTTTGCACCCCGGCCTGGATGTGGCCCAGCTGCTCCATCACCTTGAGGTTCGCGCCGCCGTGCTTGGGGCCCTTCAGGCTGCCGATGGCCGCGGCGATGGCGGAATAGGTGTCGGTGCCGGAAGAGGAGAGCACCCGGCAGGTGAAGGCGGAGTTGTTGCCGCCGCCGTGGTCCGCGTGCAGCACAAGGCACAGGTCCAGCAGCTTTGCCTCCTCGTGGGTGAACTTCTGGTCCGCCCGGTAGGTGGCCAGGATGTGCTCGGCGGTGCTCTGGCCGGGGGTGGGCATGTGGAAGAACATGCTCTCATGGTCGTAGATGCGCCGCTTGACCTGCCAGGCGTTCACCATGATGGTGGGCAGCCCGGCGATGAGGCTGATGGACTGCTCCAGCAGGTTCTCCAGGCTCAGGTCCTCGGGGCTCTCGTCGTAGCTGTACATGGCCAGCACGCCCCGGGCCAGCTTGTTCATGATGTTGGGGCTGGGGGCCTTCATGATCATGTCCTCGGCAAAGCCGTCCGGCAGGGCGCGGTGGCTTTCCAGGATCTCGCAGAACTGGGCCAGCTCGCCGGCGGTGGGCAGCGTGCCGAACAGCAGCAGCCAGATGACCTCCTCGAACATGAAGCGGTCCTTCTGATAGGCCTCCTCCACGATCTTTTCCACATTGACGCCCCGGTAGATGAGCTTGCCGGGGATGGGCGCCACCTTGCCGTCGGGGGTCTTGTCGTAGCCCACCACGTCGCAGACGTTGGTCAGCCCCGCCAGCACGCCGGTGCCGTCGGGGTTGCGCAGGCCCCGCTTGACCCCCAGCCGCTCGCTGGTCTCGGGGTCGATGTAGTTATTTTTCAGGTATTCTTCGCATAGATATTTCATGGTCTGGGGCGCAAGCCGCGCCTTTTCCACCGCCATGGCCTTCCTCTCCTTTCAAGCCGATACTTTCCCGTCCGTCCGCGCCGCCCCTCGCGGCCTTTCATCCCTTTAATATATGTTTTTCATATTACACGCTTTGCCCTTAAATTGCAAGGGCGGCAAAAAGGAGGACGTTATGAAACGCGCGCTGCTTCCCATCGCCCTGTTCGCCCTGCTCACCTACTGCCTGCCGCTGGCGAGCCTTCTGGCGCCGGCCGGCGGCGGCGGCCAAAGCGCCCCTGCCGCCGAAGGGGCCGATGAGGAGGAGGGGCAGAGCCCCGCGGCCCAGTTCCTTGCGCCCGCCGCCTCCGGCCGGGAGGAGCAGCAGCCGGCGGGCAGCGCCGCCGACAGCGAGGTCATCCGCCTGTGGGACGCGGGCGCCGACGAGGTGCTGGAGGTGCCGCTGCTGGAATACCTCATCGGGGCGGCGGCCAGCGAGATGCCCGTCACCTGGCCGGACGAGGCGCTGAAAGCCCAGGCCGTCGCCAGCCACAGCTACGCCCTCTACCAGCGGGACCGGGCCTCGGCGGACAAGCTGGAGGGGGCGTGGTTCTCCGCCGACCCGGCCCGGCGGCAGGGCTACATGACCCGGGAGGTTCTGCAAAGCTACTGGGGCGGCGCCTTTGAGGAGAACTGGGCCCGGCTGGAGAGCCTGTTCATCCCCATCCTGCATCAGGTGCTCACCTATGAGGGCGCGCCCGCCGCCGCCTGCTACCACGCCATCAGCAACGGGCAGACCGAGGCCAGCGAGAATGTGTGGAGCGAGGCGCTGCCCTATCTTTCCGGGGTGGATTCCACCCTTGACCTCACCGCCGAGGGCTATGAGCAGACGGTGACCTACACCGCCCAGCAGATGTACGACGCCATCGTGCTGGCGGTGCCGGGGGCCGAGCCACAGCAGGGCAAGCCGGAAAGCTGGTTCGGCGAGGCCAGCCGCACCGCCGCAGGATACGTGGACAAGATCGAGTGCGCGGGGGTGTTCGTGCGGGGCGCCGACCTGCGCACGGCCCTGGGGCTGCGCAGCGCCTGCTTTACCATCCAGTACGCCGACGGTGTGTTCTCGGTGACCACCAAAGGCTACGGCCACGGGGTGGGGCTGAGCCAGTACGGCGCCAGCGCCATGGCCCTCACCGGCAGCACCTGCGATGAGATCCTGGCCCATTATTACCCCGGCACCACGCTGGAAACGCTGGGCTGAAAAGAAACAAGCGCCGGGGCGGCTTTTGCCGCCCCGGCGCTTTGCGCGTTTGTTGCTCAGTTCTCGTCCAGCAGGAGCTGGTCCACCTTGCCGATCATTACGTCCTGCTTGATGTAGTTCAGGCCGTAGGTCTCCACGTAGCCGTCGTAGCTGTCGCCCAGCATCTCCTGGAGTTCTTCCTCGGTCACGGTCATGCCTTCCTGCTCGGCAATGGCCTGGCGCAGCAGGCTGAACTTGGCCGCCTCGGGCAGCTGCTCCTCCAGCATGGCCAGGTACTCGTCCTCGCTGCCGTAGCCGGAGAGCATCATCAGGGTGTCCACAGAGATGCCGTAGCTGGCCGCCTGGTTGTTGACAGCCGCCAGCTGCGCCTCGCGCATGTACTCGGAGATGGCTTCGGGCACTTCGGTGATCTTGGCGTTGGTCTCCAGATAGTCCAGCATGTAGTTGTACTTCTTGGAGTTGCGGATGGCGGTGGCGATGCCTTCGTTCGCCTCGGCGGCGGTGGTCCAGCCGTAGGTGGACTGCAGGTTCTCGGCCACGAAGGCGTCGTCCATCTCAGGGTAGAGCAGTTCGTCGCCCTGGATGTAGTTGATGGTGGTGGTGAACACCGCGTCCTTGCCGGCCAGCACCACGGTGTTGCCGTCGGCGTCGGTGGAGTCGTTGTAGTCGTCGGGGAAGGTGACGTTCACGTCAAAGGTCTCGCCGGGCTTGTGGCCGATCAGCTGCTCCAGGAAATCGTCGATGTAGCTGGTCACGCCGATGGTCACGGTGGTGCCGGCGCCACCCGTGTTGCCACCGGTGAACTCCACGCCGTCCACGCTGCCCACATAGTCGATGTTCACGGTGTCGCCGTCTTCCACGGCGCGGTCGGTGACCTCGTCGTAGTAGGCCCACTGGTTCAGCAGGCTCTGGCGGTTGCTCTCGATCTCCTCCTCGGTGGGCTCGATCTCCTCGGCGGGCACCTCCACGCCCTTGTACTCGGGCAGGGTGACGTAGTCCAGCGCGTGGATGTCCTTCCAGAAGCCGTTCTCGTCGATGTATTTGCTGTAATCGATCTCCACCATCTCGGGCACGTCCTCGGACGTGGCGGAGCCGGAAGTGGAAGCGGAGCCGGAGGTGCCGGCGGTGCCGCAGCCCGCCAGCGCGGCGGTCATGGTAAGCGCCAGGGCGGCAGCGCCCAGGCGGATCATCTTGCTCTTCAAGGTGGTATTCCCTCCTGTAATATGGCGGCCTTTGGGCCGCGCAGTGTCGGTTTTTATTATAGCACGCAAAGTCAAACCGTCGAGGCTTTTGGGTCAAAAATTCATAATTTCCTTTTTCTTTTAATACTATTTGTAAATCGCTTTATGTTTTATACGCAATTTCGTTTGGCGCAGGCGGGGGAATGGGTTATAATTGAGAAAAACGGAAAGAGGGGCACGGGATGGATTACAACAAGGGATCGCTGGCGCTGCACAAAGCGCACAAAGGCAAGCTGGAAGTGGTGGGCAAGGTGCCGGTGAAGAACCGGGACGACCTTTCCCTGGCCTACACCCCCGGCGTGGCGGAGCCCTGCCGCGCCATCGCCAGGGACCCGGACGCGGTGTATGACTACACCTGCAAGGGCAACATGGTGGCGGTGGTGACCAACGGCACGGCGGTGCTGGGCCTGGGGGACATCGGCCCCGCAGCGGCGCTGCCGGTGATGGAGGGCAAGGCGCTGCTGTTCAAGGCCTTTGGCGGGGTGGACGCCTTCCCCATCTGCCTGGGCACGAAAGACCCCGCCGAGGTGGTGCGGGCGGTGGAGCTCATCGCGCCGGGCTTTGGCGGCGTGAACCTGGAGGACATCCGCAGCCCCGAGTGCTTTGAGATCGAGCGCATTTTGCAGCAAAAGCTGGACATCCCCGTCTTCCACGACGACCAGCACGGCACCGCCATCGTGGTGACGGCGGCGCTGCTGAACGCCCTGAAGCTGGTGGGCAAGCGGCTGGAAGCCGTGCGCATCGTGCTCAGCGGCCCCGGCGCGGCGGGCACCGCCATCATCAGGATGCTGCTGGCGGCGGGCGCGGCGGACGTGACCGCCGTGGACGAGCACGGCATTTTGTACGAAGGCCGGCCCGCGGGCCTCGACGGCCACAAGGCGTGGCTTGCCACCGTGACCAACCCCCGCCATCTCACCGGCGGGCTGGCCGAGGCGGCAAAGGGCGCGGACGTGTTCATCGGCGTGTCGGTGCCCGGCGCGCTGAAGAAAGAGATGGCCGCCTCCATGGCCAGGGACGCGGTGGTGTTCGCCATGGCCAACCCAACCCCGGAAATTCTGCCCGACGAGGCCAAAGCCGCCGGCGTGCGGGTGATGGGCACCGGCCGCAGCGACTACCCCAACCAGATCAACAACGTGCTGGCCTTCCCCGGCGTGTTCAAGGGGGCGCTGGCGGTGCGGGCGAAGTGCATCAACGACCAGATGAAGGTGGCGGCGGCGAAAGCCATTGCCGGCCTCATCGGCGGCGAAGAGCTGAACGAGGACTACATCATCCCCGGCGCCTTTGATGAGCGGGTGGCCCCGGCGGTGGCCGCCGCGGTGGCCGCCGCCGCCAAAGAAAGCGGGGTGGCCCGGCTGTGAGAGAGATCAAGGCCGCGGCCGTCGCCGAAGCGGTGGCCGCCCTGTGCATCGAGGCCAACGCCCATCTGCCCGCGGACGTGGAAGCGGCGCTGGCCGCCGCCCGGGCCGCCGAGCCCTGGCCCCTGGCAAAGCACACCCTGGGCCTTTTGGAAAAGAACCTGCAAATGGCGGACCAGTGCGCCCTGCCCATCTGCCAGGACACCGGCATGGCCGTGGTGTTCGCCGAGGTGGGCCAGGAGGTGCACATCGACGGCGATTTTGAGGCCGCGGTGAACGAAGGGGTGCGCCGGGGCTACGGCGAAGGGTACCTGCGCAAGAGCATCGTGGGCGACCCGCTGCGCCGCGTGAACACCGGCGACAACACCCCCGCCGCCCTGCACCTGCGCCTTGTGCCCGGCGGCAGGCTGAAACTGACGGTGGCCCCCAAGGGCTTCGGCAGCGAGAACATGAGCCGCCTTGCCATGCTGCGCCCCGCCGACGGGGTGGAAGGGGTGGAGCGCTTCGTGCTGGAAACGGTGCGGCTGGCGGGCCCGAACCCCTGCCCGCCCATGGTGCTGGGCGTTGGCATCGGCGGCAGCTTCGACGGGGTGGCCCTGCTGGCAAAGCAGGCGCTGCTGCGCCCGCTGAACGAGCCCAACCCGGACGGATACTACGCCGTTTTGGAGAAAAAGCTGCTGGCCGAAGTGAACTCCTTAGGCATCGGGCCCCAGGGCTTCGGCGGAAAGACCACCGCCCTGGGCCTTGCCATCGAGGCAGCCCCCACCCATGTGGCGGGGCTGCCGGTGGCGGTGAACGTGAGCTGCCACGCCACCCGGCGGGCCAGCGCGGAATTGTGAGAGGGAGGGTGCGAAGATGGAACACAAGCTGACCACTCCCTGCACCCGCGAGGCGCTGGCCGCCCTGCGTGCGGGGGACACGGTGCTGCTTTCGGGCGCCATCTACACCGCCCGGGACGCGGCCCACAAGCGGATGATGGAATGTTTGGACAAGGGCGAGCCCCTCCCCTTTCCCCTGGAGGGCAGCGCGGTCTATTATGTGGGCCCCACGCCGGAAAAGCCCGGGCGGGTCATCGGTTCGGCGGGCCCCACCACCAGCGGGCGGATGGACCCCTACTCCCCCCGGCTCATCGCGCTGGGCCTGCGGGTGATGATCGGCAAAGGCGCTCGGGACAAGGCTGTGAAGGAAGCCCTGCAGAAAGAGGGCGGCGTATACCTGGCGGCGCTGGGCGGCGCGGGCGCGCTGATGGCCGCCTGCGTGAAGGAACTGGAGGTCATCGCCTGGCCGGATCTGGGCTGCGAGGCGGTGCGGCGGCTGGCGGTGGAGGATATGCCCCTCACCGTGGTGCTGGATGCCGCCGGCGGCGACCTTTACGAGAGCGGCCCGGCGGCCTATCTGGCGGCGCGGTGAGCGGGCGGGGCGGCCCCGTTTTTGCCGCAGGGCGGCGGCATCCCCCCGCCGCTTTGCCGCTTTAACCCGGTAAAAAATTTGTGCTTGACAAATGCCGCGGGCTGTGGTTTAATGTCAGTAAATCAATGAGGCGGAGATAAAACTGCACAGCGCGCCTACAGAGAGCCCGGAGGCTGGAAACGGGCGGAAAGCGGGGCAGACAAATGGACCGCCGAGAGCAAGGTGAACGGGGCCGGGGCCCTCAGTAGCTGCGCCGGGAGGCTCCCGTTACAGGGCGCAGGGCGTGTTGGCGCCCTCACGAGAGGCCCGCTTTCAAAAGCCGGGCAAGCAAGGTGGCACCGCAGGTTTTTCCAAAGACCTGTCCTTGTAGCAATGCAAGGGCAGGTCTTTTTTTATTTCTTTTCCGAAGGGAGGCGCCGGACATGGCCAAGCTCAGACCCCGCAACCGTTTCTCCACACGATGGCGCCGATGGCAGCCTTTCCGCTGACCGCCATCCGCCCTTTGAGCAAGAAAGAAACGAGGAGTATACCATGAAAAAGAATCGCCTTTTCGCCGCCATCACCGCCGCCGCCCTGGCCCTGTCGCTGGCCGCCTGCGGCTCCTCCCCCGCTTCCACCGCCTCCGCCCCCGCTTCCGCCTCCGGCAGCGCCGACGGCGAGAGCTTCAAGGTGGGCATCGTGCAGTACACCAGCCACTCCAGCCTGGACGAGATCTGCACCGCCATCCAAAGCGAGCTGACCGCCCTCTCCGAGGAAAGTCGTGCCGCCGGCGGCCCCGCCATCGAATTCGAGGTGAAGAACGGCCAGGCGGACGCCGCCACTTTGAACGACATCTGCAAGCTGTTCGTCTCCGACGGGGTGGACCTCATCATCCCCATCGCCACCCCCGCCGCCACCGCCGCGGCCGCCGCGGTGCAGGGCACCGGCATCCCCCTGGTCTACAGCGCGGTGACCGACCCGGTGGGCGCCCAGCTGGCGGACAGCATGGACGCCCCCGGCCAGAACATGACCGGCACCAGCGACTACATCGACACCAACAAGATTTTGGATCTGGCCCTGGCGGCCGACCCGGACCTTGGGACCCTGGGCCTCATTTATAACCTGGGCGAGCCAAACAGCGTGACCACCATCGGCAACATGAAGCCCGTTCTGGAAGAAAAGGGCATCACCGCAGTGGAGAGCACCGTGACCAATGCCGGCGAAGTGCAGCTGGCCGCCCAGAACCTGCTGGCCCAGGGGGCCGAGGCCATCTTTGTGCCCATCGACAACACCGTGGCCGACGGCATGGCCGTGCTGGCCTCCACCGCCATCGAAGCGGGGGTGCCGGTGTACACCGCGGCGGACAGCATGGTGCGGGACGGCGGCCTTGCCACCACCGGCGTGAATTACACGAAACTCGGCGAACTGACCGCCCAGATGGCGGTGGACATCCTGAACGGGGCCGACCCCGCCGCCACCCCGGTGCAGGTGCTGAACGACGGCATCACCACCGTGAACACCACCACCGCCGCGGCCCTTGGCATCGACCCGGAGATCTTTGACCTCACCGGCGAGGGCTACATCGCCGTGGAGTGACCGGAAACACAGCGGGCTCCGCCCCCCCTGCCCCCGCGCACCGGATGCGCGAGGCGGGGGCGGGCCCGCCTGTTTGCCGGCGTTTTCCATTTTTTGCTTAAAGGAGCGTTTTTCATGACCGCAATGCTTTTGGAGAGCGCGGTGGAGCAGGGCTTCATCTACGCGCTGGTGGCGCTGGCGCTGTATCTCTCCTACCGGGTGCTGGACATCGCGGACCTGACCACCGACGGCACCTTTGTGCTGGGCAGCGCCGTGTCCGCCGTGTTTTCCGCCGCGGGCAGGCCGGTGCTGGGCCTTGTGCTGGCCTTCTTCGCCGGATGCGCGGCGGGCTTCGTCACCGCCTTCCTGCACACCCGCATGAAGGTGCAGGCCATCCTGGCGGGCATCATCACCATGACCGGCCTTTACACCATCAACCTGTGGACCATGGGCAACCGGGCGGACCTGCCTCTGCTCAAGGCGGACACGGTGTTCACCCGGGCGGCGGCGGTGCTGGGCGCCGAGTGGAGCAAGCTCATCGTCTGCGCCGCCATCACCATCGCTGCCGCGGCGGCCATGGCCCTCTTCCTCAAGACCCAGATCGGCCTGTCCATCCGGGCTACCGGCGACAACCGGGACATGGTCTCCGCCTCCTCCATCGACCCCGCCTTCACCATCACCGTGGGCCTGTGCATCGCCAACGGCTGCACCGCCCTCTCCGGCGGCGTGCTGGCCCAGTACCAGATGTCCAGCAGCATGAGCCTGGGCACCGGCGTGGTGGTCATCGGCCTGGCCAGCCTCATCATCGGCGAGATGTTCACCCGCCGGGGCGGCGTGTGGCGCGGGGTGGCCGCAGCGGTCATCGGTTCCATCGTCTACCGTGTGCTGATGGTGTTCGCTTTGCGCACCAGCGCCAATCCCTCCAACCTCAAGCTCATCAGCGCCGTCATCGTGGCGGTGGCCATCAGCTGGCCCGCCCTCACTGCCTGGGTCAAGCTTATGCGGCGAAAACTGGCCGCCAAGGGAAAGGAGGCGCGCTGAAATGCTCACTCTGACCAACATCACCAAGACCTTCAACCCCGGCACGCTGAACGAGAAAAAGGCGCTGCGGGGCATCGACCTGCATCTGGACGCGGGGGATTTCGCCGCCATCGTGGGCTCCAACGGCGCGGGCAAGTCTACCCTGTTCAACGCCATCGCCGGCAACTTCTTCACCGACACCGGCCGCATCGAGCTGGACGGGCGGGACATCACCTTTGAAAAGGAGCACCGCCGCAGCCGCGAGATCGGCCGGCTGTTCCAGGACCCGCTGCGGGGCACTGCGCCTCACATGACCATCGAGGAAAACCTGGCCCTGGCTTACCTGCGGGCGTCCAAGGTGGGGTCGGGCTTCTCCCGCATCTGTGCCAAAGAGCGCGCTCTCTTCCGGGAGCGGCTGGCCCAGCTGGACCTGGGCCTTGAGGACCGGATGAAGCAGCCGGTGGGCCTGCTCAGCGGCGGCCAGCGGCAGGCGCTGACCCTTTTGATGGCCACGCTGGTGACCCCGAAGCTGCTGCTTCTGGACGAACACACCGCCGCCCTGGACCCAGCCACCGCCGAAAAGGTGCTGGCGCTGACCACCTCCATCGTGGCCGAGCGAAAGCTCACCTGCCTGATGATCACCCACAACATGCACAGCGCGCTGGCGCTGGGCAACCGCACGCTGATGATGGACGACGGCCGCATCGTGCTGGACGTGAAGGGTAAGGAGCGGGCGAAGATGACGGTGGAGGACCTGCTGGCCGCCTTCAGCAAAAACGCCGGCCGCGCCATGGAAAACGACCGCATCCTGCTTTCCACCGTGGAGTGAACCGCTCCGGCGCTTATCCAAAACCAAAAGGCCCCCGGCCGCGCTGAACGCGCGGGCCGGGGGCCTTCTCTTATGCATAAAAGGATTCAGGAGCTCTGCTTCAGATGGGTCTCAAAGCCGCTGGAATAGACGACTTCGTCCTCCTCGTTCATCATCCACATGGCCTCCACGTTCTCCAGGCTCTCCACCAGGGCCTGGCCTTCCTCCAGCGGCATGCAGTAAAGGCCGGTGGACAGGCAGTCGGCAAGGCCGGAGTCCGGGGCGAGCACGCTCACCGCCGAATAGTAGTTCGCGGGCATCAGGGTGTCCGGGTCGATGAGGTGGTGGTAGCGCACGCCGTCCAGCTCATAGTAGCGCTGGTAGTTGCCGCTGGTGACCAGGGACATGTCCTCCACCTCCACCACGGCCACGTACCCGCCCGACTCGGCGGGCACCAGGTCGGCGGTGGTGGTCCAGGGGTTCTGGATGCCGCCGGTCCAGCGGGAACGATCGGGCTTGTGGCCGATGCTGCGCAGGTTGCCGCCCACGCTGATGAGGGCGCTTTTCAGGCCCCGCTCCCCGGCGGCCCGGGCCACCATCTCTGCGGCGTAGCCCTTGCCCACGCTGCCCACGTCCAGCTGCAACTCCGGGTCGGCAAAATAGACGGTGGAAGCCTCCTCGTCCAGGATGAGGTCATCAATATTGCAATGCTCTGCGGCGGCCTTCAGTTCCTCCATGGAGGGAACGGCGGCCCGGGCGGGGTCGTCCAGAGCGGCCTCCCGGTAATCGTGCCATATCTTGAGCACCGCGCCAAAGGCCACGTTCATCTTGCCGCCGGTGGTCTCGTGCATGCTTTTGGCCTCGGTCAGAAGGCCCATGATGCGCGCGTCCACCGTCACCGGGGCCTGGCCCGCCTGGGCGTTCACGTCCCGCAGGTTGGTCACCCCGGAGTAGGAATAATAGATGTCATACAGCTGATGGTACTCCACAAGGTCGGCGTGGAGAGCCGCCATCTGGCGGTCCCACTCCTCCTGGCTCTCGGCGTAGCCGATGACGGTGGTCACGGTGTCGAACACGTCGAACCAGCTCACGGTGTAGCGCTCGCAGCCGGCCAGTTCCGGGTCCTGGGGCGTGGAGGAGGACGCTCCCCCGCCGCCGCAGCCGCTCAGCAGCCCGGCGCACACCGCAAGGCTCAGCACAAAACTCACAACTCGTTTGCCCATGGCTTCTCCTTTTTCAAAGGGCGGCTTTCCGCCGCCGGATGGAAAAAAGGGGCCGGGCCTTGCGGCCCAGCCCCGGGGTTCTATCTGTTCTCAGGCAGCTGCCTTCGATCAGGCCATGGCGCGGCCCACCGCGTCGATGAAGGCCACCACGTTCATGGTGCAGGAAGCAGCCAGGTCGGCCACGTCGGGAGCGCTGTGCTCGCCGGTCACGCCGATGGCGCTGACCTCAGCGGCGGTCTTGCCGGTCAGGTAAGCAGCGAAGGCGTTGGCCTGCTCGTTCCACTCCTTGCCGATGGGGCTGGCGGGGCGCATGCCGTAGTCGTCGCCCTGCTCCATCTTGGGAACAATGGTGTCGCCCTGGGCGGTCACAACGCCCTCGGTGGTGACATCCATTTTGGCCTGGGTGCAGTTCAGCAGGGTGCTGGTGATCTTGCCGTCCTTGTCGTAGGTGACAGCGGCGTAGGTGGTGTCGGTCTGGACCAGGCCGGCCTCGTCGGCAGTGGGCAGCTTGGAAGAGCTCATCGCGGTGGACAGGCCCAGGCCCAGGGTGTCGTCGGCGGAAGCGCCCAGATCCTGAGCGTTGTTGCAGGCGGCCACGATGGCGGCCTTGATGTCCACCACGTTCATGGTGCAGGAGGCAGCCAGGTCGGCCACGTCGGGGGCGTTGTGCTCGCCGGTCACGCCGATGGCCTCCACCTCAGCGGCGGTCTTGCCCACCACATAGGCGGCGAAGGCGTCGGCCTGCTCGTTCCACTCCTTGCCGATGGGGCTGGCGGGGGTCATGCCGTAGTCGGTGCCCAGCTCCTGCTTGGACTTGAAGGTCAGGGAGGTGTCGAAGCTGCCGTCGGCGTTCACAGGCACCTTGTTCTGGGCCACGTCGATCTTGCAGGCAACGATCTTGCCGCTCTCGTCCACGGTCACGGCGGCGACGGTGCTGTCCACCTGGGCGTTGCCGGCGGCATCCGCGGTGGCATCCGCGGTGGTGTAGCTGGAAACGATGGCGATACCGGTCTTGACCTTCTTGGCAGAGCCGCCGCAGGCGGTGAAGCTCAGAGCCAGAGCCAGGACCATGACCAAAGCCAAAACTTTTTTCATGTTGTCTTACTCCTCTCAAAAAACGAACATATACATCCATTTGTGCCCATTGAAGGGCGGCATCCCTATTATACTTGTGTGACAGATGTTTGTCAATCTCAATTGGCAGGTAAAAGATGACAGAATGGTTCCAATCCTGCAAATTTTTTCTTATTCGGCGCTTTCCCTCACCGCCCGGTGTTCGGCGTGCAGCTCTTCCAGCAGGGCGGCGAAGGTCCAGTCCCGGTTGGTGGGCGTGACCACCGCCTTGAGAGGGATGCGCACCCCCGCGGCCTTCAGCCCGTCAAGAAAGGCGTCCAGCGCCTTGCGGTCCAGCCCCCACAGCACCAGGGCGGGCGTGGGGTCCGCCGCAGCAACAGGCTCCACGCCCCTGCCCGCCCCCGGCAGGCCGCAAAGAGCGGCCACCGTGCGGCCCAGGTCCTGTTCTTCCACGGCGCGCAGGCGCACCCCGGCCCCGGCGCAGACTTTTTCCAGCCCGCTGCCCTGCGGCGCCTTCCAGGCAAGCGCGGCGGCAGGCGGCAGCGCGGCGATGTGTGCTTTCATAGTTTATATTCCCTCCCAAAGGGCGCGGCGGGCGGCCTTCAAAAAACGTTTTGGCCGCCGCGGCGCATGCCCGTCTCTTTAGATACCATACTATAAAGGGATGATACCACATTTTTCGTTCGGCTGGCAACGCGCCCAGTCCGTTTATAAATTTTTTGTGAAAACACTTGACAATCCCCAGGGGCAGGAATACAATATTAGCAGTCGAGGCACAAGAGTGCTAAAACTAAGAATCTTTCCAAGTTGGACCGCTTTTGCAAGGGGGGACGGACTGTATGAATACAAACAAGTATACCCAAAAAACGCTGGAGGCGCTGCAAAGCGCCCAGCAGCTGGCCATCGAGTATCAGAACCAGGCGCTGGAGCCTGAGCACCTTCTGGCCGCGACTGCCAGCCAGCAGGACGGGCTCATCCCGCAGCTGCTGATGAAGCTGGGCGTGGAGCCGGGCAACTTTGCCGCGGCTGCCGCCCAGAAGGTGGCGGCCCTGCCCCATGTGACGGGCTCGGGCCGTGAGCCGGACAAAATCTATATCTCGGCGGCCACCGACAAGGTGCTCACCGCCGCCGAGCACACCGCCGAAAGCATGAAGGACGAATACGTCAGCGTGGAGCACCTGTTCCTGGCGCTGATCGAGCAGCCCAATGAGGCGGTGCGGCAGGTGCTGCGCAGCTTCGGCATCGACAAGAACCGTTTTCTGGAGCAGCTTGCCACCGTGCGGGGCAGCCAGCGGGTGACCAGCGACCACCCGGAGGAGACCTACGACGCGCTGAAAAAGTACGGCCAGGACCTGGTGGAGCTGGCCCGCCAGCAGAAGCTGGACCCGGTGATCGGCCGCGACACCGAAATTCGGAACGTCATCCGCATTCTGTCCCGCAAGCGCAAGAACAACCCCTGCCTCATCGGCGAGGCGGGCGTGGGCAAGACTGCCATTGCCGAGGGCCTGGCCCAGCGGATCGTGCGGGGCGACGTGCCGGAGAACCTGAAAAACCGCACCATCTTCAGCCTGGACATGGGCGCGCTGGTGGCGGGCGCGAAGTACCGGGGCGAGTTTGAGGAACGGCTCAAGAGCGTTCTGAACGAGGTGAAGAAGAGCGAAGGGCAGATCATCCTGTTCATCGACGAGCTGCACACCATCGTGGGCGCGGGCAAGACCGACGGCGCCATGGACGCGGGCAACCTGCTGAAGCCTCTGCTGGCCCGGGGCGAGCTGCACTGCATCGGCGCCACCACCCTGGACGAGTACCGCCAGTACATCGAGAAGGACCCGGCCCTGGAGCGCCGGTTCCAGCCGGTGCAGGTGGACCAGCCCACGGTGGAGGACACCATCTCCATCCTGCGCGGCCTGAAGGAGCGCTACGAGGTGTTCCACGGCGTGAAAATCCAGGACAGCGCCCTCATCGCGGCGGCCACCCTTTCCAACCGGTACATCACCGACCGTTTTCTGCCGGACAAGGCCATCGACCTGGTGGACGAAGCCTGCGCCATGATCCGCACCGAGATGGACTCCATGCCCTCGGAACTGGACGACCTGCGCCGCAAGATCATGCAGCACGAAATTGAAGAGGCCGCCCTGAAGAAGGAGACCGACGCCTTGAGCGCCCAGCGGCTGGCGGCGCTGCAAAAAGAGCTGGCCGAAATGCGCGCGAAGTTCAGCGCCATGAAGGCCCAGTGGGACAACGAGAAGTCCAGCATCGGCAGCGTGCAGAGCCTGCGGGAGGAGATCGAAAAGACCAACGCGGCCATCGAAAAGGCCGAGCGGGAATACGACCTGAACAAGGCCGCCGAGCTGAAGTACGGCAAGCTGCCCCAGCTGCAAAAGCAGCTGGCGGAGCAGGAAAAGAAGGCGGAGGCCGCGGGCGAAAAGCAGGATAACCTGCTGCGAGACCGGGTCACCGACGAGGAGATCGCCCGCATCGTGGCCCGCTGGACCGGCATCCCCGTGGAGAAGCTGGTGGAGGGCGAGCGGGAAAAGCTGCTGGGCCTGGAGGACATCCTGCACAAGCGGGTCATCGGCCAGACGGAGGCCGTGCAGAAGGTCACCGAGGCCATCCTGCGCAGCCGGGCCGGCATCGCGGACCCGAACCGCCCCATCGGCAGCTTTTTGTTCCTGGGCC
>DWXV01000042.1 GCA_019119025.1 Candidatus Allofournierella excrementigallinarum
CAGTCACATTGTTTATCGCCATGCTGGTGCTAATGTTTGTGTTTGACTGGCGCATGGGCGCGGCCTGCCTGCTGGCGGCGGTGATTTCCATCCTCGCCATGTGCAGCATGATGGGCGGCAAGAATGCCGCATTGATGGCAGAGTACCAGGCGACTCAGGACCGCATGACCAAATCCGGCACCGAGTATGTGCGCGGCATCCCGGTAGTCAAGATCTTTCAGCAGACCGTCTACTCCTTCAAGGCATTTCAGCAGGCTATTCTGGTGCGTTGGGCCATCTGATTGCTGCGTGTGGCGCGGATAAGGATATTAGCACGATGACCTTGGCGGAACTTCGGAGTTATTATTTGACAATGGTCGATAGAGGGCTGCACAGCACCACCATCCAAAGCTATGTGAGGGCCTGGCGTGCGTTTCTGACCTGGTGTTATCAGGAGGAGTACACCCCGGTGGATTTGCCGCAAAAATTCCGCCTGCCCAAAGCAAAGCGCCCCACCATCGACGTGCTGACGAATGGGGAAGTGCAACAGCTTTTTTCCAGCTTCGACACAAAGCACCTTTCGGGGCTCCGCAATTACTGTATTTGCGCTCTCATGCTGGATAGCGGCCTGCGGATGGATGAAGTGGTCACGCTGGAAACCGAACACGTCCATCTTGCCGAGGGGTACGCTATCGTGTGCGGCAAGGGCAATAAGGAACGGATGGTGCCGCTGGGGAACCGCAGCCGCCAAATGCTGGCCCGGTATCTGCGCCGACGCGGCCCGGTAGACAATCCCCGACTGTTCCAGACCAGCCAGCACACCCCCATCCGACAAAGCACCGTGAAGCAGCTGTTCCGCAAGCTGAAAAAGCGGTTGAACATCCCCCGGCTGCGGGCCCATCTGCTGCGGCACACCTTTGCCACCCGCTACCTGGAAAACGGCGGCGATATGTACAGCTTGCAGCAGATATTGGGTCACACCAGCTTGGAAATGGTCAAGCGATATGTCCACCTTACACATCAGAAAACGGTGGCGGCCTTTCCTCAATTCAGCCCCCTTGACCGCCTTGCTCGGTGAATATGCACAAAAAAGAACCCGTGAGAACGCCAGTCAAAAGGCATTTTCACGGGTTTTATGCTGGTGAGCCATCGGGGATTCGAACCCCGGACACCCTGATTAAAAGTCAGGTGCTCTGCCAACTGAGCTAATGGCTCGCGTTCAAATTACAGCTTAACAATTATAGCAATCGCCGGGCAGTTTGTCAACAGAAAAGCGGCAAAAGAAAAAAGCCCGGCGCGGCAGGGGCCAAAAGCGGTGTGAAATTGAAATTTTTTGGGTGTCGGAAACGTCTAATTGTTACAGAGAGTTTACAAAACGGGCAAAAATGAGTATGATTAAAAAAGACACACCGTTTCATCGAAGGGGGGACCACCCATGAAACGACTGCCCGCACGCGCCGTGGCGGCGCTGCTTTGCGCCGCTTTGCTCAGCGGCTGCGTTTTTGCCCGCACGGAAGAACCGCAGGCCACGCCCACGCCGGAGCCGGACGCCGCGCCGGAGACCCTGGTGGGGTATGATGTGCCTTCGGACATAAACCCCTACACCGGCCTTGCACGGGGTGAGAATTACCCGCTGGGCCGCCGGGGCGTTGCGGTGATGATCAACAATGTGCGCGCCGCCTGGCCCCAGAGCGGGCTGAACAGCGCGGACCTCGTCTACGAGATCGTCACCGAGAGCGGCATCACCCGCCTGATGGCCGTCTACCGGGACTATGCCGCCATGCCGGTGGTGGGGCCCATCCGCTCTGCCCGGGACCAGCACGTGCAGCTGATGCTCCCGCTGCAAACGCTCTATGCCCACATCGGAACGTCCTATGTGGCGTCCCAGTATCTCGACCTCTACAAATACACCGAGGCCAAGAGCATCGACGGGAAATACCGCAACTTCTACTGGATCGACGCCGAGCGCCGCAAGAGCAAGGGGCAGGAGCACTGCGTCTACACCGACGGCTCCACCTTCGCCGCGGCGGTGGAACAGTTCGGCCTGCAGGCGTCCACCACCTACGAGGCGCCGCCGGTGTTCGACTTCGTGCGCTACGACCAGCCCGCCCGGCAGCTGGAAGGCGGCGAGGCGGCGGAGGTCTATGTGCGCTTTTCCGGCTATGCCGACGCCACCTTCCGCTACGACGAGGCCTCGGGCAAATACCTCAAATGGCAGTATGACCAGCCCCAGACCGACGCGGCCGACGGCGGAAAGCAGTACGGCGCCGACAATGTGTTCGTGCTGTTCGCCAAGATCGACAAGTACCCCGACGGGGTGCTGGCCCACGTGCAGTTCGATCAGGGCGCGGGGCTTTATTTCAACGGCGGGCGCTACGAGCGGGTGCGCTGGATCAAGGAGGACCCGGCCAGCCCCCTGCGCATCGTGGACAACGAGGGCAACGAGGTGGACGTGAAGGTCAACCCCGGCGCCAGCTACATCGCCGTGGTGGCCGACGAGCAGATCGAAAACTGCCGCATCGACGGCCAGCCGCTGGAGGATGTCTTCGGCGGGTGACGAAGATGAAAATTCACCGGGCCGGTTGCCCGCAGGCGGCGCGCCTGCTATAATAGAAAACGGAATCGGGCGGCGTGCCGCCTGCAATATAAAAGCGGAATACGAGGGAACAGAACATGAAACGTTTGTTGTGCATCCTGCTGGCGCTGGCCATGTCGGCCAGCCTGTTCACCGCCTGCGGCGGCGACGAGACCATTACTTCCGGCGGCGGCGAACCCGCTGTGGAAGCCACCCCCGAGCCTACCCCCGAACCCTACGACGCCAACGTGCTCACCGGCTACGAAAAAACCGCCGACTACGCCGAGGGCCAGCGCATCACCGCGGTGATGGTGAACAACATCCAGACCTGCCGCCCGCAGCGCGGCCTGTCGGAAGCAGACATGCTCTTTGAGATCAAGGTGGAGGGCGGCATCACCCGCTTCATGGCCCTCTTTACCGACTATAACAACATCCCCGACATCGGGCCCATCCGCTCTGCCCGCGACCAGTTCTTCCGGCTGGTGCTGCCCTGGCAGCCGCTCTACGTCCACATCGGCCAGAGCGTGGTGCAGAAGGAGTACATCACCAACTACAACTACGACGAGTGGAACCTGGAAGGCAACTTCGACGGCAACCTCTATTACCGCAACCGCGACCGTGTGAACTGGGCGGGCAACCATGTGGACACCGAGCACACCGCCTACACCAACGGCCAGCTCATCGCCGAATACCTGGAGCGGCACGACGTGGACGACCGCCGGATGTACAACTCCACCTTCTTTGACTTCGTGGACTACCGCGAGCCCGCCAAAGAGCTCACCGGTGAGCATCTGGAGGGCGGCGCCAGCCCCGACGCGGGCCGCGTGACCATCCGCCACTCCCAGTCCTACCGCACCCAGTTCGACTACGATTCCAGCCTCGGCCAGTACGCCATGGCCCAGTGGTACTACAGCAGGGGGTCCTACATGGACACCATCGACGAGAACAACGGCCAGCAGCTGATGTTCGACAACCTGCTTATCCTCTTCACCGACATCCACACCTATCCCGGCCATGAAGCCAAGGACCTGCAGTACGCCGAATACAGCTGGGGCGGCGTGGGTTACTACTGCTACGGCGGCAGGATCGAGCGCATCCGCTGGCAGAAGGGCACCCCGCTGGACGCCCTGCGCATCGTGGATTTCGAAACGGAGGAACCCTTCGAGATCAACTGCGGCAAGACCTATGTGACCGTGGTGGACGAGGACGAGATCCCCGGCTTCAGCTGGGAGCCGCTGGAGACTGCCCAGGACGTG
>DWXV01000043.1 GCA_019119025.1 Candidatus Allofournierella excrementigallinarum
CACGAATTCCAGTTGTCCTCGATTTTCTGCGTTCTTTACCAGCATTTTTCTCACCCTGCTCCATTATACCGCATTTCTTCCCTTTATACGACAAAAAGGCCACCGAAAGGTGACCTTTTTCGACAAGCTGAAGCCGCTTCGGGAATTTCCCGAAGCGGCCTTTTTGCTGTGTTTGCGCGGCCCTGCGCCCTTGCTCTCAGGCGGCGGGGGCCGCTTGCGGCTGGGCGGCCTCTTCCTGCCTGGGGGCATCTTCCTGCCCGGAGGCATCGCCGCCGGTCTCGCCCTCGCCGGCGGGCAGCGCCGGGCTGGTGCCGGCGGCGGCGCGTTCCACCGACGTGCCGGAGAGGATGCTGCCCTCCTCGCCGGGGGCGTAGGTGATGGTGACTTCATCGCCCACATTCAGGATGACGGCGACGGGGCTGTCGGCGGCGCTGACGGCGTAGAACACGTCCCCGCCTTCAAGGCGCAGGAAGTAGTAGCTGTTGCCGTCCATCACGGCGGTGCGGATCTCGGCAAGAACGCCGGAAACCTCGCTGTGCTCTGCATCGGGCACCTCGGCTTCGCCGCCCGTGATGAGGCCGTTCTCCGCCAGCGCGCGGCGGTAGTTGGCCTCGCAGTCCGCCACCGTCTGCCCGGTCTCCACGATCTGATACTGCTGCACGTTCACCATGGCGTACATCTTCACCAGCCCGTCGTCGCCCTTCAAAGACATGAAATAGGTGGGCTGGTCGGCGATGTTCAAAAGCAGGGGGAAGGTGGCCACATAGCGCATCTGCTGCACCTGGCTTTGGGCCGAGGCCTGGGCCGAGGCTTCGGTGGCTCCCGCCACCGGGTAGAAGAAGGTCTCCTTGGTGCGCTGGTTGCTCAAAAGGAAGCCGATGTTGGACTGGTCGCTGGTGACCGAGGTCACGCCGGTGTACATATACACGTCGTCGTTGATGGCGATGTAGTTATAGCCCTCGGTGGTCTGGGTCACGTCCCGCTGGCCGAAGATGGAGTTCAAAAAGCCGTTCTGATACAGGCCGTAGTAATCGTACTGCTGCATGATGAGGTCGGAAGCATACACCCGGTCCACCCAGCTGGGCACGTCCTCATAGGCATAATAGGTGCTCTCGCCAGTGATGGCGTTCACCAGCACCGCGCCCTGAATGTCGGTGCCGCCGAACAGGCCGATGGTCTTGACCACCCGGCTGCACACCCAGTAAGGGGTGCCTTCATCGTCGATCTCGAACACCGGCTGGGCGAACATCATGGTGGGGAAGTGGAACCGCAGGTGGCGGTAGAGGTTGCGCCCGAAGTGCTCGGCGGTGGTGTATTTCATGCCTTCGTCCAGGCGCACCACCTCCGCCTCCTGGGTCACCATGTCGATGATGAGGTAGGCGGGCAGGCCCTCGGAGCGGTTGGTGAACCATTTGATGAGGTCGCCGTAGGCAAGGCTGGTCACCCGCACCGGGCGGCCCTGGTAGTTGATCTGGGTGTAGGTGGGCAGAATTTCAAACTGGCTCACCATGTCCGCCAGTTCGCCCAGCTTGCGGCTGCCCAGGCGCTGGGCGCTGTCGGCGTCCAGCATGGGGATCTGGTCGTAGCGGATCTCGTCCACCTCGCTGGCAAAGTCGCCGCTTTCCACCGTGAGCAGTTTGGCGTAGCTGCCGGCGCGGATCACCTCCCAGGAGAGCAGCGAGCCCGCCAGCGCCACCGCCACCAGGCCCACCACCACAAAGAAGGGCAGGGCGCACTGCTTTTTCACAAAGGTGAAGTAGCCCTTTGCGTCGCCGCTCTCAAAGCCGGAGGTGAAGATGGCGCTGGCGCAGTAGACCGCGCAGAGCAAAAAGACGAAAACATAGAACTCCCTTGCCTGGAGGTTCAGCGCCGGCAGCTCCAGATAAAAATAAACAAGGCCGAAGGCCAGCGTCACCAGCAGGTTCACCAGCACCCGCGCCACCGGGCTTTTCACCAAAACGCGCCGGGGCTTGCGGGGGGCGCGGCGGGGCTGGCCGCCGGGGCCGCCCATGCCGCCCATCGAAAAGCCGAAGATGCTGCCGAAGGGATTGTCGGAATTGAACTGAAACGGAGAAGCCAAATGATTCCCGCCTTTCTTTTGAAAAAATAATGCTTATCATACAGCATACCCGAAAACCGCCCCCAAATCAAGAAGGGGGCGGCGGGGGGATGGTAAACTTATTGTAAATTCTCCTCGTTGCGCTTGGCGTTTTCCGCGTCCTTGGCGGCGTAGTAGGCTTTCGCCTCGGCGTCCGCCGCCTTGACCCGCTCCAAAAGGCCCTCCTCCCGGATGTCTTCACAGGCAAAGTACCGCAGCCGCACCTCCCCCTCGGGCAGGCGGCCATCCTCGGTGAGGGGGTGTTCCAGCACGAAGTCGATGCAGTAGAAGGGCACGTTCGCTTCGTCCAGCGCCCGGCGGGTCGCCAAAAGAATTTGGGCCGCCTCTTCCGCGCTCACCTCGTCCTGCCGGACGTAGAGCACGAGCCGCCCGCAGGCTCTGCCCAGTTCCCGGATGTCGTACTCGCCGTCCAGTTCCAGTTCGCTGTAAAGGATGTAGGGCGGCCAGGGCTCGCCATACTCATGCTCCATCCACAGATCGCCAAAGCCGATGTGGACGTTGTAAGGAAAATCCGGGTCCTCCAGCACCGTGTCCACCAGAGCGCGGTATTCTGCGTTCAGCCGCTCCCAGGTGTTCCAGCCGCTCTCCACCGAGTGATAGCCGTCCCACAAGATACGTCCGGTCATGGTAAGCTCCAGCGTGAAGTGACTGTCGATGCTGGTGGGGGAGGAGACGGCGGCGGTGTAGCCGCCGAACTTGAAATTGTAATTGACCGACTCGATTTGATAATCCGCGTCGGGGTACTGGGCGGAAAGGTACTCGCGGGCGGCGCGGGCGGCCAGAAATTTGGACACCGGGTTGCCCAGCAGCCCGTTCGAGAACCACAGCACCCCCGCCAGCAGAGCCAGGGCGGCGGCGAAGGCCGCCAGTTTGAGGATGCGCTTTTTCATGAGTCAGCCCTCCTTTTTCAGCGCGAAGTGGAACAGCCCCGCGATGGCCACCCCCGCCAGCGCCAGAACGCAGTAGATGGCGGCCCAGAGGAGGTACCCCGGCAGGGGCCCGGCCTCGACGCCCCAACCCCGGCACAGCACCCAGCAGACAAGGCTC
>DWXV01000044.1 GCA_019119025.1 Candidatus Allofournierella excrementigallinarum
AGTGGCGATTTTGATGGCAGCGCAAGGAAAAGCGCCGCAGGCACCCTTGGTGGTTGTCAAGGCGCTTTGACGCTGCGATACCGCAAAAGCGCCCTTTTCCCGGCGCCGTTTTCTTACGGCACCCCGGCTAAAGGGCCGCTCTCCGAAAGGAGGGCGGCCCTTGCTGTTCATCCCCATTGACAAACCGGGAGAGCGGTGCTATATTACAATTAACTATTAAGTTAAATGTTAAATGAGGTGACGCCATGGCGATGCAAGACACACTGCGAGCCCTTGCCGATCCCACCCGGCGGGAGATATTGACGCTCCTGCGGGCCAGCCCGCTGACGGCGGGGCAGATCGCTGAAAAGTTCCCGGTGTCGGCGGCGGCAATCTCCCGCCACCTTTCTGTGCTGAAAGAGGCTGACCTTGTGCGGGACCAGCGGGAAGGGAAATATATCTATTACGAACTGAACGCGTCGGTGCTGGAGGAGATCCTTCTTTGGCTCACCACGCTGAAAGGGGAGGGAAAGGATGAAACTGTTGAATAAACGCAAGGCGCTGGCCGGCTCCGCGCTCATCCTGCTGCCTGCGCTGGCGGGCCTCGGGTTTTGGGAGCGGCTGCCCGGCTGGAGCGGCCCCGCAAAGCTCGCGTTCTGTCTGGGGATGCCTGCCGCCATGCTGGCGGGTCATTGGCTGTGCCTGCTGCTTACCTTTCACACCAACCGGCACAACGGCCAGAGCAAAAAGGCGCTGGAACTGGTCTACTGGCTGCTGCCCTGCATTTCGCTTTTTTACTGCGCCGGTGCCTGGGCTGTGGCGCTGGACGTAAAATTGGGCTGGGAGCGCCTTGTGCCTGCCGGCCTGGGGCTGATGTTCCTCGTCATCGGCAACTACATGCCCAAGATGAAGCAGAACCCCACGCTGGGCATCCGTCTGCCCTGGACGCTGGCCAACGAAGAAAACTGGAACCGTACCCACCGCATAGGCGGCAAAGTGTGGGTGGCGGGCGGTCTTGTGCTGCTGCTTGTCTGCCTTTTGCCCGGGGCCGCCATGGCCGCGGGGATGCTGGCTGCTATTCTCGTTCTGGCGGCGGTGCCCTGTGTTTACTCCTACTGGCTTTACCGCAAACAGGTCCGGGATGGCAGCTGGAACGGCAGCCTGTTCCGCTCCAAAGCGGACCGTGCCGTAACGGGCATCGTCCTTGTGATCCTGGCCGCCGCCGTGGTGGGCACGCCGGTGCTCCTTTTCACGGGAGACATCCGCTATACCGTGGGAGAGAACGCTCTGAGCATCGAAGCAAGCTACTGGCCCGACGCCGAGATAAACTACGCCGGCGTGGAGAGCATCGAATATGCCGAAGGCATCCCTGCCGGAAACCGCGTCAACGGGTTCGGCTCGCCCCGCCTTTCCATGGGCTCTTTTCGCAACGACGCTTTCGGCTCCTACACCCGTTATGCCTACACCGGCTGTGACGCCTGCATCGTGATGCAGGCACAGGGGAAGACCGTGGTGCTCAGCGGCGCGGACGAAGCGGCCACAAAGGCGCTGTACGAAGAACTGAACAGCAGAATTTTTGGCTGAAAATCTTTTCTTTGCGGGAAAATATGCTATACTGTTTGCATATTGATTCAACGGCGGCGCTCCGCCCGCCCACTCACCAGCCAAGGAGGAAACTGCCATGAAATGTCCGTACTGCGGCGAACTGGATTCCAAGGTGATCGATTCCCGCCCCACCGAGGACGGAGAGAAGATCCGCCGCCGCCGGGAGTGCCTGAGCTGCGCCAAGCGCTTCACGACCTACGAGATCGTGGAGACCGTGCCCCTGATGGTGGTCAAGCGGGACCGCTCCCGCGAGGCCTTTGACCGCCAGAAGCTGCTGGGCGGCATGCTGCGCGCCAGTGAGAAGCGGGAGGTCAGCTACCAGACGCTGGAATCGGCGGTGGACCGCATCGAGCAGACGCTGCTGAACAGCTATGAGCGGGAGGTCACCTCCATGCACATCGGCGAGCTGGCCATGGATGAACTGAAAAAGATCGACGAGGTGGCCTATGTGCGCTTTGCCTCGGTCTACCGGCAGTTCAGCGACATCAACACCTTCATGGACGAACTGAAAGACATGCTCAACGGCCATTCCTCAAAGCATGCTGAAAAATAAATGCCCGGTCATCAGGATCTGCGTGCGGGCTTTTCCAAGTTCGCTCTGCAGGTCCTGTTGGTTATCCGGGCCCACATAAGCCGACAGCCCGCCCAGGCACATGGCGATGCCGCTGAGATAGTCCCGCTTGATGAACAGCGCCATCCAGTGCTCCCGCCGGGAGAAAAAGCTGTTCATCCCCTCTATTACCTCCAGCGCCGCCTCATAGTCTCCGGCGGCGTTGAAGGCCCCTATCCTGTCCAGGTCATTTAAAAGCGCGTCGTTGGTGGTCTGCACCAGGATGCTGCTGGCCACGATGAGCACCGCGAGAAAAGCCAGCAGCCCGAAGGCTGCGCGCACCCGTTTCATCAAATCATCCTTTCTGACCGAGAGCCGCTGGTTTCAGCGGCTCTCTTTTTTGACCAGCTGCACCTGGCCGGAGTCGTCCCCCAGCAGCAAAAGCACCTGCCGCAGGCTGCATTTGTTCTGCCGCAGCACCTTGTCAAGCCACTTTTCATTCCTGCCGCACCAGGCCAGATTGTCCGCCAGCACCCGCCCGTCGATCACGAGCGGCACCATGGGCGTTCGCGCTTCAGGCGGCGGCACCTGCATATCCTCCCGGGTGGGGGTGTCCTTCTGCGGCATCCGGCTCACGCTCAGGGTGCCGTTGGTCTCCACCAGGGCGTAGTTTACTTCCGATGGGTCGAAAATATCCTTGCCTCGCAGCGCTTCCAGCAGATCGCTGGCGCTGAACCGAAGCTCCCGCAGGGTCTTCTGGTCGATCTTGCCGCCCCGTATCACCGCCACCGGCGTGCCGGACAATAGCTTTGCCGCCGTGGGGCTCATATAGCAAAGCGCAGAGGAAAACAGTTCCAGCACCACGATCAGGCAGACGGGCGCAAGGCTTGCCGCCAGCGGCACCTCGGGGGATTCAATGGAAATGGAAGCGAGGTTGGAGATGAGAATGGTGGACACCAGCTCCGAGGGCTGCAGTTCCCCCAGCTGACGTTTGCCCATCAGCCGCATGGCGGCCACGATGAGCAGATAGATCATCAATGTGCGCAGCACGAGCACCAGCATAAAAACTCCTCCCGGCAAATGGTTTTGACACGGCGGGCGCGGGGCATACTAAGCAGCGAGGTGAAGAACGATGCCGCGACCCCTGACTGATTCGCTGGATGCGAATGTTGCCCGTCTGAAAGAGATGTTTGGCAATTCCGCCGACCTGTATGCAAAACCTGTCAACGTGCGGGGCGTGCCCTGCTGTCTGTGCTTTTTTGAGGGGCTTTCCACCCTGGAACGGCTGTGGGTGGTGATGCTCTCGATGCTGAACGCGAGCCATTTTGAGCCCTCAAACGGCAGGGAATTGTTCAACTACATCCAGCACCAGACCGACCTGCCGGTAGAAAATGCGCCTGTGGAGGACTTCGACGCGCTGCGCACCCAGCTGACAGCGGGCACCACCGTGATGCTCATCGACGGATGCTGTAAAGCGGTTGTGCTTTCCACCCAGAACATGCAGTTCCGCTCGGTGCAGGAGCCCTCCGGCGAAGGGGACATCCGCGGCTCACGGGAAGGTTTCTGCGACCTTTTGCGCATCAATGTCAGCCTTGTGCGGCGGCTGGTGCGCACCGGATCGCTCACCATCAAAATCTTTCCCGTGGGCAGGCGCACCGGCACCGAGGTGGCCATGCTGTACGACCGCACACTGGCAAAGCCGGGATTCGTCGAAGCCATCGAGCAAAAGCTCCAGTCGGTGGACCTGCCCGTGCTGTTCGACAGCGGGTATCTTGCGCCCTATCTCCAGCGGGGCAGCTTCAGCTTCTTTCAGGAGGTGGGCTATACCGAGCGCCCGGTGACCGCCGCCGCCAAAATATGCGAGGGGAAAATCGTCGTGCTTGTGAACGCAAGCCCCTTCGCGATGATCGTGCCGTATTTTTTCAATGAAAACTTCCAAAGCCTGGACGATTATGCCGGCAAGGCCTACTTCGCCAGCGCCGTACGGCTGCTCAAGTATACGGCGTTCTTTTTGTCGGTGCTGCTGCCGGGCCTGTTCGTCTCCATCGCGGAGTACACCCCGGAGCTGTTCCCGCCCCAGCTTCTTTACAAGGTGGCTGCCGCCGAGACAGCCACGCCTCTGCCGCTGTTTATGGAGATGATGCTGGTCATCGTCCTTTTGGAGATCATCCGGGAGGCCGGCCTGCGTCTGCCCAAGCCCATCGGACACTCGGTGAGCCTCGTGGCGGCGCTCATCGTGGGAGACGCGGCCACCAAAGCGGGCATCATGAGCACGCCGGTGCTCATCGTAGCGGCCCTGACCACCATCTCCATCTTCGTCATCCCGTCGCTGTATGAGCCCGCCACGGTCCTGCGGGTGCTGTTCGTGCTGGCGGGCGGCCTGTTCGGGCCCTTTGGCCTGGTGACCATGTTTTTCCTGATGCTGGTGAGCATCTGCGGCATGCACTCCTTCGGCGTGCCCTACACCTCGCCGCTGGTGCCCTTTGGCCGCAGCGCCCTGCGGGACGGCCTTCTGCGCATGCCCTGGCAGCGGCTGGCGAGCCATCCCTTCGATGTGAGCGACCTGCCCGGTGGTGAAGAAAACTATGGATCGTGAGTTCGTTTTTGAGCGAAAGCAGGCGGGAACGCTGGTCCTGGCCGCTTTTTTGACCGACAGCTTCATCCAGCCTTTCGGCCGGCAGATGGAAGTGCTGCCCGCACGCACGGCTATTCTGTCGGGGGCGCTGCAGTTCGCCCTTCTGTGCGCGGTGATGGCGGCCTACCTGCGCTGGTGCGGCGGCGGAAAGCCGGGGCCCGTCCGCTCGCTGCTCTTGTGCAGTGCGCTGGTGCTCTCCATCGCGCTGGAGGTCATCCAGGGAGAGCGGTTCTATAACTATGTGATGCAGCAACAGCTGGCGGCGCTTCTGTTCTTGATCCTGCTGTTCGGCGCGGCCTATTACGGCGCCTTTGCCGGAGTGCAGGCACTGGGGCGGGCGGCCTGGCCCGTGCTTGCGCTGGCGGCGGCGTCGGTGCTGGTGCTGGGCTGGTCGGTGGCCGGGCAGATGCAGTTCAGCCGCCTTCAAACGCCGGCGGCCAGCGCGGGAACGCAGGCACAGTTGGCGCTGACGCGCTTTTACCTGCCACCGGAACTGCTGCTTTTTCCCTTTTTGTGCCCCAACGGCGGAAGCAGCCGGGGCGCCGCAAAAATCATCGGAGCGGTATTTTTGGCAAACAGTCTCTTGGCCCTGCTGGGGGAGATGACCCTGGGCGCGGCATATACCAGCGAAAGCCAGCCCGTCTACACCATTGCGCGGCTGGGCGGCCTGTCGGTGTTCCGCCGGCTGGACGCACTGCACGTGGGGGTGTGGCTGCTGCTGTTCCTCATCAAGATAAGCCTGTATTTTGCCGGATTCATCAAACTCTGGCAGAACGTTAAGGCGTGTAAAGGCCATTGCCCTTACTGGGTGGCGCTGGCGGCTGTGATGGTGGTGTTTCTGGCAGTCTGGAACCAGAACGAAGCGGCGGCAATGGCCGTTCAGCAGATTCTGCTGGCGCTCGCGCTGCTGGCGGCGCCGCTGAACCGTCTTTGGAATGAGAGGGGGAGGAACGCATGAAACGCTGGCTGGTCTGCCTCGCCCTGCTGGGGGCGGCGCTTTTGGCCGGATGCACGAGCAGCGGACTGGGCGACCGTGTTTCGGTGAAAGCGGTGTATGTGGAGAAGGAGCGGCAGTATGAGGCGCGGCTGCTGGTGCTGGAGGCCACCCCCAACGCCGACACCGGCCAGGTGAGCGAGCAGGCCCGCTGCCTTTCCGGGCGCGGGGAAACGGTGTATGAGGCGCTGCTGGACGCCGAGCAGAGCGAGAGCCGCCGCCTTTTTTACGGCCAGAGCGAACTGCTCTTTATTGGGCCGAAGCTGATGAGTGAGGGCGTGTTCGATGCCTGCCGCTACCTTGCCAGCAACACCAGCGGCAGGCCGAACATGGCGGTCTACGGGCTGGACGCGGGCCCCGCCGCCTTTGAAAAGCTGCAGGAAAAGGGGGCCGGTTTTCTCGCCAGCGTGCAGCAGCTGGAAAAGCGCGGCCTTTTCAGGACCTTTCTCTACCAGTTCAGCGGGCAGAGCAGCAGCGGCGTCATCCCGAGCCTTTCTATGCAGAAGGGAAACGCCGCCTTTGAAAAGCTGACCCTTTACCGTGAGGGAAGGCCCGACGCCGTCTGGAAGGGTGCAGAGGCGCAGCTGGCCAGGCTGCTGGCGGGCCAGGCAAAAGCGCTGGAACTTACACTGGAGCCGCTCTCGGTGAGCTTCCAGGTGCGCTCGCCCAAACTGCGCTTTGAGCCCGCGTTTGCCGAAGGGGGCATGGAGCTTTCGGTGCATTTCAGCGGCGATATCCAGAGGCTGGTGAGCCCGGAAGGCGCCGCCCTTCCCGGACAGGACCGGCAGCTGGAGCAGGCCATCGACGAAGAGGTGAAAGGCCTGCTGGAGGAACTGGTGGCCGACACACTGGGCCGCCGGAACGACGTGTTTCTCCTGCGCAGCCGCTTCGCAAATCTGGACGAAGCGCTCTGCCGGGCAATGGAAGAAGACGGGCGCATGTTTCGGCCCGGCGCGGTGAGCTTTTACTGCCTGCTGCGGATGGTGTGAAAACAGCGAGGTGCGAGCCGGCTGCCCCAAGGAGCGGCCGGCTCGTTCTCTGTGATGGGATACAAAAATCCATCCCGCACCGATTGAGAATTGCCATTCCCGGATGTATATTATATAATGAGTTTATATGCAGGCAGGCGTGGGCCGTTCCGCCTGCGCGGACCGGCAAAGACGGGCTTTTCGGCGCCCGTCCGGGCCCTGCCAAAAAAAGAAAGGGTGTTCTGAATGCCAGCGTTTTCCGTACCACTGAGCGAACTTGCAGCCACCTTGAAAATGGATACCATCTATGCGCCCAAGGAACTGTCCGACATTCCCATCTACACCGCGGATGTGAACCGTCCGGGCATCATGCTGGCGGGATACTACCAGTATTTTGACGCCAGCCGCATCCAGATCTGCGGCATGGTGGAGATCTCCTATCTGAAGGAGCTGCCCGAGTCGGACCGCCGCCGCCATCTGGAAAAGATGCTCTCGCTGAAGCCGCCCGCAGTCATCATCAGCCGCGGGCTGGAAGTCCTGCCGGAATTCCTGGAGTTTGCCCGCCAGTATGAGGTGCCGCTGCTGGTCTCCACCGAAAGCACCTCCACGCTGCTCAGCTCCCTCATCAACATCCTGAATGTGGAACTGGCCCCCCGCGTGACCCGTCACGGCGTGTTCGTGGAGGTCTACGGCGAAGGCATCCTGATTTTGGGCGACAGCGGGGTAGGCAAGAGCGAGACCGCCGTGGAGCTGGTGAAGCGCGGCCACCGTCTGGTGGCGGACGACGCGGTGGAACTGCGCAAAACTTCCAACCGCACCATCGTGGGCACCGCGCCGGAGAATATCCGCCACTTCATCGAACTGCGGGGCATCGGCATTGTGAACGTGGCCCGCGTGTTCGGCATCGGCGCGGTCAAGGTCAGCGAGCGGGTGGACCTGGTGGTCCAGCTGGAGCCCTGGGACAAGACCAAGAATTACGACCGCACCGGTCTGGAAAACGACACCTACGACATTCTGGGCGTGCAGATCCCCTGCACGGTGATCCCCGTGATGCCCGGGCGCAACCTGGCGGTCATTCTGGAAACGGCGGCCATCAACAACCGCCAGAAAAAGATGGGCTACAACGCGGCCAAAGAGCTGCTGGCCCGCCTCGGCCTTGAGGACGACGTGGGCATTTAACGGGAAAGGAAGCATAGAATTTTGTATCGTATCGCTGCGGACCTGCATACGCACACCCTTGTGTCCAACCATGCCTTCAACACCATCACCGAGATGGCGCGGGCGGCGAAGGAGATGGGCTACTGCGCCATTGCCGTCACTGACCACGGGACGGCCATGCCGGACTCGCCCCATATCTGGTATTTCTACAATGTCCGCCGCCTGCCGGACGTGCTGGAAGGCATCCCGGTGCTGAAAGGCGCGGAGGCCAACGTGATGGATGTGAACGGCACGCTGGACCTTCCACCGGAAGTGCTGAACGGGCTGGACTGGGTCATCGCCTCCATCCACACCGACTGCCTGCCCGGCACGCTCACGGTGGAACAGGCCACAGACCTCTGGCTCAGAGTTGCCGAAAACCCGGCGGTGGACATGATCGGCCATTCCGAGCAGGCAAAACATGTCTATGACTACGAGCGGGTGGCAAAAGTGTTTGCCGAGCGTCACAAGGTGGTGGAGCTCAACGGCAACTCCTGGGCGGTGCGCCCGGAAGGAGCGGGCAATATGAAGGCGCTGGCGCTGGCCTGCAAAAAGGCCGGCTGCCCGGTGGCGCTGAATTCCGACGCCCATTCCATCTATCAGATGCAGGCGGGGGTAGGGCGCCTGGTCCGGCTGCTGGAGGAGATAGATTTCCCCGAGGAGCTGATGGTCAACTCTTCGCCACGGCGGCTTCTGGAAGAACTGAAACTGCACAATAAACCTGTTGTGGAACGTATAGGAGGAATATTATGAAAAAGTACACCATCGGCGTCGATCTGGGCGGCACCACCATCACCGCGGGCATCGTGGACGAGGACTGCCACATCCTTGCCAAGTCCACCTGCGCCACCGACCTGCCTCAGCCTCAGGAAGCCATCGAGCAGAAGATCGCCGACCTCTGCAAGCGGGTGCTCGCCGAGAATCAGCTCTCCTTTGACGACATCCAGTGGGTGGGCATCGGCACCCCCGGCAGCGTGAACAGCCAGCTGGGCGTGGTGGACTTCAACGCGAACTTCGGCTACCGCGACTGGGAGCTGCAGCACCACATGGAGGAGCTGCTGCCCTGCCAGGTGTTCATCGAAAACGACGCCAACGCGGCGGCCTACGGCGAATACATAGCCGGCGGCGCGAAGGGCGCGCGCTATGCGGTGGTCATCACCCTGGGCACCGGCATCGGCGGCGGCATCATCATCGACGGCAAGATCTTTGCCGGCTTCAACTATGCCGGCGCGGAACTGGGCCACATGGTCATCCAGAAGGATGGCCGTCCCTGCATGTGCGGGCGCAACGGCTGCTGGGAGAAGTACGCTTCCGCCCGGGCCCTCACCGAGGACACCAGGGCCGCCCTGCTCTCTCACCCGGACAACATGATGTGGAAGCTGGTGGACGGCGACGTCAACAATACCAACGCCAAAACCGCTTTTGAGGGAATGCGCGCCGGCGACGAGCTGGCCAAGCGCCTCATCGACAAGTACGTGGAATACGTCGCCTGCGGCCTGACCAACGTTATCAACATCTTCCAGCCGGAGATCGTCTGCATTGGCGGCGGCGTCTCCCGCGAGGGCGAGACCCTGCTGGGCCCGGTGCGCCGCCAGGTGGACTGGGAGGACTACGCCCGCGACGGCAAGCGCCGTGTGAAGATCAAATCCGCCGAGCTGTTCAACGACGCCGGCGTGGTGGGCGCCGCCCGCCTGGGCGATCAGGTCAAGACCTGAGCCTCGCAAAAATCAATCGTTCGGAGGCTGAGCGCAGTGGAGCAGATAGAAGCCCTGTGTCGGGAACTGAAAAAAAGGAACATCGATTTTCTCCAGGATGAGCCGCTGTCAAAGCACACAAGTTTTCGCATCGGCGGCCCGGCCAGGGTGTTCTGCACCCCCAAAAACAGCGAACAGATGGCCGGGGCGGTCGGGCTGTGCCGTCAGCACGGCATACGCCATTATCTCCTCGGCAAAGGCTCCAACGTCCTGTTTTCCGATGCCGGATTCGACGGCGCCGTGCTGAACACCGCGGCCATGGCCGGCGCGCCCCGCTTTGAGGGAACGGACGTTTATGCCGACGCCGGCCTCGGGCTGAACACTCTGTGCAAGGCCGCGGCCGCCCGGGGCCTTTCGGGGCTGGAGTTTGCCTTCGGCATCCCCGGCAGCGTGGGCGGCGCGGTGTACATGAACGCCGGCGCTTACGGCGGCGAGATGCGGGATGTGCTCACCGCCGTGACCTTTCTGGACGAAACGGGCACAGTTCGCACGCTGCCCGCCGGGGAGTTGGAGCTGGGCTACCGCACCAGCATTTTCGAGCGCACCGGCTGGCATGTCCTCAGCGCGCAGCTGCGCCTTGTTCCAGGTGACCCGGCGCAGATCGAGGCGGCCATGCAGGAGCTGATGGCCCGCCGTGTGGAAAAGCAGCCGCTGGACTACCCCAGCGCGGGCAGCGCCTTCAAACGCCCGCAGGGCGCCTTTGCCGGCGCGCTCATCCAGCAGTGCGGCCTGCGGGGCGCACGGGTGGGCGGCGCCGCCATCAGCGAAAAGCACTGCGGCTTTATCGTGAATCTGGGCGGGGCGACCTGCGCCGATGTTCTGGCGCTGGCAGACCTTGTCTGCAAAACAGTGAAAGAACAGACCGGCTACACGCTGGAAAAGGAGATCCGGGTGGTGGAGTGAGCCCCGGAAAGAAAAAGGGAAGAGCAAAATGGAACTTCTGATCGTGACGGGTCTTTCCGGCGCCGGCAAATCGCTGGCGATGAATGTGCTGGAAGACATCGGCTATTTCTGCATCGACAACATCCCGGCGGGGCTGATGCCCCGCCTTGTGGATTTTGCCCAGCAGGGCGAGAACATGCTGCAAAAGGTGGCCGTTGTGCTGGACGTGCGCGGCTGCCGCAGTGCCGCCGATGTGGAGGCAGCGCTGGATGGGCTGGACAGATGCGGCGTGAACTACCGCATCCTGTTTCTGGACTGCTCCGAGGAAGTGCTTCAACGCCGCTACAAGGAGACCCGCCGCATCCACCCTCTGACCAGCTACGAAGGGGTGCCCACCACCCGCGCCATCGCAATGGAGCGGGAAGTGCTGCGCCCCCTTTTCGAGCGGGCGGATTTTGTGCTGGACACTTCGCTTTTGTCGCCCGCGCAGAATAAAGAGCGCATCTGCAGCCTGTTCTTGCAGGAAGAAAAAGAGGGGATGGTGCTGAACGTCGTCTCCTTCGGCTTCAAATACGGCCTGCCCAAGGAAGCGGACATCGTTTTTGACGTGCGCTGCCTGCCCAATCCCTTTTACATCCCGGAACTCAAGCCCCTCACCGGCCTGGACCAGGCAGTGGTGGACTATGTGATGAGCTTCGAGGAGTCAAAAGAGCTTTTGCGCCGCATCCAGTCTCTGCTGGAATACTCGCTGCCTCTCTATGTCAAGGAGGGCAAAAGCCAGCTGACCATCGCGGTGGGCTGCACCGGCGGCAAGCACCGCTCCATCACCTTTGCCCGGCTCATCGGCCAGTTCTGCACGGGCCTTGGCTATCATCCCGCGCTTCATCATCGGGATGCGGGCCGTACTGCTTGAAAGACCCGTATCTTGCCTTGAAAGGAGGCGGAAACCTTGAGCTTTTCCCAGGATGTAAAGAATGAGATCGTGCAGAAAAAGATCACCCGCGAGTGCTGCGCCCTGGCTGCAAGCTACGGCATCGCCTGCTTTGGCCGCTATTTCGACAGTAAAGGTCTTGTGCTTCACACAGAGCTTTGGGGGGTCGCACAGTATGCAAAGCGCCTGTTCGGCATCTGCGGGATCCATGGCGCCATCACCACAAAGGAGCGGCCCAGCGGCCCCCTTTATGAATTCAAGGTGGACGACCCGCAGGAAGTGGACAAGATGCTGAAGCTGTTCCACTGCGAAGAGGAACAGGTCAGCCGCCACATCGACCCCCGGCTCATCCGCTGCGGGCACTGCTTTTCCACTTTTGTTGCGTCGGCATTCCTGTGCTGCGGCACCATGACCGATCCCAGCAAAGAGTACAATCTGGAATTCCTGTGCCCCCGCTATAACCTGGCAAAGGACCTGGAGGGCATTTTGGCCGAGCACGAGTTCACCCCCCGGCGCACCGTGCGCAAAGGCGTGAACGTCATCTACGTCAAGGCCAGCGAGCAGGTGGCGGACCTGCTCACCTTCATGGGCGCGGGCGGCGCCGCAATGCAGATCATGGACCACAAGATGTTCAAGGAACTGCGCAACAAGACCAACCGCCTGAACAATTGTGAGATGGCCAACATCGACAAGGTGGTCACCGCCAACGTGGCGGCAAGAAGGGCCATCGACTACTTGCAGCAAAAGGGCGACTTCGACGCGCTGCCCGCCCCTCTGCGGCAGGCGGCGCAGCTGCGCCTGGACTGGCCAGACCTGTCGCTGGCGCAGCTGGTGCAAAAAAGCCCGGAGCCCATCAGCAAGTCGGGCCTTTCCCACAGGCTGAAAAAGCTGGAGCAGTTGGCCGATGAACTGAGGCAAAGGAGAAACGATGTCTGAAAAACAATTTGCGCACCTGCATGTGCACACAGAATACAGCCTTCTCGACGGCGCCTGCCGCATCGACCGGATGTTCGACCGCCTCAAAGAGCTGGGCCAGACCGCCATCGCCATCACCGACCACGGCGTGATGTACGGCTGTGTAGACTTTTACAAAGCCGCGAAAAAGGCCGGCGTAAAGCCCATCATCGGCTGCGAAGTCTATGTGGCCACCCGCTCGCGCTTTGACAAGGTGAACCGCATTGACGGCTCCAACCATCTGGTGCTGCTTTGCAAAAACGAAACAGGCTACAAAAACCTCATCAAGCTGGTCTCCGCCGGCTTCATCGAGGGCTTTTATTCTAAACCCCGGGTGGACAAGGAACTGCTGGAACAGCACCACGAGGGTCTTGTGTGCCTTTCTGCCTGCCTCGCGGGCGAGATACCCCAGGCGCTGCTGGCGGGGGACTACGAAAAGGCAAAGGCCGCCGCACTCTACTTCAACGGCCTGTTCGGCCAGGGCAATTTCTATATCGAGATTCAGGATCACGGAATTGACGCCCAGCAGCAGATCCTGCCGCTGCTCATCCGCCTTGCCCGGGAGACGGGCATCCCTCTGGTGGCCACCAACGACGCTCACTACCTCCGCAAGGAGGACAGCAAGATGCAGAGCATCCTCATCTGCATCCAGACCGGCAAGACCGTGCAGGACGCGGACAAGCTGGAATTTGAGACGGACGAATTCTACCTCAAAAGCACCGAGGAGATGTACGACCTGTTCTCCATCGCGCCGGACGCCTGCGAGAACACCGTCAAGATCGCCGAGATGTGCAACTTTGACTTTGAGTTCGGCGTCACCAAGCTGCCGTATTTCGAAGCGCCCGGCGGCATGGACAACCAGGTCTATTTTGAAACGCTTTGCCGCGAGGGCCTTGCCCGCCGCTACGGCGACGGCGTGACCGACGAGATGCGCGAGCGTCTGGAATACGAGATCGGCGTCATCCGCCGCATGGGCTACACCAACTATTACCTCATCGTTTTCGATTTCATCAACTACGCAAAACAGCAGGGCATCCCTGTGGGCCCCGGCCGCGGCAGCGGCGCGGGCAGCCTTGCAGCTTACTGTGTGGGCATCACCAACATCGACCCCATCCGCTACAACCTTCTGTTCGAGCGCTTTCTGAACCCCGAGCGGGTGAGCATGCCCGACTTTGACGTGGATTTCTGCTATGAGCGCCGGCAGGAGGTCATCGACTATGTGAACGAAAAATACGGCCACGACCATGTGGCCCAGATCATCACCTTCGGGACCATGGCCGCCCGCGCCGCCATCCGTGACGTGGGCCGTGTGCTGGGCATGCCCTACGCCCAGGTGGACTCCATCTCCAAGATGGTGCCCATGGAATTGAAAATGACCCTGAACCGGGCGCTGGAAGTCTCGCCGGAACTGAAAGCCCAGTACGAAGCCGATCCCCAGGTGAAGGAACTCATCGACACCGCCATCAAGATCGAGGGCATGCCCCGTCATGCCTCCACCCATGCGGCGGGCGTGGTCATCACCCGGGAGGCCGCCAACGAGTATGTGCCGCTGGCCTCCAACGACGGCGTGCCTGTGACCCAGTTCACCATGACCACCATCGAGGAGCTGGGCCTTTTGAAGATGGACTTTCTGGGTCTGCGCACCCTTACGGTCATCAAAAACGCCGAGGAGATGGTGCGCCGCCGCGAGCCGGACTTTTCCATGGACAATATCTCCTATGACGACGCCGCTACCTACGACATGCTGGGCCGCAGCGAGACCGAGGGCGTGTTCCAGCTGGAAAGCACCGGCATGAAGCAGGTGCTCACCGGGCTGCAGCCGAAGAACCTTGAGGACATCATCGCCCTCATCAGTCTCTACCGCCCCGGCCCCATGGACTCCATCCCCACCTATCTGCGCAACCGCCACGAGCCGGACAAGGTGCGTTACAAAACGCCCCAGCTGGCTCACATTCTGGATGTGACCAACGGGTGCATCGTTTATCAGGAGCAGGTCATGCAGATCTGCCGGGAGCTGGCGGGCTTCACGCTGGGCCAGGCGGACTTGGTGCGCCGCGCCATGAGCAAGAAAAAGCATGACGTCATGGAAAAGGAGCGCCAGCATTTCGTCACCGGCTGCACCGCCAACGGCATCAGCGAGCAGGCTGCCAACGACATCTTCGACGACATGAGCAGCTTTGCGTCCTACGCCTTCAACAAATCCCACGCGGCCTGCTATGCCTACGTGGCGTTCCAGACTGCCTACCTCAAATGCCACTATCCCAGCGAGTTCATGGCCGCCCTGCTCACCAGTGTGCTGGACAACACCGACAAGGTCATCGAGTACACCGGCGAGTGCCAGCGGCTTGGCATCAAGGTGCTGCCGCCCAGCATCAACGTCAGCGACGGCGGTTTCACCGTGGACGGCAAAAGCATCCGCTTCGGGCTGAACGCTACCAAAAATGTGGGCCGCAACCTCATCGCCGCCGTGGTGCGCGAGCGGAAGGAAAAGCCCTTCACCTCACTCTATGACTTCTGCCGCCGCCTGCATGGGCAGGAATTGAACCGCCGCGCGGCGGAAAGCCTTGTGAAGTGCGGCGCCTTTGACGAGACCGGCGTCAGCCGCAAGGCCATGCTGGAAAACGTGGACGCCATCTTCAAGAGCGTGGAGACCGATGTGGGACGCAACGTGGAAGGCCAGCTGGACCTGTTCAGCCAGCTTTCAGGTGAAAGCGCCGGCACAGCAGGGGAGGACTTCCACATCGAGGACCACGGCGAATTCCCCCTGCCCGAACTGCTGAAAATGGAGAAAGAGGTCAGCGGGCTGTATCTGTCCGGCCACCCGCTGGACGGCTACCGCCAGCAGATCCAGAAGATCGGGGCCTGCCGCATCGCCGACCTGATGGGGGAGGAGGCCCGCCGCTACGACGGCAAGCGCGTGAACATCGTGTGCGCGGTCATCAAGAGCAAGGTCATGACCACCCGTTCCAACACCATGATGGCCTTCACCAGCGTGGAGGACCTGAGCGGCACCATGGAGATCATCGTGTTCCCCAAGGTGCTGGCAGACTGCCGCAGCGCGCTGCAGGACAACGCCGTGGTGGCCATCAACGGGCGGGTGTCGGTGAAGGAAGAGGAAAACGCCAAACTGGTGGCGGAGAAGATCACGCCCATCGAGGAGTATTCCGCAAACGGAGCCGCGCCGCGCCCTGCGCAGGAAAGGCCGGCCCGCAAGGGGATGTACCTCAAGGTACCCAGCCGCAGCTGCCCGCAGTTTGCAAAGGTGGAAAATCTGCTCTCTATCTTTGAGGGCCCGCTGCCGGTGTATATCTATTTTGAGGACCAAAAGCAGCTCACGCTCGCACCCCGTGACCTGTGGAGCATGGAACATGAACTTTTGACGTGTGAGCTGAAACGCATTTTGGGGGATGGAAATGTGGCGTTCAAATGAGAAAGCGCCTGATAAAGCCATTCGCACAATTTGAAGCGTGCCGGTTTAGCAAAATTTGTGAACATTTGGTCCCATCTTTCTTTTGCGTTTTTGTTGCACCGATGGTATAATAGCCCTGTGGTATTCCACAGCTGTGAGGCCGCGGTGTTTTTCCGCGAAGAGCCTGTCGGCTTTTTTGTAATGAATCGTTTAGGGGGGGCTTTTTTATGGCAAAGGAAGTCAAGACGATTGGCGTACTTACCAGCGGCGGCGACGCGCCTGGCATGAACGCTGCGGTGCGTGCCGTTGTGCGCACCGCCCTTGGCCACGGCATGCGGGTGATCGGCATTCAGCGCGGCTTCAACGGGCTGCTGAACGGCGAGACCTATGAAATGAACCTGCGCAGTGTTTCCGAGATCATCCATCGCGGCGGCACTATTCTGTATACCGCGCGCTGCCTTGAGTTCAAGACCGAGGAAGGCCAGCGCAAGGGCGCTGACATGTGCCAGAAGCTGGGCATCGACGCGCTGGTGGTCATCGGCGGCGACGGCTCCTTCCGCGGCGCCAAGGCGCTTGCCAATCTGGGGATCCCCTGCATCGGCATCCCCGGCACCATCGACAACGACATCGCCTGCAGCGAGTACACCATCGGCTATGATACCGCCATGAACACCGCGGTGGAGATGGTGGATAAGCTGCGCGACACCACCCAGAGCCACGACCGCTGCAGCGTGGTGGAGGTCATGGGCCGCAACGCCGGCTACATTGCCTTGAACGTGGGCATCGCCACCGGCGCCATCGCCACCCTCATCCCCGAGCGGCCCTATGATCTGGAGCGCGACATCCTGGAGCGGATGCAGTTCACCCAGAAGACTGGCAAGAAGCACTTCATCGTGATCGTTGCCGAGGGCGCCGGCCATGCCCAGGACCTGGCCAACGAGATCCAGGCCCGCACCGGCATCGACTCCCGCGCCACCGTTCTGGGTCATGTACAGCGCGGCGGTTCGCCCACCCTGCGGGATCGCGTCACCGCTTCCCGCATGGGCTATCAGGCGGTCATCCTGCTGGAAAAGGGCATCTTCAACCGGGTCGTCGCCGAGTCCGCCGACAAGATCGTGGACTATGACATCAACGTGGCCCTGTCCATGCACAAGAGCATCGACACCACCCTGCTGGATGTGGCCGAGACCATCTCCATCTGAACCCTGTCCTCACGGGCTCGCCGCTGTGCGGCGGGCCTGTTTTCTTTTCCCTGTTTGTGCCATACTCTTTTGGCGTTTCGTATGTTTTTCGCGGGCCGCAACCCCGGGTTGACAAATTTCAAGCCGCCGTTTGGTGGCGCGCAACCGGGTTTTCCTGTATGCTGGAGCCAGGCGAAGGGCACGATATGCCCGCCACACTCGAAAAAATGGAGGAACGAGCAATGATCTTTGCCGAAAAACTGATCCGCCTTCGGAAGAAAAACGGCTGGTCCCAGGAAGAGCTGGCTGAAAAGCTCAATGTCTCCCGGCAGGCTGTGTCCAAATGGGAGGGCGCGCAGACCGTGCCGGAACTGGAAAAGCTGCTGCAGCTGAGCGTGCTGTTCGGCGTGACCACCGACTATCTTTTGAAAGACGAATTGGAAGCGGAGGAATGCACCGGCAGCAGAGAGGATAGTCCTGTAAAGCGCATCAGCCTTGCAGATGCGCAGGCCTACCTGAAATGGCGTAAGACCGCCTCCGTGCTCATTGCCACCGGCACCTTTTTGTGCATCGTCTCCTTTATGCCGCTGCTTTTGCTGGGCGCCATGGCCCAGGCCGGCCTTGCCGGCGTCACCGAAGAATTTGCCGCGGCGGCGGGCCTGTGCCTGCTGGCGGTGCTGGTCGCCGCGGGCGTTTCACTCTTTGTCTGGTGCGGCTTCAAGAACGCCCCCTATGAATTCATCGACAGCGAGCCTTTCGAGCCGGAATACGGCGTGCACGGCATGGTGAGTGAAAAAAAGAATGCGTTCCGCGGCGCCTATGCCGCCTGCAACATCGCGGCCACCTGCATCTGCATCCTGTCGATCATTCCGCTGTTTTTGAGCATCCTGCTCAAGGGCGAACTTTTCCCGACTGTTTTGCTGCTGTGCCTGACCATACTGTTGGCAGGCGTTGGCGTGGTGCTGTTCATCCTGTGCGGGGTGCGCTGGGCCAGCATGGAAAAGCTGCTCCAGGAGGCGGACTACGCCCCCGCCCGGAAGAAAAGAAGCAGCGCCAAAGAGGCGGTGGACACCGCATACTGGCTGCTGGCGGTGGCGCTGTATCTGGGCTGGAGCTTTGCCAGCGGGCGCTGGGAGCTCACCTGGCTGGTCTGGCCGGTGGCCGGTGTGCTGTACGCGGCGCTGAGCACCATCCTCCAGCTCACCGTCTGGAACAAAGAAGGACGCGATTTTTGAATTTTCACATATTTCCCCCCACATGAATATCCTTTTTAAAGAACAGCAGGCGAAAAGGGGGAGTTTTCCATGCGGCGTCAGAACAGCGCAGCGAGTCGAAAAAAGAGCAAGGTGAATCGGTTCGCCCTGTGTGCGCTGCTTCTGTCCGCACTGCTGCTGTTCAGCCTTGTGAGACTGGAGCAGAAGATGCGGCCTGTTGCCCGAACGATGGCAGAGTATGAATGCCGCGAACGGGCGGTGCGCTGGATGCAGTCTGCGGTGAGCGACTGCCTGCGCCGGTCGCCCGAACTGCTGGAGGACCTGTATATCCTCCGCTATGACGGGACCGGCCTGGTGCAGAGCGCCGAAGCGGACACTGCCAAGCTGACCCGCCTGCAGTACATGCTGGAGAGCGACCTCACCCAGGCAATGGAAAAGGGCACGGCGGATTTCACCATCCCGCTGGGCACCCTGCTGGGCCTGCAGCTTTTTTCCGGGCGCGGGCCGGACATCACGGTAAAGGTGCTCCCCCTGTCGCATGTGGAAAGCCGGGTGGAGACCGGCTTTTCTGCCGCAGGTGTGAACCAGACCAAGCTGCAGACCGACCTTGAGTTTTCGGTGCAGATGTGCGCCGTGCTGGCAGGTATGCAGGTGGAGACGACGGCCCGGAGCACCATCTGTGTGGCCCAGGTGCTGATCGTGGGCCGCACGCCGGAATTTTATATGGAAGGGTCCGGCTGATTGTGGTATAATGACTCGAGACGATCAAGCCGCCCGCGGGCGGCTTTGCAGAGGTGAAAAACGTGGAACTGGAACAGGCAAAAGAGCGGGCCGCGTATCTCCGCCAGGTGATCGAACGCAACAACCGCCTTTATTATGAGCAGGACGCCCCCGAGCTGGAAGACTATGAATACGACGCGCTGACCCGGGAGCTCAAAGCGCTGGAAGCCGAGTTCCCCCAGCTGATCACGCCGGATTCACCCACCCAGAAGGTGGGCGGAGCGCCTTCCGGGCGGTTTGCCAAGGTGACCCATCAGGTCAAAATGGAAAGCCTGCAAGACGCCTTCAGCTTTGATGAGCTGCGAGAGTTCGACCGCCGGGTGCGGGGAGAAGGCCTGGAGCCGCTGTATGTGGTGGAGGTCAAGATCGACGGCCTATCGGTGAGCCTGGAATACGAGAACGGGCGCTTTGTGCGCGGTTCCACCCGGGGCGACGGCGTGGTGGGCGAGGACGTGACCGCGAACCTTGCCACCATCGCGGACATCCCAAAGCAGCTGGAAAACGCGCCGGAATATCTGGAAGTGCGGGGCGAGGTCTACATGCCCCACGCCGCCTTTGAAAAGCTGGTGGAGGAGCAGGAGCTCAGCGACAAACAGCCCTTCAAGAACCCCCGCAACGCCGCCGCCGGCTCGCTGCGCCAAAAGGACAGCCGCATCACTGCGGGCCGCGGGCTCTCCATTTTCGTGTTCAACATCCAGCAGATGCGGGGAGGCCCCGCCATCACCAGCCACCGCCAGAGCCTGGATTATGTCAGATCCCTGGGCTTTCCCGTGTCGCCCCGCTACAACAGCTTCACAGACATCGAGGACGCTATCGGCGAGATCGAGGCCATCGGCCGCAGCCGTGGGCAGCTTTCCTTCGATATGGACGGCGCAGTCATCAAGGTGGACGACTTCGGCCAGCGGGAGGTGCTGGGCAGCACCAACAAGTTCCCCCGCTGGGCCATCGCCTTCAAATATCCGCCGGAGGAAAAGCCCACCACGCTGCTGCAGGTGGACGTGACCGTGGGCCGCACCGGCGTGCTCACCCCCACGGCGGTGTTTGAACCGGTGCAGCTGGCGGGCACCACCGTCAGCCGGGCCATCCTGCATAACCAGGATTTCATCGACCAGCTGGGCGTGTGCATCGGCGACACCATCCTGGTGCGCAAGGCAGGAGACATCATCCCCGAGGTGGTGGCGGTCACCGCTCACGCCCGCGAGGGCGCCGCGCCCTTCCGCCTGCCGGACACCTGCCCCAGCTGCGGCGCAAAGGTGGTGCATCTGGAGGACGAGGCCGCCCTGCGCTGCATCAACCCCGAGTGCCCGGCCCAGACGCTGCGCAACCTCATCCACTTTGCCTCCCGGGCGGCCATGGACATTGACGGTCTGGGCAAGGCGGTGGCGGCCCAGCTGGTGGACAAAGGCTATGTGCACTGTGCCGCCGACCTCTACGACCTGTCTGCCGGGCAGCTGCTGACGCTGGACAAATTCAAGCAGAAGAGCGTGGATAATCTTTTGGGCGCCATCGAGGCCAGCAAGGAGAACAATCTGGACAAACTGCTCTTCGGCCTTGGCATCCGCAACATCGGCGACAAGGCCGCCGCCCTGCTGGCAGAGCATTTCGGCTCGATGGAAGCGGTGCAGGCCGCCGGCGCCGAGGCCATCAGCGCCATCGACGGGTTCGGCGGCGTGATGGCCCAGAGCGTGGTGGAGTTCTTTGCCCGTGAGGGCACCGCCGACCTGGTGGACCGGCTGCGCCGCGCCGGGGTGAACATGACCTGGCACGGCGAGGAAAAGACCGACAAGCTGGCGGGCAAGACCGTCGTGGTCACCGGCACGCTGGAGACCATGTCCCGCGCCGAGGCCGAGGCCCTCATCGTCAAGAACGGAGGAAAGGCCAGCGGCTCGGTCTCCAAAAAGACTGCCTATGTGGTGGCAGGCGAGGCTGCGGGCTCCAAACTCACCAAGGCCCGGCAGCTGGGCGTGCCTGTGCTCACCGAACAGGAATTCCTGGCAATGCTGCAAAGCTGAACCCCTTCACATAATAGAACATGACGCAGAGCGTCCGTTTCCCATCGGGGAAGCGGACGCTCTTTTTGTTCTATCCCTGCCCAGGGCCACATACCATAGAAAACAAAGGGACGGTGAAACAAAATGGACGAGTATTACGCCGCGATACGCCGGCTGCCCGGCTTTCTGCGCCGCCCGCTGGAGGACTTGTCTCCCCGGCAGGCGCAAACCATCCATGAGATACACCTGCGCAGCGGCAGGCCGGTGGTGCTGACCTGCGCCGGCGGGCAGTTCTGTCTGCCGGGCCAGGGCGCGGGGCAGGGCGGGCCGGCGCTGACCCACGCCCAGCTGCAGGAGTGCTTTTATTCCTTGTGCGAACATTCAGTCCACAGCTATGAGCAGCAGCTTGCCCGGGGCTTTTTCACGCTTCCGGGCGGGCACCGGGTTGGAGTAGCAGGCCTGTTTCATATGCAGGGGCAGGCGATGAAGGGGCTTTGCACCGTCACCTCCCTGAACATCCGCATTGCCCGCACGGTGGCGGGGGAACTGCCCGCCCCGCTGCGGGACCATCTGCTGGGGCCTTTCCGGGGCCTTGTGCTGGTGGGGCCACCGGGCAGCGGCAAGACCACCTTGCTTCGCGGCGTGTCGGCGCTGCTGAGCCGCGCTGGCAAAAAGGTGGCGGTGGTGGACGAGCGCATGGAGATATGGCCCTGCGGCCCGGGCGGCTTTGCCGCGCCGGTGCCGATGCACTGCGATGTGCTCAGCGGCTGCGACAAGCGGGAGGGCATCCTCAGCGCCCTGCGCAGCCTCGGCCCGCAGGTCATCCTCTGCGACGAGCTGGGGGACGAAGGGGATTTCGCCGCGGTGTGCGCCGGTTCAAAGGGCGGCGTGAGCTTTGTCTGCACCGTCCACGGCGACGCGGCGGAAGCGGTGGAACAGCGCTTTTGCGCCACGCGGGAGCAGCTGGCAAAAAGTTTTTCCTGCATCGGGCTGCTGGAGGGCGCGAACCGCCCCGGCGCGGTGCAGCAGGTGTGCTGGCTGTGAGCGCGGCGGTCCGTCTTCTGGGCGCCGCGCTGGTGGTTTTTTCCGGCTGGGCCGCCGGGTGGTGGCTGGCCGAAAAAAAGCGGCGGCGGCTGGCGGCGCTGGAACAGCTGGAACGCCTCATCTCACTGGTGCAGGACGAGATCGTCTACCGTGCCGCCCCGTTGAGCGAGATCCTCGCGCTGCTCAAAGCGCGGCGTGACATGCCCGGCCTCTGCCTTGAGGAGTGCGGGCATCTGGAGGCGTTTTCCTGCCCGCCCGGCCTGGACAGGCCCGCCTGGGACCAGCTGGAAGGTTTTTTCACCCGGCTGGGCAGCGCGGCAGGGCAGGAGGAGGCGCGGCACTGCGCCTATTATCTCAAGCGCTGCGCGCTCCTGCGGGAAGGCGCGCGGCAGGAGTACGAACAGGCCAAACAGCTGTATGCAAAGGCAGGGCTGTGCTGCGGCGCTTTGGCGGCGCTGATGCTGTTTTGAGCCGGGAAAAGGAGCTGCAAATGGATATCGACCTTGTGTTCAAGATCGCCGCCATCGGCATCATCGTGGCGGTGCTCAATCAGCTGCTGATCCGCTCCGGCCGGGAGGATCAGGCCATGATGACCACCCTTGCCGGCCTGATCGTGGTGCTCTCCATGCTGGTGCAGCAGATAAGCGACCTGTTCATCAGCATCAAATCACTGTTCAATCTCTGAAGGCCATGGAGATCTTCGGGATAGCGGCCTTCGTGCTGGTTGCGGCCATGCTCACCGCGCTGCTGCGCCAGTATCTGCCCGCCTATGGGGCGGTATGCCTGACTTTGTGCGCGGTGCTGCTGCTGGGGCGCATCCTGCAGCTGGCACAGCCGCTGGTCGAGTGGTTTTCCGCCGCCGCCGGCTATCTGGACGGCGACAGCTTTCTGGTGGTGCTCAAGGCCGCCGGCATCGCGCTGGTGGCCCAGAACATGCAGGATGTGTGCAAGGACACGGGCCTTTCCACCCTGGCGGGCAAGGTGGAGCTGGCGGGGCGCTGCCTGATCCTGGTCTGCGCACTGCCGCTGTTTGAAAACATCATGGGGGCGCTGATCGCGTTTTTGCAATGAAACGAATCATTTGTATCCTTCTTATGCTGCTGGTGCTGCCCGCCGTGGTTTTTGCCGAGGGCGAAACCCTGCCGCCGGAGGTGCAGCAGGCTCTGGACGAGCCGGGCATCACCGCCGAAGAGTTCCAGCAGGCGTCGCTGGGCGAGATGCTCGGCGCGCTGTTCAAAACCGCCCGGCAGCAGTTTGAAAAGCCGGTGCGTCTGCTGGTGCAGCTGCTGGGCGCGGCGCTGCTGGGCGCGGCGGCGCTGGCCCTTGCGCCCCGGGGGGACTGGTCCGGGCCGCTGGAAAGCGTCTGTGTGCTGGGCATGTTCACCGTGAGCCTTGCTCCGGCACTGGAACTGGTGAGCACAGTGAGCGAGAGCATCGCCCAATGGCAGGTGTATCTCGTCAGCTTCGTGCCGGTGTTTTCCGGCGTCGTCGCCAGCTGCGGCCAGCCCACCCAGGCCATGGTCTACAGCGGCATGTTCCTGACCATGGCCAACTTCAGCGCACAGGTCATCTGCGCGGCGGCGCTTCCGGTTTTGCAGGTCTATCTGGCGCTCAACACCGCCGGAGGCCTGTGCGGCATCGGCGGCGTGGCCGACGGCTGCGAACTGCTGGCCAAAACGGTCAAATGGCTGCTGGGGCTGGTGTCGGTGCTGTTCGGGGCGGTGCTGGGGCTGCAGAGCGTGCTGGCCCAGAACGCCGACACCCTGGCCATGAAGACCGGCAAGTTCCTCATAAGCAGCAGCATCCCGGTGGTGGGCAGCGTGGCCTCCGACGCCATGGGCAGCGTACTCAGCGGCCTGCGGGTGCTCAAGGGCTCGCTGGGGTTTGCCGCCATCGCCGTGCTGGCCATGGACTTTCTGCCCGTTCTGGTGCAGAGCGCCTTTTATTATCTGGCTTATCAGCTGGGCGGCGCTGTCTCCAAGGCCTTCGGCCTGGACCGGGCCGGCCGCGTGCTGGAGGGCATGGGGCAGGCGGTGGGCATCTGTGTGTCGTTTCTGGTGTTCTTTTTCATGCTGGTGGTGCTGTCCACCGCGCTGATGATCACGATGGGGGGAGGGGGATGACCATGAAGCTCTGGGCGCTGAACGTCTGCGTAGCCTGCATCCTGGCCGGGGCGCTGGATCTGTTTTTGCCCCGGCAGGGCAGTTTCAAAAGCATAAAAACCGTGCTGGCGCTGTATATTTTAGTGTCGGTGGTTACCCCGGCGGCAGGTGCGGACTGGACGGGGCTGGCAAGCCTCTCCTTTGAATCGGGCGTCCAGCCCGCCGATTACTCGGACTATGTATCCGGCTACGCCTGCCAGAGCCTTGCCCGGCAGCTGGAAGAACGCCTTTCCGCCGCCGGCATCCAGGCGCAGGTGGAGATAGCGCCCGGCAGCAGCCAGACGCTTCCCGAAGTGACGCTTTGCACCGGCCAGCCGGAGGAAGCGCTGAAGCTGGCGAAGGAGCTTTTGGGCGAGACGGAGTACTCCTGGCAAACGGCGGAGCCGCAGGCATGAGGGTAGGAAAAATGAAATTGGAACGGATCGGATCGCTGCTTCCAAAGCAGCTTGCCGGGCGCGGCAGCCTGGTGTTTTTCGCAGGGGTGCTGGGGGTCTTTCTCCTCATCGCGGGCGGCCTGCCCTTCTCCGGCAAAGAGGAAGCGGCGGACGTCCCCGCGGCCTCCGGCGCCACCCGTCAGTGGAGCGAAACCTATGTCCGGCAGCTGGAAGAGACCCTCGCCGAATTGATCGGTTCCATCGAGGGCGCGGGCCGCACGAAGGTAGCGGTCACGCTGGACGCCAGCGCCGAAACGGTCTACGCCCTTGACGAGACCGACGGCGGTGAAAACGGCCAGCGGCAGCTGGAGCATATTCTGGTGGATACCCGCGATGGCCAGGACGCGCTGGTGGAGATGACCTGGGAGCCTGTCATCCGCGGCATTGCCGTGGTGTGCGAGGGAGCGGGGGACGTGACGGTGAACGCTCAGATCACCCAGGCAGTCTCGGTGCTCACCGGGGTGTCCACAAACCGGATCAGCATATCTAAAATGAGTTAAGTTGGAGGTATCATGATGCGCAGCAAAAAATTGAACCAGAAGATGACCCTGCTCACCCTTGTGGTCGCCCTGGGCGTGGCGGTGTACCTGAACTGGGAATACGCCAAGAGCACCGACCTTGCCCTGGATGCCGCCGAGGCCAACGCCCCGGTGACCACCACCGGCGTGGTGACCGATGCGCTGGCGGTGGACGGCGATGTGGAGACCGGCGACAAGAACTACGGCGAGGCTCAGCTGGTCAGCGTGGGGGAGCCCACCGGCAAAGAGTTCTTTGAGCAGGCGCGCCTTGACCGCACCAAGACCCGGGACGAGGCGCTGGACACCTTGCAGAAGAGCCTGAAAAGCGCCAAGCTTTCAGATGAGGAGAAGGACGCGCTCACCGCGCAGCTCACCGCCGCCATCGACAGCATCACCGCGGAAAGCGACATCGAGACCCTTGTGAAGGCCAAAGGCTTCGTGGACTGCGTGGCCTTCATCAACGGGGATGCAGTGGATGTGACGGTGATGACCACCAGCGACGGCCTCACCAAAGAGGAGGTGGCCCAGATCCGGGACATCGTGCTCAGCAAGTGTCAGGTGACCGCCCAGAACATCACCATTGTGGAGGTAAAATAACAGTTGTAGAATGGGGCGGAAGATGGTATAATAACAAAGAAAGTTACCATGCTGCGGCATGGACGCAAAATTGCTTGTTTTGGGAGGACCGGGTATGGACGTTTCAAATACCTGCGTTGTGAATGGCAGCCTGCAGATCTCTACCGAAGTGATCGCCAAGATCGCCCGCATGGCTGCGCTGGAGATCGAGGGCGTCAAGGAAGTCAGCCCCGCCACCGCCGGTGTGAAGGGCCTGCTCTCCAAATCCAAAAGCGTGGCCGTGAGCCTGAACGACGACGTGGCCGAACTCACGCTGCAGGTCGTGGTGTTCTACGGCGCGAAGATCCCTTCGGTGTGCGAAAAGGTGCAGAAGAATGTGAAGGCCGCCGTGCAGAGCATGACCAGCATCACCGTTTCCCGCGTGAACGTGATCGTGGCCGGCGTTCAGGTCCGCCCCGAGGCCGCCGCCGAATAAACCCCCGCTGACCAACAAAGAGCCAGGGCCCTCCCGCGCCATGCAGGGGGGCCGCTCGCTGTGAAAGGAACAACGATGGAGAAACTGTCCCGACGCGCGTCGCGCGAAAACGCCTTCCTGGCCGCCTTTGCCGCCACTTTTGACGATATGCCCCTGGGCCAGGTGATCGAGCAGGCCAACGAGGCCGGAGACTACCCTCTGGACGAGTTTGCCCAGGCCCTGCTGACCGCCTACTACGACCACAGCGCCGAGATCAACGACCTCATCCGTGCGAATCTGAAAGGCTGGACCCTGGAGCGCATCCCCCGGGTCAACCTGACCGTGCTTCGCCTTGCCATCGCCGAAGCAGCCTACGGCCCGGAAAAGCTGCCCGGCGTTGCCATCAACGAAGCGGTGGAACTTGCCAAAAAATATGCCGACGAGACCGACTATCAGTTCGTCAACGGGCTGCTGGGCAGTGTGGTGCGCCAGCTGGGCCTTGAGAGCGGCGAGCCCGCCCAGGTGTGAGCCATGCTGGCGCTGGGTTTCGATACGAGCAACTATGCAACCTCTTTGGCGGTGTACGACACCTGCTCCAAAGAGGTTGTTTGTGATAAAAAGAAGTTTTTGCCGGTGCGCCCCGGCCAGCTTGGCCTGCGCCAGAGCGATGCGCTGTTCCACCACACGGCGGCGCTTCCGGGCCTTTTGAAGGAACTTGCCGCCGAAGCGGATTTAACAAAGGTAGGCGCCGTGGGCGTCTCCGCCCGGCCCCGGCCGGTGGAGGGCTCCTACATGCCCTGTTTCCTCGCGGGCGTCTCCGCCGCCACGGCGTTCAGCCAGGCGAAGGGCATCCCCCTCGTCCAGACCACGCACCAGCAGGGGCACATCGCGGCGGCACTGTATGCCAGCAGGGACGAGAGCCTGTTTGAGCGGCAGGCGCTGGTCTTTCACGTCTCCGGCGGCACCACCGACCTTTTGCTCTGCCGCGGCGCGGACAGGATGGAGTGCATCGGCACCAGCACCGACCTCTACGCCGGCCAGGCGGTGGACCGGGTGGGCGTGCGCCTGGGCTTTGCTTTTCCCGCCGGTGTGCAGGTCAGCGAGCTGGCGGCGCAGTGCACCGAGCGCATCCGCCCCAAGGCCAGCGTGAAGGGCACCCAGTGCAGCCTGTCCGGGCTGGAGAACCAGTGCAACCAGCTGCTGGCCGCAGGCAAAAGCCCTGCCTATGTGTGCCGGTATTGCCTTTTGTGCGTTGCCGAAACGGCTTACAAGATGGTCATTGCCGCGCTGGAAGACCACCCGGGCCTGCCGGTGGTGTTCGCGGGCGGCGTTATGAGCAGCGGCGTCATCCAGAAAGAACTGGCGGCGCGCCTGCCCGGCGCTCACTTTGTGCCCGGCCGCTTTTCCAGCGACAACGCCATCGGCATCGCGCTGCTGGCGGCGCGGGAGGTGGCCCATGACTGAGGTGATCGGCGTTTTTGCCCTGAACCACTATGTGAAGTCCGCGCTGGACAGCGACGGTTTTCTCTCGGACCTTGCCCTGCGGGGCGAGGTGAGCGGCTTTGTAAACCATGTAAAGAGCGGCCACTGGTACTTCACCCTGAAAGACGAAAAGGCCAGCGTCAAGGCGGTGATGTTCCGCCAGGAGGCGCGGCGTCTGGGCTTCGTCCCTCAGGACGGCATGCGGGTCGTGGTGCGCTGCCGGGTCAGCCTTTACGAAGCCACCGGCTCCTTCCAGGTCTACGTGCAGGACCTTTTCCCCGACGGGCTGGGCGCGGCGCAGCTGGCCTTTGACCAGCTGAAGGCACGTCTGGAAGCGGAAGGCCTCTTTTGTCCCGAACACAAAAAACCGCTGCCCGCATACCCCGCACGCATCGGCGTTGTCACCAGCGCCACCGGCGCTGCTTTGCAGGACATCCGCAACGTGCTCAGCCGCCGCTGGCCGCTGGCCACGCTGCTGCTGGCAGGGGTGAGCGTCCAGGGGCTTGCCGCCGCGGAAGAGATAAGCCGAGCCATCACGGAACTGGACGCCAGCGGCCTTGCCGACGTCATCATCGTGGCCCGGGGCGGCGGTTCCCGCGAGGACCTGTGGGTCTTCAACGACGAGCGCATCGCCCGCGCGGCCTACGCCTGCAAAACGCCCCTCATCAGCGCGGTGGGGCACGAGATCGACGTCTCCATCCTGGATTATGTGGCGGACCTGCGCGCCCCCACGCCCAGCGCTGCGGCGGAACTGGCCGCCCCGGACCGGACGGCCGAGCGGCAGAAGATATGCACGATTTTGTCAAATATTCATGAATATATGCATTCCAGGCTGAATTTGTGCTATAATGAACTTGCTGCCGCCCGGCAGACCGCCGGCCAGATCACAGGCGAGACGCTATGCCGCCCCAGGCGGGACAAGCTTCTGACGCTCTGCGGCCAGCTCAGCGCCGCCAAAGCCGCCCGAATGGCGGAAAAGAGGCGGGAACTGGCGTCGGCCTGCGCGCTGAGCCATTCCCTGAGCCCCTACGCGGTGCTGGGCCGGGGCTACGCCATCCCGCGCAGCGAAACGGGGGAGTGTATCCCGGTGGCGTCGATGCGCCCGGGGCAGCCCATTCTGCTGCAGGGGCGCGGCGCAAGCGCCCGCTGCCGTGTGGAACAGGTCATCCAGACACAGGAGGACATCGATGAAAAATCCAAAGAGCTTTGAGGAGGGAATGGCCCGCCTGCAGGATCTGCTGGACCGTCTGGCCAGCCCGGACACCCCACTGGAGGAAGCCATTTCCCTTTACACCGAAACTGCCGCGCTGGCGGAGTACTGCACCGCCGCGCTGGACAAGGCTCAATTGAAGATGCAGACCATCGACGAGCGCATCGCGCAGCTCACAAAGCCGCAGGAGGGCAGCGAAGGATGAATTACCGTCAGCATTACGATGCCTATCTCCAGATGTTCAACGACCGGCTGGCAGCCTGCTGCGATGCGTATCTGCCCTTGGGCAGCCAGGTGAACGAGGCCGCCCGTTACAGCCTTCTCGCCGGCGGCAAGCGCGTGCGGGCGGTGCTGTGCATGGCTGCCTGCGAACTTCTGGGCGGCGAGCCGCAGCAGGCGGTGCAGTTTGCCTGCGCGGTGGAGATGCTGCACTGCTATTCTCTCATCCACGACGACCTGCCCTGC
>DWXV01000045.1 GCA_019119025.1 Candidatus Allofournierella excrementigallinarum
ATACCCAGCTCCTGGGCCACTTCCTCCACGCGCATAAAGTTTTGTGCCTGCATTGAAAATACCTTCCTTTCCTCATTGATGGCTGCTGCGGCTGGATATTGTGTTCCATAATTGCCTCCTCACTTTCGTCCGCCACTTTTTTCCCGGATGTATAACCAGAGATTGCGGCAGTTCTTTTTTGTTCATTGATTCTAAGCTATTATGCTTAGTCTGTTGTCATTATACTAAGCAAAATAGCTTGTGTCAATCAGAGTACGCAAAATAAATTAAATAAAATTGTTTAGGATTCTCTTGACTTTACTAAGCATTTCTGCTACGCTTTTCCTAAGGACAAGCAACGATTGGAGTTGATGATATGGCGATTGGCGAACGGATTCACTTTTTCCGTCTCCTGCGGGGGATGACGCAGAAATATCTCGGTATGGCGCTGGGCTTCCCGGAGAAGTCCGCTGATGTGCGCCTGGCGCAGTATGAAACAGGATCAAGAACCCCAAAGGCAGACCTGACTGCTGCCCTGGCCCAGGTACTGGATGTCTCGCCCCATGCGCTCTCCGTCCCGGACATAGACTCCTATGTGGGGCTGATGCACACCCTGTTTACCCTGGAGGACAACTATGGACTCAAGATCAGCGAGATGGATGGAGAAGTCTGCCTGAAAGTTGATGTGCGGAAGAACAAGGACGCCGCCCAGCTGCACGAGATGCTCTGTTCCTGGCAGCAGGCCGCTGCCATGCTGGAGGCGGGCGAAATCTCCAAAGAGGATTACGATAAGTGGCGCTATCATTACCCTGAATTTGACAAGTCCCAGAACTATGTGAAGGTGCCGCCCCAGGACCTCTTTTGATCCTCTCACTTGTAGGCCACGGGAGAGGCCGTTTGTTGCACAAAATAATAATAAAAAGAAAAAGAGAGCTAACTGACTAATCAAAATCAGTTAGCTCTCTTTTTATGAATAATGAAAAAATGTTGCCAAATCGTTGCCACGGAGGGCCTTAACCTCTAAAAAAACCAGTCATATCAGGCTTTTCCGGGTCTCTGAAATCATTCCCACTCGATGGTGCCGGTGGGCTTCGGCGTCAGGTCGAAGCAGACGCGGTTCACGCCGGGCACCTCGGCGGTGATGCGCTGGGTGATCTTCTGCAGCAGGGCGAAGGGCACGTCCTCCACGGTGGCGGTCATGGCGTCGCGGGTGTTCACCGCCCGCAGGATCACCGGCCACGCAAACGAGCGCTTGCCGTCCTTCACGCCCACCGACTTGAAATCGGGGATGACGGTGAAGTACTGCCACACCTTGCCCTCCAGGCCCGCCGCGGCAAACTCTTCCCGCAGGATGGCGTCGGATTCCCGCACCGCCTCCAGGCGGTCGCGGGTGATGGCCCCCAGGCACCGCACGCCCAGGCCGGGGCCGGGGAACGGCTGGCGGTAGACCATGCCGTCCGGCAGGCCAAGCGCCTTGCCCACAACGCGCACCTCGTCCTTAAACAGCAGCTTGAGGGGCTCCACCAGCTGGAACTGGAGGTCCTCCGGCAGACCGCCCACGTTGTGGTGGGCCTTCACGCCGTCGCTTTCCAGGATGTCCGGGTAGATCGTGCCCTGCGCCAGGAATTCGATGCCCTCCAGCTTCCTCGCTTCCTCCTCAAACACGCGGATGAACTCAGCGCCGATGATTTTCCGCTTCTGCTCGGGCTCGGCCACACCCTCCAGCTTGTTCAAGAAACGGTCGATGGCGTCCACATACACCAGGTTGGCGTCCATCTGGTCGCGGAACACCTCCACCACCTGTTCCGGCTCGCCCTTGCGCAGCAGGCCGTGGTTCACATGCACGCACACCAGCTGCTTGCCGATCGCCTTGATGAGCAGCGCGGCCACCACCGAGGAGTCCACGCCGCCCGACAGGGCCAGCAGCACCTTTTTGTTGCCCACCTGCTTCTGGATCTCACGCACCTGCTCCTCAATAAAGGCCGCTGCCAGTTCCGCCGTTGTGATACGGGCCATGTCGTCGGGACGTTTGATGTTCTCCACTGTTGTATCTCCTTTTCTGTAAATTCAATGCTCCGTGCCGTGCCTTGTGTGCCTTTCGGCCCGCAGGCCGTCTGCTTCTCTTTTACTATATCACAGGAACCGGCCGCGTTCAACGTTATTCGGCGCTTCACAGCGCGCCGAAAAGCGCCCCCATCAGCGGGGCGGCCGCCAGCATCACCAGCGAGAAGGTGAGGGAAGACACCGACACCAGCGTCGCCCGCTGGGCCGAAGGCACCATCCCGTTCAGCGCCACGTCGCTGCGCACGTCCAGCAAGTCGTCCAGCATGCCGGCCAGAAAGCCCCCGGCAAAGGCGACGGGAAGGGAAGGGGCGGCGGCAAGCATCGCGCCGGCAAACACCCCGCCCGCGCACAAAAGCGCCAGCGGGCGAAAGGAAAGACGCCGGGCAAACCTTGCGGACTGGGCGCCCAGCGTGCCGCTCAAAGACAGGATGAAAAGGGCGGGCCCCAGCCACCCGGCGGGCAGGCCCAGGGCGGGCAGCCGCGCCTGCAGCAGATACAGCAGCATGGTGGCCACGGCCCCCACAGATGCGGTGCAGAGCATCAGCCGCAGCGCCTTCGGGCTGTGGAAGATGAAAACGGCGCTTTCCCGCACCGCTGTGCGGATGCGGCTGACAGCGCCGCCGGTGGGAACTTCCCGTTCCGGCTCCCGCAGCGCCAGCGCCGGCAGAAGGCCCGCCAGCGCCAGGGCGAGGTCCACCCCATAGGCCGCCCGGGGCCCCAGCCACAAGGCGAACCCGGCGCACAGGGTGGCCAGCGCCGTGCCCACCCGCCACAGCGTCAGATCGTTGACGGCGAACTGCTGATAAGCCTCCTCCAGGCCGCACATCTTCAGGCTTTCATACGCCAGCGCCTCCCGGGAGCCGGAAGCAAAGTTGTAGCCCAGGGCGCTCAGGGCCATGGCGAGGCAGACGCCGGCCATCGAGCGGGACAGCAGCATGGCGGCGCTGGCCGCCGCGAACATGCACTGGCTGGCCACCATGGAACGCTTGCGGCCGAACGCGTCGGCGATGACCCCGGAGGGCGCCTCGAACAAAAAACTGACCAGGTGGAACACGCCCTCCGCAAAGCCGATCTCGGCCAGGGAGAACCCCCGCGCCGCCAGCAGCGCCACCCAGGACGCGCCGGCAATTTGCAGGCTGCTGATGGCCGTGACGGCGTACAGCCTGCGAAGCTGTTGTTTGATTTTGAACATAAAAAAATCTCCTTTTCTCACAGTGGTCTGCAAGCAAAAGGAGACAGAGCGCAAATTTTAAAAAGCCGGGCAAAATTGCATCAAAAAGCGGTCTCGGCCTTCAAAAAGGGCGCACTATCCCCTTTGAAGGCAAAAACAGTGCCTTTTTTCAGCTGAACGTTGGGGAATTTCCAGAACATCCGTGCGCCCTCCTTTCCTGTTTTCTGCCCAAAATTGTAGCACGCCCCGCCGCCCGGTGTCAAGGGCGGGGCGTGCCGCTTTGTCATGGTTCTTTTGCCGGGGAAAAATCCGCCAGCACGGTCAGACGCCCGTCGGCATAGTCCGCCGAGATGCTGCATCCCATCTCCTCGGTCAGCGCCCGGGCGATGGAAAGCCCCAACCCGGTGGAGCTTTGGCCGGTGTCCAGCGTGTAGTAGCGGTCAAAAAGGCGGCCCACCGCCACCGGGTCCAGCCCGGGTGCGCGGTTGGAAAAGGCGACGCGCCCGGCAGCGTCCAGCGTGACCTTCAAATCGCCGGCGCTGTATTTCAGGGTGTTGGTCAGGATGTTCCCGAACACGCGGCCCAGCACGCCGCCGTCCAGCAGAAAGCGCCCCTCCGGCTCTTCGAGAGCCAGTTCCGGCTCGATGCCCTTTTGGACGAAGGCCCCGTAGAAGGAGAGCAGAGCCTCCTCCAGCGCGCGGCGCAGGTCCACCGGCTGCAGGGCCGGCGGCTGGTCGGACACTGCCAGCGAATAGCGGAACAGTTCTTCGGTGAGCCCCTTCATCGCCAGCGTGCGGCTTTCGATTTGCGCCAGATAACGCTCTGCGTCCGGCGGAAGTTCCTGCTCTTTCATCAGCTCCAGATAACCGCAGATGGCGGTGAGGGGCGTGCGCAGGTCGTGGGAGATGTTGGTCACCGCCTCTTTCACCTGCCGGTCACCCCGCTGATATCGCTGGCGCTGGTCGCGCAGCAGGCGCAGCTGGGCGTTGATGTCCGAGGCCAGCCGCCGCATGTACGGGTCGCGGCTGGGGAGGTCGATGAGGGTGTTGGTGTCTGTCTCCAGCCGGTCCCGAAAGGCCTGCCCGACCTGGCGGGCACAGCGCTGCAGCAGGCGCACCTTGAGCCAGAGCAGACCGACAGCCACCAGCAGCACACCCACAAGAACCGGCAGAAAACAGTCCATAAAACCCCTCACTTCAAGTCTTTCTTTTGGAAGATGCACACCCCCGCCAAAAGGGCAAGGGCAGTGAACAAAGCGGAGAAGGCCAGCATCCGCAGGGCAGAGGCAACCTCCACGCTGCGCACCAGCTGGGCCTGCCCGGCAGGCAGAAATTCCAGCGCCCAGGTGCAGGCGATGCGCACCGTCCCGGCAAGATACATGGGATTGGGGTGAGGCTCTACCTCCTGGAACGCACCGTCGGCGTACACCACGCCGCTGATCATTTCCGGCTCGCTCAGCCGGTCATAGAACGCGCCCGCCGTCAGCACAAGGCCCAGCCAGACCGCCAGCGACAGCACCACCGTCACCGCCTTGTTGGCGGGCAGCAGATTGACCAGGGCGAACAGCGCCGCGAAGGCGGCGGTGAACCCGATGATTACCAGAAGATAGGCAAAAAACTCAGCCAATCCCATGGAGAAAGGCCCCATCCACAAAAGACCCGGCAGGCCGCCCAGCAGCCACACCGCCGCAAAGGCGAGGCAGGCAGCCAGACAAACCAGATAGTCCGCCAGATAGATGTGGACGCGGGAGTGACCGACCACGAGCTTGTTGCGCACCGTGCCGTCCGCGAACTCCGCGCTTAAGAACAGGCTGAAGAAAACGGCGTACAGCCCGCCCAAAAAGGTGGCGAGAGCGAAGTAGTAGCTGTCCAGCGTGCGCGCAAAGCCGGACTGGGCCAGTTGCTCCGCCGCGCGGGAACCGCTCCAGATGCTCAGAAGGGAGACGAGAAAAAACCCCGCCAGGGTCAGCCAGAAGGCCTTGTAGCGGCGCAGACGCGCCCAGTTTGCCCAAAGCAGCTTATTCATGGCGCTCACCTCCCACCAGAGACAGGAAGTAGCTTTCCAGGCTCTCATCCTTTTCCCGGGCACTGCGCAGTTCGCAGCCCGCTTCGTTTAGGGCCAGCGCCAGCCGGGTGAGGTTCGGGCCGCCGAACACGTCCGCCTGTTCGTCGCTGAGCACCTTGTATTCCAGCCCCCCCTCGTCCAGCACCCGGGCGAGGGCGCCCATGTTCGTCACCGTCAGCCGCACGCATTTGCGCCCGTTGCGGGCCAGTTCTTCGGCGCTTACCTGGCGCACCATCCTGCCGCCGTCGATGAACCCGTAGCAGGTGGCAAGGCGGGCCAATTCGTCCAGCATGTGGCTGGATAGCAGCACCGTGACCTGATGTTCCCGGTTCAGCTTTAAAATGAGCTCCCGCACGTCGATGACGCCCTGGGGGTCCAGCCCGTTCACCGGCTCGTCCAGCACGAGAAAATCCGGCGAGCCGCACAGGGCCAGGGCGATGCCCAGCCGCTGGCGCATGCCCAGCGAGAAGTGACGCACTTTTTTTGCGCCGGTGTGCTCCAGCCCGGCCAGGCGCAGCAGGGCGGGGATGTTGTCGTCATCCGGCAGGCCCAGCACCCGGTTTTGCAGCGCCAGATTCTGGGCCGCGGTCAGTTCCGGGTAGAGGGACGGGGTCTCCACCACCGCGCCCATCCGGCGGCGGGCGGGGGAGAGATCCCCTTCACCATAGCGCACGCCGCAGAGGGTGAAACTGCCGGCGGTGGGCTTTTGCAGGCCGCACACGATGCGGATGAGGGTGGTCTTGCCCGCGCCGTTTTTGCCCACCAGCCCGTAGATGGAGCCTTTGGGCACCTGCATGGTGAGCCCGTCCAGCGCTTTGCCGTGGCGGTATTCCTTGCAAAGCCCGTTTGTTTGCAGGATGTATTCCATGTTGAAACTGCCTCCTTTGTTTGATGGCTCCATCTTACCGTGCAGCCGTCAAGAAAGCGGCAAAGAAAAGCGTAAAGATTTCGTCAAGATCCCGCGTCCAGTCGAAAACCGATGCCCCACACCGCCTGGATATACTCCCGGCCGCCCGCCTGCCGCAGCTTTTTGCGCAGGTTGCTCACATGCTGCTTGAGGGAGGCGTCGGTGCAGTCGGGGGTGTCGATGCTGATGCTGTCCAAAATGGCCGCCTTGGACACCGCCTGCCCGGGGTTGCACAGCAACAGTTTCAGAATGGCGTATTCCGTCCGGGTCAGGTGAACGGGGCGGCCATCCACCGTCGCTTCGCGGGAAAGGGCGTCCAGCCGGATGCCGCCGGCCTCCAGCGCGGGCCCGGCGGGCTGTTCGCTGCGCCGCAGCTGCACCTGGATGCGGGCCAGCAGTTCCCGCAGCTCAAAGGGCTTGGTGACATAGTCCGCCGCGCCCCGCAAAAGCAGGTCCACCTTGTCATCCACGCCGGCCTTGGCGCTCACCACGATCACCGGCACACCCTGCATCCGCTCCAGCAATTCTTCGCCGGGCAGCCCGGGCAGCATCAGGTCCAACAGCACAAGGTCGGGCCGGCTGCGCTCCAGCAAAAACACGGCCTCGGTGCCGGAATAGGCCCGCTGCACCCGATAGCCTTCCTTTTCCAGCACTTCCTGCAGCATGTCCCCGATGGACTGGTCGTCTTCGATGATATAAATGGTTTTCATGGCGGCGCTCCTTTTCGGCGGGTGTTCGTCAGATATCATACCACAAAAGACAAGCGGCTGACCATCGGCCAGCCGCTGCAAATGAATTTTACATTTCTTTCCTCGTCAGAAAGGCCCCAACCCCCGCACAAATGAGCAGAAGGGGAGCCAGACGGACGAACAGCCATTCAAAGGCATGGAACAGCGTTCCGGCCACGGCGGCCTCGGGGTCACCGAAGTCCCAGCCCAGGTAGGGGCTACCCAACGCCAGCAGAAGGGCCAACATGACCGCGACTGCCGCGCAGGTCATCAGGAACAGCCAGTGAAGCATCCGCCGGGTGGCGGCCTTTCTCCGGGCCAGCTGCAGATTGATGACCTCCAGCTTTTCACAGATGGCGCTCAGACCGTCCGGCTCCTGTACGGCGGCGGTTTCTCCCAGCAAGGTGCTCACCGGTGTTTCCAGCGCCGCCGACAGGGCGAGCAACAGGTCGGAATCGGGAACGGACAGCCCCTGTTCCCACTTGGAAACGGTTTGCCGCACCACATTCAGCTTGACGGCAAGTTCCTGCTGGGAAAGGCCTTTTGATTTTCGAAACGCTTTGATGTTTTCGCTCAACATCCGGGATGACCTCCTTTGTTCGATTCTGCCATCATTGTACGAAAAGGGCGGGCGTTGCCGCAAGCAACGCGGGATAACATCGGCCCCGGCTTCATCAAAAAGACCCCGGCGGCGCCGCGGCCTCCGGGGTCCATGTTTTTGAATGAAGGGGTCGGCCCTCCGTTTTACTCAAACTCCACCGTTGCGGGAGGCTTGCCGGTGCAGTCGTAGAGCACGCGGTTCACGTGGGGCACCTCGTTCACGATGCGGCTGGTGGCCCTGGCCAGAACCTCCCAGGGCAGGGCGGCCGCCTCGGCGGTCATGAAGTCGGCGGTGGCCACCGCCCGCAGGGCGACGGCGTAGTCGTAGGTGCGCTCGTCGCCCATCACGCCCACGCTGCGCATGTTGGTCAGCGCCGCGAAATACTGGCCCAGGCCCTTGTGGGCGCCGGCGGCCTCCACTTCCTCGCGGTAGATGGCGTCCGCCTGCTGCACGATCTTCACCTTCTCGGGGGTCACCGCGCCGATGATGCGCACGGCAAGGCCCGGGCCGGGGAAGGGCTGGCGGCTCACCAGATACTCGGGGATGCCCAGTTCCCGCCCAGCCTGGCGCACCTCGTCCTTGAACAGGTCGCGCAGGGGCTCCACGATCTCCTTGAAGTCCACACAGGCGGGCAGGCCGCCCACGTTGTGGTGGCTTTTGATGACCGCGCTTTCGCCGCCGAGGCCACTCTCCACCACGTCGGGGTAGATGGTGCCCTGCACCAAAAAGTCCACCGCGCCGATCTTCCTGGCCTCTTCCTCAAAGACGCGGATGAACTCCTCGCCAATGATCTTGCGCTTTCTCTCCGGCTCTTCCACGCCGGCCAGCTTGCCGTAGAAGCGCTGCTGGGCGTTCACCCGGATGAAGTTCAGGTCGTAGGGGCCGCCGGGGCCGAACACGGATTCCACCTGGTCGCCCTCGTCCTGGCGCAGCAGGCCGTGGTCCACGAACACGCAGGTCAGCTGTTTGCCCACCGCCTTGGCCAGCATGACGGCGGCGACGGAGGAGTCCACACCGCCGGACAGAGCGCACAGCACCTTGCCGTCGCCGATCTTGGCCCGCAGGGCGGCCACGGTGTCCTCCACGAAAGAGTCCATCTTCCAGTCGAAGCCGCAGCCGCAGACGTTGTGCACGAAGTTCGCCAGCATCAGCGCGCCCTGCTGGGTGTGCAGCACTTCCGGGTGGAACTGCACCAGATACAGGCCCCGGGCCGCATCCTCGGCGGCGGCCACAGGGCAGCCGGCGGTGTGGGCGGTGACGACAAAGCCCGGCGCGGGGGCCTCGATGTAGTCGTTGTGGCTCATCCAGCAGATGGTGCTCTCGCTCACGCCCTGGAACAGCTTGGAGGAGGTGTTCACGAACACCTCGGTCTTGCCGTATTCCCGCTCGGCGGCGCGGCTCACCTTGCCGCCCAGCACATGGCTCATCAGCTGCGCGCCGTAGCAGATGCCCAGCACGGGGACGCCCATCTCGAACAGTTCCCTGCCGATGGTGGGGGAGTCCGGCAGGTACGCGCTGTTGGGCCCGCCGGTGAGGATGATGCCCGCGGGCTTTTTCTCCCGCACGGCCTCAAAGGCCTTTTTATAGGATACGATCTCGGAATACACGCAGCTTTCGCGCACGCGGCGGGCGATCAGCTGGTTATACTGCCCGCCGAAGTCCACCACTAAAATGGTCTGCGCCATGGATTGCCCCTCCTTATCACGTTTGTGGATGTGCACAAGAAATTCAGCTTATTATAGCACATGTTGACGAAGGAGAAAAGCGCCGCGCCGCATTTTTCGCTGCCAAACGCAAAAAAATCCCCGGCCGGGCGGCCGGGGAAGGGAAGCGGTCACTTTTCGCGGTAGACGCTCACGCTGGGGAAGGCGAACTCGCAGCCCGCCTGCTCCATCAGGCCCATCAGGTCCAGGTCCACTTCTTCCTGGATCTTCAAAAAGTCCGCCAGCGCGCCGGTCTTGGCGTAGTACTGCACCAGGATGTTCAGGCTGGAATCGCCAAAGCCGGTGAACTGCACCCGCACGCTGTCTGCCCAGACGTCCTCCCGGGCGGCGAGCATGGCGCGGATGGACTCCATCAGCGTTTCCAGCTGGGCGCGGGTGGCGCTGTAGGTCACGCCCAGGGTAAACTTTGCCAGCCGCTTGTTGATGCGGCTGTAGTTGGTCAGGGCTTCGTTCACCAGCACGCTGTTGGGGATCACCAGCTGGGCGTTCTCCAGCGTGCGGATGCGGGTGGAGCGGAAGGCGATGTCCTCCACTTCGCCTTCGCCCACGGTGGTCTTGATCCAGTCGCCGATGGCGAAGGGCTTTTCAAACAGGATCATCACGCCGCCCATGAAGTTGGTGGCGTAGTCCTTGGCGGCAAGGCCCAGGGTCAGGCTGACCACGCCGAGGCTGGCGATGAGGCTGGCCACAGGCACGCCCACCTCTTCCAGCACCATCAACACCGCAAAGGTGATGACCACGCCTTTCAGCAGGCGGTTGATGAAGCTGGTCACGGTGGGGTCCATCTCGAGGGCAAGCCCGCCCTGCACCCGCTGCACCATCAGCGGGCCGATGTCGCTGGCGCCCACAAGGCCCCAGGCCAGCATGGCGATGAGATTGATGCTGAGCAGCTTGTCGAACCAGGGGCGGAGAGCGGCGCTGTACTGCGGGGGCAGGGGCAGCGCCAGCAGCGCGAAATACAGGCCGACGGACCACACCAGCACGGGCAGGGGCTTTGCAAAGCCGCGCACAAAGATGAACAGCACCTTTTTGATGCGTTTTTCGGATTTTGCCACCAGCCAGGGGCACACTTTATAGCGCACCACGCGGCTGACGAGATAGCACGCGGCGAACAGCGCGACGCAGATGGCAAGCTGCATCAGCGAGCCGGGGTTTTCGGCGTAATAAGTCGTAAATACGTCCAGCATTTGCAACATCCTTTTCCGTTGGAATGGGGAAAGCCCGAGCATATTATACCACGCTTCCTGCCGGTTTGGCAAAGTGTGCCGAGGCATGCGCCACAGCACAAAACTATGCGCCGGGCGAGGAAAATTTGCCCGCACCGCTTGCAAAATCCGAAAGGCGCGCTATAATAATAGCAGAAAGTCTGTTTCAGGGCGGGGTGAAATTCCCCACCGGCGGTAAAGCCCGCGACCACCCTTTCGGGTGCTGATCCGGTGAGATCCCGGAGCCGACGGTAAAGTCCGGATGAAAGAAACGGAAGCTGCTCCGATGCTTTTGATTCGCCCTGCTGTCTATCGGCAGGGCGTTTTTGTTTGCGCGGGGCACATCTCCCGGTTCCAACTGTTGCCGGCTTTCGAAAAAATTTTTTTGAAAGGCCGGCTTGTTCTGCCGGCCGGGAGGGAATTATTATGGAAACCAAAGCAAAAGCTCGTCCCATCCGCCTGCGTGCCCTTGTGGTCACTGCGATGCTGAGCGCTGTGGGCTGTGTGCTCATGATGCTGGACTTCCCGCTGCCCATGCTCATCCCCAGCTTCGTCAAGATGGACGTCTCCGAGCTGCCGGCGCTGCTGGCGGCCTTCAGCCTGGGGCCCGTCTCCGGCATCGTGGTGTGCCTGATGAAGAACATTCTGGCCGCCATCTTCCACGGCTCCACCCTGGGCATCGGCGAGGTGTGCAACTTCTTGATGGGTGCGGTGTTCACCGGTGTGGCCGGCCTCATCTACAAGCGCAGCAAGACCCGCAAGATGGCGGTCATCGCCGCATTGGTTGGCGCCGCGGCCATGGCCGTGGCCAGCGTGCCCATTAACTTCTTCTTCAGCTACCCGGTCTACGCCACCATGTTCGGCGGCATGGAGGCCATCATCGCCGCCTACCAGGCCATCAACCCCAATGTGGAGGGCCTGCTGAGCTGCCTTATCATCTTCAACATGCCCTTCACCCTGGCCAAGGGCCTGCTGGTGTCGCTGCTCACCTTCCTTATCTACAAGCCCCTCAGCCCCATCCTGCACGGCCGCCATTGACAAGGGCGGAAGGGTGTGTTATACTCACCCTTGCAAATTGAATAGCAACTTATCAAGAGCGGCGGAGGGAACAGGCCCTGTGAAGCCCGGCAACCTGCATCTGCAAGGTGCCAAATCCTGCGGGAAACCGAAAGATAAGCGTTCAAGCGCTCAGGAGCTTTTCGGCCCCTGAGCGTTTTTTGTTTCCGACGGGTTGCTTTCCAATTTAACGCAAAAATAAAAAAGGAGAGCGATCCCAAATGGCAAAACGTTTCTTTACTTCCGAATCCGTCACCGAAGGCCATCCCGACAAAATCTGCGACCAGATCAGCGACGCGGTGCTGGACGCCATCCTCGCCGGGGACCCGGCTGCCCGGGTGGCCTGCGAGACCACCTGTTCCACCGGCCTTGTGCACGTGATGGGCGAGATCACCACCAGCTGCTGTGTGGACATCCAGGCCATCGCCCGCCAGGTCATCCGGGACATCGGCTACACCTGCGCAGAATACGGCTTTGACGCCGACACCTGCGCCGTGCTCGCCAACATCGACGGGCAGAGCCCGGACATCGCCCTCGGCACCAACGACGAGGTGGGCGGCGCGGGGGACCAGGGCATGATGTTCGGCTACGCCTGCGACGAAACGCCCGAGCTGATGCCCCTGCCCATCAGCCTGGCCCACAAGCTGGCCCTGCGCCTCACCGAGGTGCGCAAAAGCGGCCTTTTGCCCTATCTGCGGCCGGACGGCAAGACCCAGGTCACCGCGGAGTACGACGGCGGCGCCCCCGTGCGGGTGGACGCGGTGGTCATCTCCAGCCAGCACAGCCCCGAGGTGGAGATGGAGACCCTTCGCAAAGACGTGATGGAACAGGTCATCGCCCCGGTCATCCCGGCGCGCCTGCTGGACGAAAACACCAAGTATTTCATCAACCCCACCGGCCGCTTTGTGGTGGGCGGGCCTCAGGGCGATTCCGGCCTCACCGGCCGCAAGATCATCGTGGATACCTACGGCGGCTATGCCCGCCACGGCGGCGGTGCGTTCAGCGGCAAGGACCCCAGCAAGGTGGACCGCAGCGCCGCCTACGCCGCCCGCTGGGTGGCGAAGAACATCGTGGCGGCAGGTCTTGCCCGCCGCTGTGAGGTGGAGCTGGCCTACGCCATCGGCGTGGCCGAGCCGGTGAGCGTCCTGGTGGACACCCAGGGCACCGGCAAGGTGGCGGACGAGGCGCTGGAGGCCGCGGTGAAGAAGGTGTTTGACCTGCGCCCGGCGGCCCTCATCCGGGAATTGGGCCTGCGCCGGCCCATCTACCGCCAGACCGCCGCCTACGGCCACATGGGCCGGGAGGACCTGGGCCTGCCCTGGGAAAAGTGCGACAGGGTGGAGGCGCTGAAAGCGGCCCTTGCCTGAAAACAAAGAACCGCCCGGAGCGCGCCGCTCCGGGCAGTTGCTTTTCACGGCAAAGAAAAAGCCGGCCTCTTTCGAGGCCGGCGGGTTGCAGGTTTATCAGATAGCGCGGGTGACCTTGCCCGAGCGCAGGCAACGGGTGCAGGCGTAGATGTACTTGGGGGAACCGTCTACGATAGCCTTAACACGCTTCACGTTGGGCTTCCAGGTCCGGTTGGAACGACGATGGGAATGGGACACCTGGATGCCGAAGGAAACGCCCTTGCCACAACAATCACACTTTGCCATTTGCTGCACCTCCTCGTATTTAAGTCGCCAGAATATAATAGCAGACCCGGGGGCAAAATGCAAGCGTTTTTTAAAAATATCTGGCCGAAGGGCCGGAAAATGCGCGTTCTGCCTTGTGCCGCGCCGCCAAACAAAGTATAATAAATCCAAATGCGCCGTGTTTTGCCGCCTGCCGGGCGGCGCGGCGGACCAGAATGGAAAGGCGGACTTTTTCTATGGGGCTGATCGATAAACGAACGCTTTTGGTGTGGCTGATGCGGGCGCTGGTCATGCTGGTGGCCATCCCCGTGCACGAGGCGGCCCACGCCCTGGTCAGCGCAAAGCTGGGCGACACCACCGCCAAAGACCGGGGCCGGCTCACCCTCAACCCCATGGCCCACTTCGACCTGCTGGGCGCTTTGTGCATGATCTTCACCGGCATCGGCTGGGCAAAACCCGTGCCTACGTTTGCCTCCCGCTTCAAAAACCCCAAGGCGGGCATGGCGCTCACCGCGGCGGCGGGCCCGGCGGCCAATCTGCTGGTGGCCTTCGTGGCGGTGCTGTTTTATAAAATATTGTATTATTTTCTGCCCGCAGGCATGGCGGTGAATTTTGTGCTGCTGTTTTTGGAATACATGGCCAGCATCAACACCATGCTGGCGGTGTTCAACCTGCTGCCGGTGCCGCCCTTCGACGGCAGCCGCATCGTCACGGTGTTCCTGCCCCAGCGCACCTATTTCAAGCTGATGCAATACGAGCGCTATATCTTCATCGCCGTGTTCCTGCTGTTGTTCCTGGGCTTTTTGGACGGGCCGCTCTATCTGCTGAACAACGCCGCGTGGGACTTCCTGATGTGGGCCACCTCCTTTGTGGACAAAGCGGTGTTCGCCCTGGCGGGCGTCAGCGTGTGAGCGGCAAAAGTGAGGGAAGCAATGGAGAGCCTTACCTTTAAACTGGAAGAGTTCGAGGGCCCGCTGGACCTTCTGCTCTATCTGGTGGGCAAAAACAAGATGGATCTGCACGAGATCGCCATCCTGGACCTGATCGACCAGTACACCGCCGTCATCAACACCCTGACGGACCACCGGCTGGACGTGGCTAGCGAGTTCATCGAGATGGCGGCGCGGCTGGTGCAGATGAAGAGCTGCCTGCTGCTGCCCCGCAGCGAGGAGGCCGAGCGCTTCAAGCAGGAGCTCACCGGCCAGCTCATCGAATACAGCGCCTGCAAAGAGATCGCCGCCCGCATGGGCGCGATGGCCGCCGCCACCTTCACGGCAGTGCGAACGCCCATGGAGGTGGAGCTGGACAACACCTATGCCCTGCGCCACGACGCATCCCTTTTGCGGCAGGCGTGGTTCGGCCTGATGGGGCGCAGCCGCCGCAAGGCCGCCCCCAGCGCCGAGCGCTTTGAGCCGCTGGTCACCGCGCCGTTTGTCTCGGTGGCCAGCCGGGTGGTGCATGTGCTGCGGGGGCTGGTCGCCGGCAAGGTGCGCCAGCTTCGCAGCCTGTTTTCGCCCACAGGCAGCCGCAGCGAGACAGTGGCCACCTTTCTGGCCGTGCTGGAACTGGTGCGCGCCGGGCGCATCACCATCGCCGACGACGAGACCCTTGCCGTGCGGCGGGGCAAAACCACCCACCGGGAGGAATGACGGATGGAATTGAAAGAATGCATGGGCGCGGTGGAGGCAATGCTTTTTGCCCACGCCGAGCCGGTGAGCGCCGGGCGCCTGGCCCAGGCGCTGGATATGGACGAGGGCACGGTGGAGCGGGTGCTCTGGGCCTTGCAGGACGAGTATGACCGCCCTGCCCGCGGCCTGCAGCTGCTGCATCTGGAAGACAAGTGGCAGCTGGCCACCAAAAACGCCTGGGCCGGGCCGGTGAAGAACATTCTGGACACCCGCCGCAACACCCCTTTGAGCCAGGCGGCGCTGGAAGTGCTGGCCATCATCGCCTACAACCAGCCGGTCTCCCGGGGCTTTGTGGAGCAGGTGCGCGGCGTGGATTCTTCCTCCACCGTGGCAAAACTGCTGGAAAAGGGCCTCATCGAGGAAGCGGGCCGTCTGGACCTGCCGGGCCATCCCGTCAGCTTTGCCACCACCGACACATTCCTGCGCACCTTCGGGCTGGAAAGCCTGGCCCAGCTGCCGCCGCTGCACGACGACGAACTGCCGCTGGAACAGCTGGCCGCCGGCGAACTGCCCGGGAGCACCCAGCCGCCCGCGGAGGGGGCCGAAGCTTAAATGGCCGCCCTGTGGCTGATCGTCCGCATCCTTTTGTGGGTGCTGGCGGCGCTGCTGGGGCTGGTGGCGCTGGCGCTGTTTGTGCCCATCACCGCCGAGCTGCGGGCGGACGAAACGGGCTTCGCGGCATGGCTGCGGGTGCTGTTCGTGCGGATAAAGCTCTATCCCCGCCCGGAAAAAGAAGAAAAGCCCCAGCCCGAAAAGCGCAAACGCAAAAACGAGAAAACGCCCGCGCCGAAGACAAAGCCTTTCCCGGAGGCGGCGCCCGACCGGAGCGCGCCGCAGGCGGCCCCAGAAAGCGAGCCGCCCGAAAAAGAAAAGCCTGCCCCAAAGGCGGCTCCGGCTCCCGGCCCCGCCCCGGAAAAGAAGGCGAAGGCCGCGCAGCCCAAAAGCCCCTCCCTGGCGGACAAACTGCCCAAAGACCTGGACCGCACCCTGGCCCTCGTCTCCACGGCGGGGGGCGCTGTGCGGCGGCTGCTGGCGGGGCTCACGGTCCATGACATCGACGCTTTCCTGCCGGTGCACAGGGGCTCGGCTTCGGACACCGCCCTGGCGGTGGGGCATGTCTGGGCGGCGGTGGGCGCGGGCCTTGGCGCATTGCAGAACTTCATCCGCATCCGCCCCGGCCAGATCACCGTCCGGCCGGACTACACCGGCGACGAGGAGAGAAACGCAAGTTTCTCTTGCAAGATCACCGGCTGTTTGTTTATAATGGTATCAGTGGGAATTTGGGCGTTTCGCCGCCTGAAGGAACAAAAGTTCCTCTGACCCAGAACGAAAGAAAGGGGCCCTGCGCCCCGGAAGGAGAACCACATGGCAGAACGGCAGTTGGAAGGCTTGATGAGCGTCACGCTGGAAAAGATCAAGGAGATGACAGGCTCCAACACCATCATCGGCGAGCCCATCCGGGTGGATGGCGCCACCATCCTGCCGGTGTCCAAGGTGACCTTCGGCTTCGCGGGCGGCGGCTCCGATTTCGGCGCCAAGACCACCAAGGAACTGTTTGGCGGCGGTACCGGGGCGGGCGTGTCGGTCACGCCGGTGGCCTTCCTCATCATCAAAGACGGCAACGTGCGCACCGTGCAGCTGGCCGACCCCTCCAGCACGGTGGACCGGGCGCTGAACATGCTGCCCGAACTGGTGGATAAGCTCGGCGGCATGCTGGGCAAAAAAGAGAACGCCGAGCCCGCAGGGGAGGCGTCCCAGGAGCAGGAGTAAAAAAAGCCGGGGGTGGCTGAAACGCGGCGCACAAATGCGCGCCGGGTCCGGCCGCTCCCTTTGTGCATCACGAGCAAAACAGGAAAGGGAATTCGATACGCATGGCATTGGAACGCATTCAGAAAGTCATGGCCGAACAGGGCCTTTGCAGCCGGCGCGCCGCCGAGCAGATCATTCTGGAAGGCCGGGTCAAGATCAACGGCCACCCGGCCCGCCTGGGCGACAAGATGGACGTGAACCGCGACACGATGATGATCGACGGCGAGCGCATCCGCCTGGTCAAAAAGCAGGAGTACCACTACCTGATGCTCCACAAGCCCCGGGGCTTCGTCACCACCACCAGCGACGAGCGGGGCCGCAAAACGGTGATGGACCTGCTGGCGGACTATCCCGTGCGGGTGTTCCCGGTGGGGCGCCTGGATAAAGACAGCGAGGGCCTTCTGCTGCTCACCAACGACGGCGGCTTTGCCAACCTGATGATGCACCCCTCCCACGGGGTGAGCAAGCTCTACCGGGTCACGGTGCACCCCCGCGCGGACGAGGGCCAGGTGGTGGCCCTGAGCAAGGGCGTCACCCTGGACGACGGCACCACCACCCAGCCCGCCGTGGTGAACGTGGTGGTGGACGAGCCGGGCCGCACCGTGCTGGAAATGACCATCAAGGAAGGCAAGAACCGCCAGATCCGCCGCATGTGCGAGGCGGTGGGCCTGGAAGTGGTGCGCCTGCGCCGCAGCGCCATGGGCGCGGTGAAGCTGGGCATGCTCCAGCCCGGCCAGTACCGGGAGCTGACCAAGAGCGAGGTGGCCGCCCTGCGGGCCGCCGCCCAGAAGGGCAGGGCCCGGGCCCGCACCCAGGCCAGCCAGGAGGCCGCCGCCCGCCGCGCGGCCCGCGCCGAAGGCCCCCGCAAAGCATCTGCGGGCCGGCGCCGTCTGGCAAAAAGCGAGTGAGTTTGTCTCATTTGCCGATTTTGTTGTACTATGCTGGCGGCAGGCGAAAAGATGTTGTTATCCTTTTGTCAAAGTAGTATAATAAACCTGAATTTGTGAATAGAAAGCGAAGGCGGCAACCGCGTTTTCGTTGCAATGAAACAGGAGGGTCAATTATGGCGAAAGAAAAGCTGGGCACAGGCGAGATCTTATCGGCGTTCTTCGACGACGGCGTTTACACCCCGCTGCTGGCATCCGGCACGGTGGAGGTGGCCCACGGCTGCGCCGGCGGGCAGCCGGTGTACGCGGTGTGCCAGAACGGCGGCGCGCTCACCGTGAAGGATGTGGAAAAGCAGATCAAGGCCCTTGAGATGGCCTGCCTCACCGGCAACCCGGTGGTCACCTTCTACGACGCGGCGGGCGCGAAGCTGGACGAAGGCCTGGATGTCCTCACCGCCGCCTCCCGGCTGAACGCCGCCATCGCCAGGGCCTCCGGCGTGGTGCCGCAGGTGGCCGTTGTGGCGGGCGTCTGCGGCGCCACCGCAGCCCTGGCCGCCGCCAGCGCCGACGTGTGCATCATGGCCGAAGGGGCCGAGCTGTTCTTCACCGCCCCCTTCACCAGCGCGGCCCACGGCGACAAGCTGCCCGGCGCGGGCAGCGCGGCCTTCGCCGCCAGGGCGGGCGTCGCGGCCCTCACCGCAAAGACGGCCGCCGAGGCTGCCTCCCTGGCCGCCCGGATCGTCACCCTGCTGCCCGGCAACAACCTGGCCGGCCCCTCCGTGTTCGAGTTCGAGGCGCCTTCTGCCGCGCCCGACTTCGCCAAATACGACGCCGAAAAGGCCGTGGCCGCCCTTGTGGACGAGGGCAGCGCCATCGAGCTGTTCAGCGCCTTCGGCAAAAACGTCTACACCGCCCTCGCCACCGTGAACGGCAACGCCGTGGGCGTGGTTGCCACCAGACCCGAGGGCCTGTGCCGCGTCTGCGTGGACAAAGCCGCCCGTCTGGTGCGCCTGTGCGACGCCTTCAGCATCCCTGTGGTGACTGTGGTCAACAGCGAGGGCTTCGTGCCCAGCGCCAGCGAGGACGAAGCGGGCGGCATCCGCGCCGCCGCCCGTCTGGCCGGTACTTACGCCGACGCCACCACCGCCAAGGTGGCCCTGCTTGCGGGCAAGGCCGTGGGCCCTGTCTACACCGCCCTGGCGGGCGCCGACCTGCGGCTGGCCGTCGCCGGCTGCACCGTGTCCGCCCTGGACCCGATGGCCGCTGCCCGTGTGCTGTATAAAGATGAACTGGAGGCCAGCGACAATCTGGCCGCCGCCACCGCCGCCAGGGCCGCCCAGTACGCCGCCGGCGAGTGCAGCGCCCAGGCCGCCGTGGCTGCCGGCGCCGCGGACCTCGTGGTGGACGCCGCCGGCGCCCGCGCCGCGCTGGTGAACGCGCTGGACATCCTGGCCAGCAAGCGGGCCCAGCGCCTGCCCAAGAAGCACGGCAACATGGCCCTGTGATGTTAAGAACGACGCGTCATATCCATTGATATAGGAGGAACACGGACTATGAAACACTACACCATCACCGTCAACGGCATCCCGTACAATGTGACCGTGGAGGAGACCGCCGCCGGCGCCGCCGCCCCTGCGGCCGCCCCCGCGCCCAAGGCGGCTTCCGCCCCCGCGCCCAAGGCCGCCCCGGCTGCCGCCGGATCCGTGGCTGTGAACGCCCCCATGCCCGGCACCATCCTGGACGTGAAAGTGGCTCCCGGCGCCGCTGTGAAGGCGGGCGACGTGCTGGTCATCCTGGAAGCCATGAAGATGGAGAACGAGATCGTGGCCCCGCAGGACGGCACCGTGGCCGCGGTGAACGTGAAGAAGGGCGACAGCGTGAACTCCGGCGACGTGCTGGCTTCGCTGAACTGAGAAACGGGAGGGGAGCGAGATGGCAAAACCCGTAAAGATCACAGAAGTGGTGCTGCGCGACGCCCACCAGTCGCTGCTGGCCACCCGCATGACCATGGATGAGATGCGTCCCATCCTGCCCGCCATGGACGAGGTGGGCTACTACTCGGTGGAGTGCTGGGGCGGCGCCACCTTCGACGCCTGCATCCGTTTCCTGGACGAGGACCCCTGGGACCGCCTGCGCATCCTGCGCAGGGAAATGCCCCACACCAAGCTGCAGATGCTCTTCCGCGGCCAGAACATGCTGGGCTACCGCCACTACGCCGACGACGCGGTGGAATACTTTGTGCAGAAGTCCGTTGCCAACGGCATCGACATCCTGCGTATTTTCGACGCGCTGAACGACCCCCGCAACCTGGAGACCGCCATCAAAGCCGCCATCAAGGAAAAGGCCCATGTGCAGGGCTGCATCAGCTACACTCTGAGCCCCGTGCACAACAACGAGTACTTCGCCAATTACGCCAAGACCCTGGAAGAGATGGGCGCCCACAGCATCTGCATCAAGGACATGGCGGGCCTGCTGACGCCCTATGCCACCTACGAACTGGTGAAGGCACTCAAGGAGACCGTTTCCATCCCGGTGGACATCCACAGCCACTACACCTCCGGCCTCGCCTCCATGTCCATCCTCAAGGGCATCGAGGCCGGCGCGGACATCATCGACACCGCCATAAGCCCCCTGGCCCTTGGCACCAGCCACATGCCCACCGAGAGCCTGGTGGCCGCTTTGAAGGGCACCGAGTACGACACCGGCCTGGACCTGAAGAAGCTGAACGTGGTGCGTGCCCACTTTGCAACACTCCGCGAGAAGTATATCGCCAACGGCCAGATCAGCCCCAAGATGCTGGGCGTGGACGCCAACACCCTGCTGTATCAGGTGCCGGGCGGCATGCTCTCCAACCTGCTCAAGCAGCTGAAGGACGCCGGCAAGGAGGACCAGCTGGACGCCGTCCTGCAGGAGATCCCCCGTGTGCGCGAGGATTCCGGCTATCCGCCGCTGGTCACCCCCACCAGCCAGATCGTGGGCACCCAGGCGGTGTTCAACGTCATCATGGGCGAGCGCTACAAGATGGTCACCAAGGAGTTCAAGGGCCTGGTCCACGGCGACTACGGCCGCACCCCCGCGCCCATCAGCCCCGAGTTCACCAAGAAAATCCTCGGCGGCGAAGCGCCCATCACCTGCCGCCCGGCCGACCTGCTGGAGCCGGAGGTGGAGAAGATGAAGGCCGAGGCCGCCAAATACGCCATCCAGGAGGAGGACGTGCTCACCTACGCCATGTTCCCCCAGGTGGCCCCGGGGTTCTTCGAAAAGCGCGCCGAGAAGGCCGCCGGCGTGGACGGCGACCATGTGGACTACGCCGCCAAGAGCCATCCCGTGTGATTTTTTGATGCGCATATCCCCCTGTTCCGCCGGAACGGGGGGATATTTTTGCGCCGCCCTGCCCATGCTGAAGAGAAGGGGAGAAGGCCGCGCGCGGGCCAGAAAATGGAAGCAAAACCTTGAAAAAACGAGCCAAAGAGAGTAAGATAACAATATGTATATTTTAAAATCGGGGCATTGGGCCCTTGCGAAAATATACACCGAAGCGCAAGACGAAAGGTGAAAGAGGTTGGTTTGAATGGCCCTGAGCATGACCGGCTACGGCCGGGCCGAGGCGCTGGTGAACGGCCGTGACATCACGGTGGAGATCAAAAGCGTCAATTCCCGCTATTTCGAGTATTCCTCCCGCATCCCCCGCAGCTGCGCCTATATGGACGACAAGCTGAAAAAGCTGCTCAGCGCGGCGGTCAGCCGGGGCAAGGTGGAGCTGAGCCTGCAGATGCAGGCGGTCAGCGCCCCGGACGTGACGGTGCAGGTGAATATGCCCCTGGCCAAAAGCTACGCCGCGGCGCTGGAAGCCATCCGCGCCGGGACGGGCGCGGCGGGAGACGTGACCGCCGGCCTGCTGGCCCGCTTCCCCGACGTGCTGGCCGTGCGCCATGCCGACGTGGACGAGGACGCCCTCTGGCAGGATGTGGCCGGCGTGTGCCAGGCCGCTTTGCAGAACTTCATCGCCATGCGGGCGGTGGAGGGCGAAAAGCTGAAGGCCGACGTGATGGACCGCCTTGCCGCCATCGAGCAGACGGTGGGCAAGATCGAAGAGGGCAGCGCCCAGCGGGTGGAAAACTACACCCAGAAGCTCTACGCCCGCCTGGAGACCATTTTGCAGGACCAGAACATCGACCAGGCGCGCATCCTCACCGAGGCCGCCATCTTTGCGGACAAGACCGCCGTGGACGAGGAGACGGTGCGCCTGCGCAGCCACATCGCCCAGTACCGGGAGATCTTGAGCGCCGACGGCCCCGTGGGCCGCAAGCTGGACTTTTTGACCCAGGAGCTGAACCGGGAGACCAACACCATCGGCTCCAAGTGCCAGGACCTGGCCATCACCCGCATGGTGGTGGACACCAAGGCCGAAATTGAAAAGATCCGCGAGCAGATCCAGAACATCGAGTAAAGGGGAGAGGCAGGTATGAAACTCATCAACATCGGCTTCGGCAACATGGTCAGCGCCAGCCGGCTCATCGCCATCGTCAGCCCCGAAAGCGCCCCCATCAAGCGCATCGTGCAGGAGGCGCGGGACAAGGGGGCCCTCATCGACGCCACCTACGGCCGCCGCACCCGCGCGGTCATTATCATGGATTCCGACCACGTCATCCTCAGCGCCGTGCAGCCTGAGACGGTGGCCAACCGCCTGGCGGTGGACGATATGGAAGACGACGAGGAGATGGACAATGAATAACGAACGGTATCTTGTGGTGGTCTCCGGGCCCTCCGGTTCCGGCAAGGACACGGTGGTTTCCCGCCTGATGGCGCGGCACCCGGAAATTGAAATTTCCGTTTCCGCCACCACCCGCGGCAAGCGCCCCGGCGAAACCGAGGGCGTCAACTACTACTACCTTACCGTGCCCGCCTTCGAGCAGAAAATTGCCGGCGGCGAAATTTTGGAGTACACCCGGTACTGCGGAAATTACTACGGCACCCCCAAGTCCGAGGTGGACAGGCGCATCGCCGCCCACACCACCGTCATCCTGGTCATCGAGGTGGTGGGCGCCGCCAACATCAAGCGCCTGTACCCCGGGGCCACCACCATCTTCATCCAGCCCCCCAGCTACGCCGAGCTGGAAGAGCGGCTGCGGGGCCGCGGAACCGAGAGCGAGCAGGCCATCCAGAGCCGCCTTGCCCGGGCGGCGGAGGAGATGAGCTACGCCACCGACTACGACGAGGTGGTGGTCAACGACGACGTGGACCGCTGCGCCGACGAAATTTACCGCCTCATCCAGAAGCATCAGCATACATAGATAAGGAAAAGGGGGAACGTGGCTTTGTTGCAGACCGTTCAAGTGGCAGTCAGCGGGGCCACCTTCCACTTTGACAAGCTCTATACCTACCTGCTGCCGCCCCGGCTGGAGGGGGCGGTGTTCGTGGGCAGCATGGTGCTGGCGCCCTTCGGGAAAGGCAACAGGCCCCGCACCGGCGTGGTGCTGGCCCTGGGCGGGCAGGAGGAGGCAGGCCGCTGCAAGGAACTGTTCGACGCCGCCCCCGAGGAAGCCCGCCTCACAAGCGAACTGCTGGGCCTTGTGCACTTTTTGAAGGAGCGCACCTTCTGCACCTGGTACGAAGCGGTGCGGGCCGTCATCCCTTACGGGGCCCAGTACCGCCCGGCGAGCACCGAAAACGGCCCCCGGCTGCAAAAGCAGCTGCAGCGCCACACAGAGCCCCTGTATGAATTGGCCGGCCCGCTGCCCGAAAAGCCCAAACCCACCGAAAAGCAGAAAGCCGCCGCCGCCGCGCTGGCAAACGGCCCGCTGCCCGCCTCGGCCCTCGCGGAGATGGGCCTTTCCCGCGCCGTGCTGGATAACCTTTGTGAAAAGGGCGTTCTGCGCAAAGGCCAGGTGGACAGGGCCGTGGATCTCTACGCGGGCATCCCCCGCACGGAGGAGCCGGTGATTTTAAGCGACGACCAGCAGCGGGTGTTCGAGGGCCTTGCCGCTCAGCTGGCCCAGCACAAGCCCGCAGCGGCCCTGCTCCACGGCGTCACCGCCAGCGGCAAGACGCTGGTGTTCCTGAAACTCATCCAGCGCTGCCTGGAGCTGGGGCGCACCGCCCTGGTGCTGGTGCCGGAGATCAGCCTCACCCCCCAGATGATACGCCGCCTCAAAGCCAGCTTCGGCGAGCGGGTGGCGGTGCAGCACTCCGCCCTCAGCCACACCGAGCGCCTGTTGCAGTGGCGGATGATCCAGACCGGCGGGGCCGACATCGTGGTGGGCACCCGCAGCGCGGTGTTCGCGCCGCTTTCGAACATCGGCCTCATCGTGGTGGACGAGGAGCAGGAGCACACCTACCAGTCGGAGAACGCCCCCCGCTTTGACGCGCGGCAGGTGGCCAAGCGCCGCGCCGCCGACCATAACGCGCTGGTTCTCTTCGCCAGCGCCACCCCCAGCGTGGAGAGCTATCAGGCCGCGCTGGACGGGCGCTATACCCTTTACAAACTCACCAAACGCTACGCCAGCCAGCCGCTGCCCACCGTGGAACTGGTGGACATGCGGGCCGAGCTGGCGGCGGGCAACCCCGCCAGCATCAGCGCCCCACTGGCCGGGCACATCCGCCAGACGCTGGCGGCGAAGCGGCAGGCCATCCTGCTGCTCAACCGCCGGGGCTACCGCACCGTGGGCATGTGCACCGAGTGCGGCAAGGCGGTGAAATGCGGCAGCTGCAGCGTGCCCATGGTCTACCACAAGGCCGAGCAGAAGCTGCTGTGCCACTACTGCGGCCGCGCCATCTCGCCGGTGCCTGCAAAATGCCCCGCGTGCGGCGGCAAGCTGCGCTACACCGGTTTCGGCACCCAGCGGGTGGAGGAGGAACTGGCCGGGCTGTTCCCGGACGCCCGCGTCCTGCGCATGGACCAGGACTCCACCGGCAAAAAAAACGCCCACGACCGCATGCTGGCGCGCTTTGCCGCCGGGGACTATGACATCATGCTGGGCACCCAGATGGTGGCCAAGGGCCTTGACTTTGAAAAGGTCACGCTGGTGGGGGTGCTGGGGGTGGACAGCCTGCTCTTTTCCCAGGGCTTCCGGGCCTACGAGAACGTGTTCAGCCTGGTCACCCAGGTCATCGGCCGGGGCGGCCGGGCCGGCGAGCCGGGCCACGCGGTCATCCAGACGGTGGACCCCCAAAACCCGGTGCTGAATCTGGCGGCCGCTCAAAACTACGAGGCCTTCTTTGCCCAGGAGATCGCCTTCCGCAGGCTGTGCCTCTACCCGCCCTTCTGCTCGGTGTGCATCGCCGCCTTCAGCGGCGAAAAGGACGGCGAGGCCCTTGCCGCCGCGGCCCGCTTCGGCGCGCTGCTCACCGCCCGGGCAAAGCAGCAGTCGGACATGCCGCTGCGCCTTTTGGGCCCCGCGCCCATGAACGTGGTCCTCCTCAAGGGCCGCTACCGCTACAAACTCACCATCAAATGCCGCAACGACAAAGCCTTCCGGGCGATGCTTGCCCAGGTGATGCAGGACTATTCCGCCGAAGGGCTGCCCGCCAGGGCCGCCGTGACGCTGGATCTCAATTCCGACGGGGACTGAAACGCCCCGCCACTACAGACAAAGGAGCAACGAACTATGGCACTTCGCACCATCGTGCAGGACGGCGACCCCATCCTGAAAAAGGTCTGCCGCCCGGTCACCAATTTTGACGGACGTCTGGCCACCCTGCTGGACGACATGAAAGAGACCCTGCTGGACGCCGGCGGCCTCGGCCTCGCCGGGCCCCAGGTGGGCGTGATGCGCCGCCTGTTCATCGCCCTGGACGAGCGGGACCTGCCGGAGGACGGCGCCGTGCCCGAGGGCTACGAGCCCAAGTTCATCGAGTGCGTCAACCCCGAGATCCTGGAAGAATCCGAGGACACCGTCACCCTCTACGAAGGGTGCCTGTCCTTCCCGGGCCACAACGGGGCCATCGAGCGCCCCCGCAAGGTGAAGATCCGCGCCCAGGACCGCTTCGGCAACACCTTTGAGATGGAGGCCGAGGAGATGCTGGCCCGGTGCTTCTGCCACGAGACCAACCATCTGGACGGCATCACCATCATGGACCTGGCCGACCATTTCTATGAGGACGATTACCCCGACGAGGCGGAGGAAGACTGATGCGCATTCTTTTCATGGGCACGCCGGACATCGCGGCGGCCAGCCTTGCGGCCATCCTGGAGGCAGGGCACGAGGTCTGCGGTGTGTTCACCCGGCAGGACAAGCCGGTGGGCCGCAAGCAGGTGCTCACCGCGCCCCCGGTGAAGGTGCTGGCCGAAAGCCGGGGCATCCCCGTCTACCAGCCCCGCACTTTGCGGGACGAGGCGGTGCAGGCGGACATCCGCGCTTTGACCCCCGAGCTGATCGTGGTGGTGGCCTATGGGCGCATCCTGCCCCCCGAGGTGCTGGAAGTGCCGCCCCTGGGCTGCATCAACCTGCACGTGTCGCTGCTGCCCAAATACCGGGGCGCCGCGCCGGTGCAGTGGTCGGTCATCAACGGCGACGCCGAGACCGGCGTCTCCATCATGTTCCTGGACGAAGGCCTGGACACCGGCGACATCCTGAATGTGGCCCCGGTGGACATCGGCCCCGAGGAGACCAGCGGCGAGGTGTTCCAGCGCATCACCGGCCAGGGCGCAAAGACCCTGGTGGAGACCATCGCCGCCATCGGCCGCGGCGAGGTGACCCGCACCCCGCAGGACCACAGCAAAGCCACCCTCGCGCCGCCGCTCACCAAGGAGATGGCCCATTTCGACTTCACTCGCCCCGCGGCGCAGCTGCACAACCTTGTGCGGGGCATGAATCCCTGGCCCGTCGCCTTCTTTGAGGAAGACGGCAAGAAGATAAAAGTCCTCAAGAGCCGCGTGGCCGCCGGCAGCGGCGCGCCGGGTCAGGTGCTGGCCCTTTCGCCTTTGACCATCGCCTGCGGCGAGGGCGCGCTGGAACTCGCCGAAGTGGTGCCGGAGGGCAAAAAGCCCATGGCGGGCACCGCCTGGGCGGCAGGCCGCCGTCTCAAGGCCGGCGACGTGCTGCAGGAAAAGGAGCATTGACCATGAACAACGCCCGCCGCACGGCGGCCCTGGCTCTTGTGAAGCAGGAGCAGAGCGGCTATTCCAACCTGGTGCTGGCCGCCGCGCTGGAAAAAGAGGCCCTTTCGCCCAGGGACAAAGCCTTCGCGAGCGCTTTGTTCTACGGCGTCACCGAGCGGCTGCTCACTCTGGACTGGGCGCTGAGCCGGTGCCTTGCAAAACCCTTGCAAAAGCTGGACGCCCCGGTGCGGGCGGCGCTGCGCTGCGGCCTCTACGAGGCAAACTATATGAACACCCCCGTGCCCGCGGCGGTCAGCGAGGCGGTGGGCCTGTGCCGGGCGCTTAAAAAAAGCAGCGCGGCGGGCCTTGTGAACGCGGTGCTGCGCAAAGCCGTGGGGCTGGATGTTTCCTCCGCCCGCTTTTCCAGCCGCGCGGAAGAACTGTCGGTGCGCTATTCGGTGGGCCTGCCCGTCGTGGAGCTGCTTTTGAAGCAGTATCCCGGCAAGGCCGAGCGGATGCTGGCCTCCTTTTTTGAAAAGCCGCCGGTCACTTTGCGCTGCAACACACTGCGCTGCGCGCCCCAGCAGCTTTGCGAAAAGCTGGCGGAAGAGGGTGTAAAAGCCCGCCCGCTGGGCGTGCCCGGGGCGGTGGAAGCGGAATTTTCCGGCAGCCCCGCTGCCACCGAGGCCTTCCGGCAGGGGCTTTACCATGTGCAGGGCCTCGCCAGCCAGGCGGCGGCCCTCTGCCTCGAAGCGAAGCCCGGCGAAACGGTGCTGGACCTCTGCGCCGCCCCCGGCGGCAAGACCCTGCTGCTGGCCCAGCAGATGGGGGACAAGGGCCGCCTTCTGAGCTTTGACGCGGCCCAAAACCGCCTGCCTCTCATCGAAAGGGCGGCGCGGCGGTGCGGCCTTTCCTGCGTCTCGGTGGCGAAGGGGGACGCCTCGGTCTATGACCCGGCGCTGGCCGGAGCCGACCGGGTGCTGTGCGATGTGCCCTGTTCCGGCCTTGGCATCATCGCCAAAAAACCGGACATCCGCTATAAGTCCCTGGAAGGCGGCGAAGAACTTCGTGCCCTCCAGTTGAAAATTCTCACCAACGCCGCCCGTTATGTAAAGGAAGGCGGCCGCCTTGTCTACTCCACCTGCACGATGGACGAGCGGGAGAATGGGCGGGTGGTCCGCGCCTTTTTGGAAAAAACGCCGGGGTTCCGCCTCCTGCCGCCGCCCGTGGTGCTGGAGGGCGCGCTCGTCGAAGACGGCATGCAGACCATGCTGCCCGGCTTTGCCGGCCCGGACGGGTTTTTTGCAGCAGTGCTGGAACGGGTGTGAACGCCCGGGGTATGGAAACGAACGAGGGTTTGTGATACAATGAGCAAGAACTGTATATCCTCCTATACGCTCGAGGGGCTGACGGCCCTGATGAAGGAGCTGGGCCAGCCCGCCTTCCGGGCCAAGCAGATTTTCCACTGGCTGCACCAAAAACTTGTCACGGATTTTTCCGCCATGACCGACCAGCCCAAGGCCCTTCTGGCAAAGCTGGAAGAGGGCTGGTACATCGCCGCCCCCGCCATCGTGCGGCGCCAGCAGTCCAAAGACGGCACGGTGAAATACCTCTTTGCCCTTGCCGACGGCAACTGCATCGAGACCGTTGTCATGCGCTACCGCTACGGCGTCACCGCCTGCGTGTCCAGCCAGGTGGGCTGCCGCATGGGCTGCCGCTTCTGCGCCTCCACCCAGGCGGGCCGGGTGCGCGATCTGGAAGCGGGGGAGATCGCAGGCCAGATCTACGCCGCCCAGAAGGACATCGGCGAGCGCATCAGCCACATCGTGCTCATGGGCATCGGCGAGCCGCTGGACAACTTCGACAACGTGATGGACTTCCTCTCCATCATTTCGGGGCCCGACGGGGTGAACATCGGCATGCGCAACATCAGCCTGTCCACCTGCGGCATCGTGCCCATGATCGACAGGCTGGCGGAGAAAAAGCTGCAGCTCACCCTCTCCATCTCGCTGCACGCGCCAAACGACGCGATGCGCAGCGGGATGATGCCGGTGAACGACGCCTACCCGGTGGCCCAGCTCATCGCGGCCTGCCGCCGCTACCAGCAGACCACCGGCCGGCGGGTCAGCTTTGAATACTCCATGGTGCGGGGCGTGAACGACAGCCCCGCCACCGCAAAGGAACTGGAGGCGCTCATCCGGGGCATGGGAGCCCATGTGAACCTCATCCCCATCAACCCGGTGGACGGCAGCCCCTATTCCGCCACCGACGCCGAAAACGTCAAGCGCTTTCAAACGCTGCTCACAGATCTCGGGGTGAACGCCACCGTGCGCCGCCGTCTGGGCAGCGACATCAGCGCCGCCTGCGGCCAGCTGCGCCGCGAAGAGGCGGCAAGGGAGGGAAGGAAATGAAACTGGCGGGCAAGACCGACAAGGGCGGTTACCGCTCCGAAAATCAGGATAACTACCGCGCCGCGCGCCTTCCCGACGACACGGTCTGGGCCGTCGTGTGCGACGGCATGGGCGGCGCCGCCGCCGGGCAGCTTGCCAGCCAGGTGGCCACCGACGCCCTGGAAGACTGCTTTGCCGAGGGCCTGAAAAACCTGCCCGAGGGGGGCGAGCCGGCCCTGCTGGCCCGGTGCATCGCCCAGGCGAACCGGGCGGTCTGGGCCGAGGCGCTGAAGGACCCCGCCCACCGGGGCATGGGCACCACCGCGGTGTGCGCGCTGGTGCGCCGGGGCACGGCGCACGTGGCCCATGTGGGCGACTCCCGGGCGTACCTTTGCCGCCCGGGCGAGCTTGTGCAGCTCACGGTGGACCACACCATGGTGCAGCAGATGGTCGAAAGCGGGCAGATCACCCGCCAGCAGGCCGCCTGCCACCCCCACAAGAATCTCATCACCAAGGCCCTGGGCGTGGAGCCCGAGGTGGAAGGGGACTACACCAGCGCCCCTGTCAAAACGGGCGACGTGCTGCTGCTGTGCTCCGACGGCCTTTCCGGCGCGGTGCCCGCAGAGCAATTGCAGGACATTCTGGAGCACACCCCCTTCTTCATCACCCCCCGCAAGCTGGTGGAGCGGGCGCTGGCTGCCGGCAGCCAGGACAATGTGACCGCTGTGCTGGTAGGGGTGGAACCCACGGAGGATTGAAATGGACGAACTGATCGGCAAAAAACTGGAAGGCCGCTACCTGCTGGAAAGCCTGGTGGGCGTGGGCGGCATGGCCAACGTCTACAAAGGACGCGACCTGAAAACCGACGCTGTGGTGGCGGTGAAGATCCTGCGGGAGGAGTTCAGCCAGAACACCGAACTGGTGCGGCGCTTCAAGAACGAATCCAAGGCCATCTCCATCCTGGACCACCCGGGCATCGTCAAGGTCTACGACGTCTCGGTCACCGACCGGCTCCAGTTCATCGTGATGGAGTACATCGACGGCATCACCCTGAAGGAATACATGAACCGCCGGGGCGGGCCCCTTACCTGGAAAGAGGTGGTCCACTTCTGCCAGCAGGTGCTGGACGCGCTGGACCACGCCCACCAGAAGGGCGTTGTCCACCGGGACATCAAGCCCCAGAACATCATGCTTGTGGCGGACGGCCGGGTCAAGATCATGGATTTCGGCATCGCCCGCTTCTCCCGGGCGGAGTATCAGGACACCAGCGAAAAGGCCATCGGCTCGGTGCACTACATCAGCCCCGAGCAGGCCAAGGGCGACGTCACCGACGCCAAGGCGGACATCTACTCCATGGGCGTGATGATGTACGAGATGCTCTCGGGCAAGCTGCCCTTCGAGTCGGACAGCGCCGTGTCCGTTGCCATCAAGCAGATCGCCGACACCGCCGCGCCCCTTGGCGAGGTGGCGCCGGACGTGCCCAAAGCGCTGCAGGACATCACCGCCCGGGCCATGGCGAAGGACCCGGCGCGGCGCTATCCCAGCGCGCGGGCCATGCTCAATGACCTGGAGGAGTTCAAAAAGAACCCCAGCATCCGCTTCGAGTACGAATATATGACCGAAGATTCGCCAGAAAGGTATATCGACAAGGTGGTTAAACAGTCAAACGGCGGCCCCTCGGGCCGCAAGGGCCCCGCTGCCCAAAGCGGCCGCAAGGCGCAGGGGCCTTCTTCCGCCAGCAGGAACAGCCAGCGCCAGCGCAAGCCCCGCCGCAAGGTGGGCGTGCTGCCCATCCTGGCGGGCATGGCCGCGGCCTTTGCCCTGGGCAGCGCCATTCTGTGCTATCTCATCTTTGCCAACTCCACCAACCCCCTGTTCAGCAACAAGGCGGATGTGGAACTGCCCGACTTCACCGGCATGCAGTGGGAGACGGTGAAAGAAGAGTATTCCGGCCAGCTGACCCTGGTGGCCGAGCAGGAGTACAACGCCCAGTATGAAGAGGGCGTCATCTACTACCAGTCGCCCCGCGGGCCCCGCACCGTAAAGGAGGGCCAGAAGGTCACCGTGAAGGTGAGCCTGGGCACTTTGTATGTGAACGTGCCCGACGTGACCCAGTGGAAAATTGCCGACGCCGAAGAGGAACTGAAGGATTTGGGGCTGCAGGTGCGCCGCATGATCGTGGAGGACGACTCCCTCGCCGAGGGCACCGTCATCCGCACCGAGCCGGCGGCGGGCGAAAGCATCGCCAGCGGTGAGACCGTTTCGGTCTATGTCAGCCAGCAGAAGATCGAGACCGAGACCACCGTTCCCCCGGTGAAGGGCGTCTCCCTGGAGGACGCCCAGAAAGCCCTGACCAACAACAACCTGGTCACCGGCGTCGTCACCGAGGCCTACAGCAGCGAGTACGCGGCGGGCGTGGTCATTGATTCCACCCCCACCGAAGGCTCCACCGTCAAAATTTACTCCCAGGTGGGCCTGGTGGTCTCCATCGGGCCGGAGCCCACGCCCGAGCCCCCCCCC
>DWXV01000046.1 GCA_019119025.1 Candidatus Allofournierella excrementigallinarum
CCGGCGAGGGGGGCGCCGGGGCGGCCACCGTCTGCTGCACCTGGCGGATGACCTCGTCGGCCTCGCTTTGCGCCGCGGGGGCCTTTGCCTCGGCGGGCTTTGCCGCCGGGCGCTGCACCGTGCGCCGGGCGGGCCTTTCCGCCGGGGCCTCCCGGCGGGGCGATTCCTGTTTTTGCGCGGGCTGGGCCTTGGGGGCGGGCCGGGCAGCCTCGGCCTTGGGGGCGGGCTGGGCCTTCGCGGGCCGGGCCGAGGCCGGTTTTTCTTCCGCCTCATTCGCGGCGGGCCGGGCCTTGGGCGCGCCGGCCGCCCGGGGGGCCGGCGCTTCCTGCGCCGGCGGCAGGGGCAGGCCGTCCCCCAGGCCCAGGCCGGCCAGGATCTCGTCCACCGCCCGGTCGCTGGCCGGGGCCGCCGCCTGCTGCTGCTTGAGTGTTTCCAGGATCTCGTCCACCGAGCCGGAAAATTTATTGTCTGGCACTTGTCGATCCCTCCATGCCCTGCGGGGCGTATGTGTTCAGCGGCGCTGCCGCGCGATCTCGTAGAGGATGATGCCCGCCGCCACCGAGACGTTAAAGCTGTCCACCCCGGTGCCGCGCCCGGCCATGGAAAGGCTCACCGCGCCGTCGCACAGTTTGCGCGCCAGCGGGCTGACGCCTTTGCCCTCGCTGCCCAGCACCAGCGCCACCGGGCCGGTGAGGTCGGCTTTTTCCAGAGGCTGGCCGTCCATGTCGGCGCAGTAGACGAACACGCCCTGCTCCTTGAGGCGGCGGATGCTCTCGCCGATGTTGGCCACCCGGGCCACCGGCAGGCGGGCCGCCGCCCCGGCGCTGCTTTTCAGCACCGTGGGGGTGACCGCCGCCCCGCCCCGCTTGGGGATGACCACGCCGTGGGCCCCGCACAGCAGAGCCGAGCGGATGACCGCCCCCAGGTTGTGGGGGTCCTCCACCCCGTCGGCCAGCACCAAAAAGGGCGCTTCGCCTTTGTCGCGGGCGGCGGCCAGCAGGTCCTCCAGGCTGGCGTAGGAGATGGAGGAGGCATAGGCCGCCACGCCCTGGTGGCTGTCGGTGCCGCAGCTGGCCCGCAGCTTGCCCGGGTGCACCCGCTTGACCACCGCGCCCGCCTGTTTGGCAAGGGCGGCGTAGTAGGAGGCCGCCGCGTCGGGCAGGCTTTCGCTGAGCAGCACAGTGTCTACCCCGGCGCCGCTTTTCAGCAGTTCGGCCACCGGGTTCTTGCCGTAAACAAGGCTCTGCTCCAGAGCGCCTCTGTCGTGTTTTTCGGGGCTGTTGCGCATGATTTCTCCTTTTTGTCAAAAGCGGCAAACGCCGCCTTGTCTTTCACCGTTGTGCATACAAAAAAAGTATACCACCCCGCCGCGGGTTTTGCCAGTGTTTGGCACAAAGTTTCGGCCCCTTTCGACGCCGCCGCCCTGCGGCGGGCACGCCCCGGCGGGATTTTGGACATTTCTGCAAAAATTTATGCAGAATCTTTGGCGGTAGAAACCACGTCGATCCCTTTGTAAAGACCGTTATACACACCGTAATTCTACTTTTAACTTTCCACATGTTGAAAACCCTGTGGAAAATGTTAAAAAACAGCCTGTCCGGGGCACTTTTTCCACAGCTCACCGGGTTTTCAACCCGGTTTTCCACAGCGTTGTTGAAAGTTTTTCCGTAAACAAAGGGTTATAAACGGCCTGTCAATATTGGAAATTCGACGGTTTTTACAGGGATTTTGCCCCTTTTTTCTCTTTATTTACCTCCCGCCGGTCTGTCCCCGCGGCCTTGACTTTGGGCCGTTTGGGCGCTATCGTACAAAGCAGGAACGCATCTTGATCGAAAGGAGACGCCATGCTGCTGCTTGAAAACACCCGCGGGCTGGATCTTTCCGCCACCCTTGGCTGCGGGCAGACCTTTTTGTGGAAGCCGCTGGAGGGCGGCGGATGGGCCGGCGTGGCCGCCGGGCGGGCGGTGACCGCCCGCATGGAGGGCGCGGTGCTGGCGCTGGAAGGCGCAAAGGAGGCGGACCGGCCCTTCTGGGAAAACTACTTTGCGCTGGACATGGACTACCCTGCCCTGCTGGCACGCTTTTGCGCCGGCAGCAAGCGGCTGGCGGCCTGCGTGGAACACCGCCCGGGCATCCGGGTGCTGCGCCAGCCCTTTTTTGAGACGCTGTGTTGCTTTATCATCAGCCAGAACAACAACATCCCCCGCATCGCGGCCATCACCGGGCGGCTGTGCGAAGGGCTGGGAGAAAAGCTGGCAGAGGGCGCTTATGCCTTCCCCACGCCCCAGGTGCTGGCCGCGCGCCAGCCGGAGGACCTTGCCTTCCTGCGGGCGGGCTGGCGGGCGGAGTATCTCATCGACGCGGCCCAAAAGGTGGCCTCGGGCCAGGTGAGCGAGGCGGCGCTGGCTGGCCTTTGCGATGCGGACGCCCGGGCCCTCTTGACGACCATCAAGGGCGTGGGGCCCAAGGTGGCGGACTGCGTGCTGCTTTACAGCCTCTCCCGCTGGAGCGTGGTGCCCATGGACGTGTGGATGAAGCGGGCAATGGCGCGGCTTTTCCCCCGGGGCGCGCCGGCGTGCTGCCGGCCCTATCAGGGCATTGCCCAGCAGTTCATTTTTGACTATGCCAGGGCCAGCCTTCCCCGTGGGAAAGCAGACAAAAAAACCGCAAAAGAGCGCCGCGGCGATTGATTTTGGCGGCGCGATGGGGTATACTGTTTGAGGAAAACATCCCATCCAAACGATCGGAGGTCATAAATAATGTTAGTTTCCGCCACTGAAATGCTGAAAAAGGCCCGGGACGGCCACTATGCCGTGGGTCAGTTCAACATCAACAACCTGGAGTGGACCAAGGCCGTCCTGTTCACCGCGCAGGAGATGAACAGCCCGGTGATCCTGGGCGTTTCCGAGGGCGCGGGCAAATACATGACCGGCTACAAGACCGTGGCCGCCATGGTGAAGGCCATGGTGGAGACCCTGAACATCACCGTGCCTGTCGCCCTGCACCTGGACCACGGCAGCTACGAAGGCGCCAAGGCCTGCCTGGAGGCCGGCTTCTCCAGCATTATGTTCGACGGCAGCCACTACCCCATCGACGAGAACGTGGCCAAGACCACCGAGCTGGTGAAACTGGCCCATGAGATGGGCGTTTCTGTGGAGGCCGAGGTGGGCTCCATCGGCGGCGAGGAAGACGGCGTTGTGGGCGCCGGCGAAGTGGCCGACCCCGCCGAGTGCAAGCGCATCGCGGACCTGGGCATCGACTTTTTGGCCGCGGGCATCGGCAACATCCACGGCAAATACCCCGCCAACTGGAAGGGCCTGGACTTCGACGCCCTGGGCAAGATCCACGAGGCCACCGGCGGCATCCCCCTGGTGCTGCACGGCGGCACCGGCATCCCCGCCGACATGATCCAGAAGGCCATCAGCCTGGGCGTGTCCAAGATCAACGTGAACACCGAGTGCCAGCTGAGCTTCGCCGCCGCCACCCGCGAGTACATCGAGGCCGGCAAGGACCAGCAGGGCAAGGGCTACGACCCCCGCAAGCTGCTGGCCCCCGGCTTTGAGGCCATCAAGGCCACCGTCAAGGAGAAGATGGAGCTGTTCGGCAGCGTGAACAAGGCGTAAGCCTTCCTTCCCATTGAACCAAAAAAGGCCGCCCCACCGGGGGCGGTCTTTTTTTGCGTTTTCACGGTCAGGCGTCGGGGAAGTAGTCGTGCAGGTCCCGCAGCGCGCCGTCCTGGCGGACCTCCACATGGCAGTGGTTCCCGGTGCTGTTGCCGGTGGAACCCACCGCGCCGATCTGCTGGCCCTGGGCCACCTCGTCCCCCACCGCCACATCCATGCTGCTCATATGGCTGTAAAGCGTGGAAAGGCCGTTGCCGTGGTCGATCATCACCACGTTGCCATAGGCGTAATGCCACTGGGCCATGGACACGGTGCCCGCCGCCATGGCCAGCACTTCGCTGCCGTAGGGAGCTTTCAGGTCAGCCCCCTTGTGGTAGTCGCTCTTCCAGCGGCTGACCTCTATATACTCCGGCACCGGCCATATAAACCCCTCTGTTTTCTCCGCGTCGCCTGCCTTTGCAGTGCTTTGGGAGGCGGGCGGCACACTGTCCGCTTGCGCCCCGCTTTGGGAAGCGGGCGGCTGGGAGGCCGGGTCCGCCGCGTCCTGCTCCTGCGAGGACGACGCGCCGGCCAGCGGCTGGGGCGAGGCGCTGCTCACCGGGGCACTCACCGGCGTGTCGGAGGCGGAGAAGCCCGCCGCCACGCAAACGGTAAGGCAGAGGGTGGCGATCAGCGCAGCGGCCACGGCCACGGTGAGGCGGCGGCTGGGGGCCGCCGGGTGCAGCAGGGCGGCCAGACGGGCCTTCATCTCCTTTTTCGGACCGCCCAGGCCCGCCGCGCCGGCGGGCAGGGGGCGGCTTTGGGCCGCGTCCAGCAGCAGAAGGCCGTAGGCACGGCGGTCGGCTTCGCCCAGCCCGGCGGCGGCTTTTTCGTCGCAGGCGTACTCGCAGGCCCGGCTCCAGCGGGCCGCGTGGAGGGCACACAGGGGGTTGAACCAGTGCAGCCGGCAGCACCAGCGCACCAGCGCCTTGGCCCACAGATCGCCCCGGCTCAGATGGGCCGCCTCGTGGCGCAGGGCCAGTTCCAGCCGGGCCAGAGGCATTCCTTCCGGCAGATAGAGCACCGGGCGCACAAGGCCGGTCATCACCGGGCCTGCAAGGCCAGGGCAGGCCCGCAGCCGGGGCGCACAGGCCACGCCCGCCTGGGCGCACACTTCCTGCCACAGGGCGTCCCGCTCCCCTCCCACCGGGGCGGAGAGCCTTTGCAGCCCACGGCAGAAACGCAGATACCGGCCCATCTGCCACAGGGTGCAGGCCAGCGCTCCTGCGGCCCAGACCCAGGGCAGCGCCGCCAGCGCCAGAGCCGCCGGGTCCGGCGTGGCAGCCGGAGCCGCGGTTCCGGCGGGCAGTGCTGCCGGGGCGGCGCTTTGAGCGGCGCGGGCCGCCGCATCCAGCGCCCGGCCCACCGGAGCCAGGGGCGCGGCCACCGGGGCGGGCGCGGCCGCGAAGAGCAGGGCCAGCACCGGCCCAGCCGGCACCAAAAAGAGGGGGAAGGCCGCCGCCAGCGCCCTTGTCCGGGCGGCGGGCCGCAGCTTGTTCAGCAGCGGCGAGAGAGCCAGACAGGCCAGCACCGCCAGCCCGCCCGCCGCCGAAAGGGGCAGCACCAGAGAGTAGAACAGTTCATTCACGGCCCTTCACCTCCTCGTCCAGCCAGGCCCGCAGTTCCGCCAGTTCCCCGTCGGAGAGGCCCTTTCCATCGTACAGGGCGGCCACCATGCTCTTGACGCTGCCGCTGTAATACCGGCCCAGCAGTTCCCGGGCGGCCTGGGCCCGGTAATCCTCCGCGCTCACCAGGGCGCGGTAAAGGTTCTGCTTGCCCTGCTTTTCCACCGCCAGGGCCCCCTTGTTCACCATGCGGGCCAGAAAGGTAAGCAGCGTGGAGGGCTTCCAGCCCTTTTCCGCCATCCGCTCGGTGAGCTGCGCCGCCGTGACCGGCGCGCCCAGCTCCCAGACCTTTTCCATGATCTCCAGTTCTGCGTCGGAGAGTTTCATTCTCGTCGCCTCCATATTCTACATCTTGTCGACGATTTAATACTACACGATGTAGAAGATAATTGCAACCCCTGTGCGCTCCTTTTCACAATTTTTTCAAAGGCAAGGCGGAAAGCTGCCCACCGCGGCGGCAGGGCTGCGCGGCGACCATGACGCGTGCACAGCAAAACGCCCCTCCGGGCCCGCAGGGGCCCCGGAAGGGCGCTTTGCTTTTTGTCACACCGCTTTTTCCAGTGCCAGCACCGCCACGGTGATGTCGTCCGGGTGGGCGCTGCGGCTGACCCGGCCCTTGGCCATGTCCGCCAGGATGCGGGCGGTCTCGGCGGGGGTGCTGCCCATGGCGGCGCACAGTTCCAGCTGCTGGCAGATCCAGCCGGGGCCGTCCACCAGCGCGCCGTCGCTCACCAGCACCACCAGCTCCTTCTCGTGGAGGGTCAGGGTGCGGCCCTCCCCCACCACGCTGCTCAGAATGCCCACCGGCAGGCCCGCGGCCTCCACCGGTTCGGCCTTGCCGCCCCGCACCACAAAGGTGGGGCAGGCCCCGGCCTTAAAGAGGCTGGCCCGCCCGGTGTAAAGGTCCACGCTCACCAGGTCCAGGGTGGCGGCGCTCTCCTCGTCGCTCTTGAGGGCCAGCGCCACGTTCACCAGCCGGGCCGCGCTTTCGGCGGCAAAGCCCGCTTTCAGCAGTTTTGCCGCCAGGGTGCAGGCCAGGGCGCCGTCAATGGCGGCGGGCCTGCCCACCCCCATGCCATCGCAGAGCAGAAGGTGGGCGCTGCCGAAGGCGTCGCAGAACTGCTGCACCGCGTCGCCGCAGGCGTCCTCCTTCGCCGGGCGGGCCGCCAGACCGAACACCGGGTCATACACCGCCTTCTCGGTGAGGGTGAGGGTGGTGACGGGGCCGGCGTGATCCACCGCAAAGGGGGCCAGCGCCCGATGGCAGATGGCCGAGGCCTCCTTGCCCAGTTCCGCCAGCTCCTCGTCGGAAAAGGCGGTGCGGCTCACGCTCACGGTGCCCCGCAGCCGCCCGGAGGCGTCGTAGCCCAGCTGGGCCTCCAGCGGTTCCAGCCCCAGGGAGGCCAGCAGCGCCGAAAGGCGGGCGGTCTTTCCCTCGTCGGGGGCCACCGTCTGCCCCAGCTGGCCCGCCATCTGGCCCAGCGCCTGGGCCATGGCGGTGTATTGCTCGGTGAGGGCGCTGCGCATGGCCTGGGCCCGCACCCGGCTCTCCCGCCGGCTGCGGAAGAGGGTGTAGGCCCGCCCCGCCGCGCTGCACAGCTCCACCGGGTGCACGCAGCGGCAGAACTGCCCCGGCAGCTGCTCCAGTGCCGCCCGGCCCTGCTGCTCCAGAATGGGCTTGAGGCGCAAAAAGCCGTCCACCGTGTCGGAATAGTGCTCCACCCAGCAGCGCTCCCGCTGGCCGCAGCTGCGGCAGAGCTCCTCCGCCACATGGTCCATCACCCAGTTGTAGCTCTCCCCTTTTTTGGGCAGGGTCTTGTAAACGCTGTCCACCGTGTCCGCGATGCCGGTGAGGGCCTGGGCCACATGCTCCAGCTGGCCCACGGCGCTGGCCACGCGGGGGCGGGCGGCGCTCTCGGCCACCGGCTCCGCCTGGCCGGGCAGGGCCGCCAGCCAGCGGCGGGGCAGGGCGAAGAAGGCTGCCTCCCCCAGCGCCGCACTGGCCAGAAAGCCCAGCAGGGCCTTTGGCGAAGGCGCGGCCAGGCTGCACAGCACCGAAGCGCCCAGAAACACCGCGGCGCTGCCCATCCGCTCACCGGGGGTGAGGAAGGCGGCGGCAAGGCAGCCCGCCGTCACCCCCAGGCCCGCGAAGGCCAGGTCCGGTTCGGCGGCGGCAAGCATCGCCGCCCCCGCCGCGCAGAGGGCGGCGCAGTCCCGCACGCGGCCCCGGTAGGCCAGCCACAGGCCCGCCGCCGCCAGCGCCGCCACGGCAGGCTGCAGCGGCCCGGCGGGCACAGCGCACAGGGCGGGCAGGGCCAGCATCGCCAGGGGGAAGGCCTGCCCCGCCAGCGGGGCGGCAGGGCGGGGCCGGGCCCTGGCCGTTTTTGCCAGCGCAAAGCCTCCGGCCGCCGCCAGCAGGGCGGCCCCCAGGGTGGCAAAGGCCGCCGCCGGGGTGGACAGGCCTGCCATCGAAAGCATCAGCTGCACCAGCAGCAGCGTGCCGCAGCCCGCCGCGGCGGCGGGGTAGAAGGTGGTGCGGAAGAGCCAGCGCCCCGCCAGCGCGGAGGCCAGAGCCGCCAGCCAGCGCAGGCTGTCCACCGGGTCCAGCAGGGCAAGATACCCCAAAGCCGCCCCCGCCGCGGCGCTCTGGAGCCAGCTCTGCCCCACCCCCAGCACCAGCGACAGGCCGAAGGGATGCAGCCCGCCGAAAACGCCTCCCGCCGCCAGGGAAAAGCCGCCGATCCCCGCCGCCATCTGCCACAGAACGGGGCCCGCCTCTTCCAGCCGGCGGCGCAGGCGCAGAGCGCGCAAGTGTTCGTTCATCTTCCTCCACCTCGTTTTTCTTCCTGGGTTGTCAGCGCGGCGGCGGCCCTGGCCGTATGCGCGGCGGGCCGCCGCGACTGCTGTGGTACCACCGGCGGCTATCCGCCGCCGGCATTCGTCCCAAGTATATGCCCCTGCCCCTTCGCTTTTTGCCGCAGGGCGTCGCAAGCGCAAAATGCGGCAAAACTTCCCCTTTTCCCCGCCCTTCGGCCCTGCGTTGCCTTTTGCGCGCCGTTGTGGTATGCTCTTTTCGAAGAAAGGAGGGTGGGCTGTGGAGCTGTTTCTTCGCCCCGCCGCCCGGCAGGACGCGCCGGAACTTGCGGCTATTTACAATTCGAACCCTGCTTTTCTTGCCCATCACCTGGGCCAAAGGCAGGTGGACGAGGCGTTCCTTCTGTCTGAACTGGAGGAGATGGCCGGGGCGGGCTTTTCTTCCTTTCTCATCACCGAAGGCGAGGGGGGCCCTGCGGTGGCCGCCGCCGATCTGCGGGGCGGCGAGGAGGCTTATCTCTCCCTGCTCATCCTCCATCACGCCGCCCAGGGGCGCGGGCTGGGGCGGCGGTGCGCATCGCTGCTGGAAGAGCGCCTGCGCTGGGGCGGCAGCCGCACAGTGCGCATCGACGTGGTGGACGGCCACCCCGGCAATCCCCTGCCCTTCTGGCGGCGGCTGGGCTACAAAGGCAGCGAGCGGGTGCTTCTTACCTGGGGTGAAAAGACCAGCAGCGCGCTGGTGCTGCGCAAGGAATTGTGAGGAAAGGATATGGAGAAAAACACCGAGGAATTCCGCCGCTGGCTGGCCGCCACCCGGGACGAGCCGTTGGAGGGCATGGCGGCCTTTTTCGACGCCCGCACCGGGGAATACGAGGCCCACATGGCCCCCTGGGCGGCCCAATACCAATGGATGGCCCGGGAACTGCCCGGCGGCACCAAGCGCCTTCTGGACCTGGGCTGCGGCACCGGGCTGGAACTGGACTGCATCTTCCGCCGCCTGCCTAACCTCGAAGTCACCGGCGTGGACCTGGCGGGGGGCATGCTGGACCTGCTGCGGCGCAAGCACCCCGGCAAAGCCCTGACGCTGGCGCGGGCGGACTACTTCCGCTGGGAGCCGGAGGACGGCTCCTTCGACGCAGTGGTGGCCTTTGAGACGCTGCACCATGTGAGCGCGGCCAAAAAGGCGGAGCTCTTTGCAAAGGTGCACCGCTGGCTGCGGCCCGGCGGGGCCTTTCTGCAATGCGACTACATCGCCTCCACCCCGGAGATGGAAGAAATGGCCTTTGCCGAGGCCGCCCGCCGCCGGGCGCGGGATAAGGTGCCGGAGGATGCTTTTGTCCACTTCGACACGCCCCTCACCCTGGAGCACGAGCTGGAAGCCCTGCGGGCGGGGGGATTCGCCTCGGTGGAGGTGCTGGGCTTCCTGCCGCCGGACGACCACACCCCGCTGCTGCGGGCGGTGAAGGCGCCCCTGCCTTGACTTTTGCCGCCGCCGGGGGGATAATGAAATCAAACAAACCGGGCGGCCGAAGCTTCGGCCGCCCTTTCAAAAGGAGCATGAAACAGATGAAAGTTGCTATTCCCTACGAAGCCGGTCAGGTCTTTGGGCACTTCGGCCACAGCGCCGCCTTCATGGTCTACGAGATCGAAGGAGGCAAGGTGGCGGGCAGCGCCCTGCTGCCCGCCAATGGCAGCGGCCACGGCGCGCTGGCGGGCCTGCTGGCGGCAAACCGGGTGGACGCCCTGGTCTGCGGCGGCATCGGCGGCGGCGCCCGCACCGCGCTGGCCGCGGCGGGCATCACGGTGTACGCCGGGGTCACCGGCAGCGCCGACGCTGCCGCGGCGGCGCTGGCCGAGGGCCGCCTCGCCTTTGACCCGGACGCCGTCTGCGCCCACCACGAGGAACACGGCGAGGGCCATGACTGCGGCAGCCACGGCCACGACTGCGGCGGCCACTGCGGCGGCTGAACACCGCCCGTTTTTCAGCACAAAAAAGCCCTGGCCTGCGTCGGCCAGGGCTTTTTTTCATCAAATTGTTTTACAACCTGTAATAAACCGCCTGATTATTTCACTCCGTAGCGCTGCAGCAGGGCTTCGATCTTGGCGTGGGGGTCGATGATGCTGCTCACGCTCATGTCGTGGTTGATGGCGGCCACAAAGTAGGCGATGTATTTGGACACATCCACCTCGTGGAACCACTCGCGGCTCAGCAGCTCGGGGGTGCGGTAGGTCAGGTTTGTGCCGAACACGCCGCTGATGATGCCGTTCTCGTATGCCTTGTCAAACTCGGCCAGGCCGGCGGTGAAGATGGCGTAGGTGGCGTTGCAGAAGATGCGCTTTGCGCCCCGCTTTTTCAGCTCATAGCCGATGTCCAGCATGCTCTCGCCGGAGGAGATGATGTCGTCGGCGATGAACACGTCCTTGCCTTCCACGCTCTCGCCCAGATACTCATGGGCAACGATGGGGTTGCGGCCGTTCACCACGCGGCTGTAGTCGCGGCGCTTGTAGAACATGCCCAGGTTCACGCCCAGCACGCTGGCGTAGTACATGTTGCGGTTGATGGCGCCCTCGTCGGGGCTGATGACCATGAAGCTGTCGGGGGTGGGCTTGAAGTCGGGGATGTGCTTGAACATCGCCTTCATCACCTGGTAGGTGGGCATCACGTTGTCCATGCCCATCAGGGGCACCGCGTTGGACACCCGGGGGTCGTGGGCGTCGAAGGTGATGACGTTGGCCACGCCCATGCTCTGCAGCTCCTGCAAAGCGTAGGCGCAGTCCAGGCTCTCGCGGTAGGTGCGGCGGTGCTGGCGGCTGCCGTAGAGCAGCGGCATGATGACGGTGATGCGGTGAGCCTTGCCGCTGGCGGCCTGGATCAGGCGCTTGAGGTCCTGGTAGTGGTCGTCGGGGCTCATGCTGTTTTCCGAGCTGAACAGCCGGTACTTGCAGCTGTAGTTGCCCACGTCCACCACAAAGTAGAGGTCGTCGCCGCGCACGGTGTTCTTGATCACGCCCTTGCCGTCGCCGGAGGAAAAGCGGGGGCACTCGCTGGGAATGATGAAGGTCTCCTTGTTGAGGCCTTTGCGGTTGGCCCAACGGACCAGGTGGCTGTCGATCAGCGCGGTCAGTTCGTGGGCGCCGGGGGTGGCGATCAGGCCAAGGTCCGCAACGCCGTTGCCGTCAATAAAAAACTCGGTGCCGCTGTGCTGCTGCTCCATCACAAGAAACAACTCCTGTTCTTTTTTCGATTCCTGCCCCGGCAAGGCCGGGTCGTACATGATCACACCAACATATTAACATACTTTTTACCAAAGGAACAGCGTCCCGCGCATTTTTCGGCATTTTCTGCGTCCGGGCCATTCTGTACGACCGCGATGGGGCACAAATTTGGAGATTTTGCCCAAAAGCGGCGGCGCCGCCCCCTTGAAGGAACAAAGAATCCGCCCCCGTTCCCGCGGGAACAGGGGCGGCAGAAAACTTTTTTGGCGCTGCGGTCAGACCAGCTCGATGATGGCCATCTCGGCGGCGTCGCCGCGGCGGGGGCCGATCTTGACGATGCGGGTGTAGCCGCCGTTGCGGTCAGCATACTTGGGGCCGTACTCGTCGATGACCTTCTTGGCCACGGTCTCCTTGGTGATGTAGGAGTAGACCTGACGCTTGGCGTGCAGCTCTTCCTTCTTCCCCAGGGTCACCATCTTCTCGGCCATGGAACGCACTTCCTTGGCACGGGTGACGGTGGTCTCGATCTTGCCGTTCTCAAACAGGTAGGTGACCATGGCACGCAGCATGGCGTTGCGGTGCTCGCTGGTTCTGCCGAGTTTTCTGGTACCGGGCATCCCGTTTCACTCCTTTGCTGTAATTACTCGTCGTCTTTGGTAAGGGTAAAGCCCAGAGAATCAAGCTTGGCCATGACCTCTTCCAGGCTCTTGCGGCCGAGGTTGCGGACCTTCATCATCTCGTCCTCGGACTTGTTGATCAAATCTTCCACGGTGTTGATGCCCGCGCGCTTGAGGCAGTTGAAGGAACGCACCGACAGATCCAGCTCTTCGATGGTCATCTCCAGAGCCTTCTCCTTGCCCTTGTCGTCCTTCTCCACCATGATCTCGGCGCCGATGGCCTCCTCGGACAGGTTCACAAAGAGGTTCAGGTGCTCGGTGAGCACCCGGGCCGCCAGGCTCACCGCCTCTTTGGCGTTGATGGTGCCGTCGGTCCAAACCTCGATGGTGAGTTTGTCGTAGTCGGTGATCTGCCCAACGCGGGTGTTGTCCACGGTGTAGTTGACCTTCAGGACAGGGGTATAGATGCTGTCGACGGGCAGAACGTTCAGATCGTTCTTTTCCATCACCAGCTGCTTGTTGCGCTCAGCGGGCACATAGCCCCGGCCCTTGTCGAAGGTGAGCTCCATCACGAGCTTGCCGCCTTCGTCCAGGGTGGCGATGTGCCATTCGGGGTTCAGCACCTCGATCTCATCGCTGGGTTTGATGCTGCCAGCAGTAACTTCACACTCACCGGACGCCTCGATGCGCACGGTGACAGGGCCGTCGGCGTAGAGTTTGGCGGCAATGCCTTTGAGGTTCAGAACGATCTCGGTCACGTCTTCCTTGACGCCGGGGATGGTGCTGAACTCGTGAACGACGCCGTCGATCTTAACGCTGGTGACGGCTACACCGGGAAGCGACGAGAGCAGGACACGCCGTAAGCTGTTGCCCAAGGTGGTACCGAAGCCACGCTCCAGCGGTTCCACGACAAACTTGCCGTAGCGTCCGTCGGGCGACAGGCTCGCGGTATCGATTCTGGGGCGTTCGATCTCCATCATAGTTAAATCCTCCCTTGGCGGCCGGCCCCGGAAGGCCGGCCTGTAGTGTTCGCTTTCCCTTGGGTGAGTCTGTTACTTGGAGTACAACTCAACGATCAGGTGCTCGGCCACATCGAAGTCGATGTCGGCGCGGTCCGGCAGCTTGTCGACCACGACGCTCATCTTCTCGAGGTCCTTGGTCATCCAGCCGGGCACAGGGCGGGAGGCATTCTTCTCAGCGCACTCCTTCAGCTTGGCGCAGTCGGTGGTCTTGACTTCCACCTTGTCGCCGGCAGAGAGGAGGTAGGAGGGGATGTTGACGATCTTGCCGTTCACGGTGAAGTGACGGTGCAGCACCAGCTGACGGGCTTCCTTGCGGCTCATGGCGAAGCCGGCGCGGTAGACAACGTTGTCCAGGCGGCTCTCCAGGATGCGCAGCAGGTTCTCGCCGGTCATGCCGCTCTTGCGCTCGGCCATGTCAAAGTAGTGGGCGAACTGGCTCTCCAGAACGCCGTAGTAGCGCTTCGCCTTCTGCTTGGCGCGCAGCTGCAGGCCATACTCGCTGACCTTCTTGCGCATCTGGCCGGCGCCATGCTGGCCGGGCACAAAGCTGCGGCGCGCGAACGCGCACTTGTCGGAATAGCAGCGCTCGCCTTTCAAAAACAGTTTCTGACCTTCGCGGCGGCACTGACGGCACACTGCGCCTGTATATCTTGCCATTCTTGTTCCTCCTTAAAAATCAGATGCGGCGGCGCTTGGGCGGGCGGCAGCCATTGTGGGGGATGGGGGTCACGTCCTTGATCATGTTGACCTCGAGGCCGGTGGCCTGCAGCGCGCGGATGGCGGCTTCGCGGCCGGCGCCGGGGCCCTTGACGTAGACCTCAACGGTCTTCATGCCGTGCTCCATGGCCACCTTGGCGGCGGCCTCCGCCGCAGACTGAGCGGCGAAGGGAGTGCTCTTGCGGGAACCGCGGAAGTTCAGACCGCCGGAACTGGCCCAGGAAACGGTGTTGCCCTGCGTATCGGTAATGGTAACGATGGTATTGTTGAAGGTGCTCTGGATGTGCGCAGCGCCGCGCTCGATGTTCTTGCGCTCGCGCCGCTTGGTGCGCACGGCGCCCTTTTTAGCAGCAGCTTTAGTTGCCATTTCTCTTGCTCCTCCTTACTTCTTCTTGTTCGCGACGGTGCGCTTCGGGCCCTTGCGGGTGCGAGCGTTGGTCTTGGTGCGCTGGCCGCGAACGGGCAGCCCCTTGCGATGGCGAACACCGCGGTAGCACTGGACCTCCACCAGGCGCTTGATGTCCAGCGCCACGTTGCGGCGCAGATCGCCTTCCACGATGACGTTGTTCTTGTCCAGGTACTCACGGATCAGACCTTCCTGCTCAGAGGTCAGGTCCTTCACGCGGGTGTCGGGATCGATGTTGGTAGCCGCCAGGATCTTCTTGGCGGTGCTGGGGCCAATGCCATAGATGTAAGTCAGGCCTACTTCGACCCGCTTTTCGCGGGGCAGGTCAACGCCGGCAATACGTGCCATAGTTTCAAAAACCTCCTAAAATAACATCCCATGTCCGTGTCGGGGGCTGCGCCGGGAATCTACGCACTTGCCCCCCAAGCGCTGGAGGGCCTCAGCCCTGGCGCTGCTTATGCTTGGGGTTTTCGCAAATGACCATCACGCGGCCTTTGCGCTTGATGACCTTGCATTTTTCGCAGATGGGTTTCACGGAAGGCTTGACCTTCATGCTGATAACCTCCTTTGTGACTTGGGCGCTTTACTTCGAGCGCCAGGTGATGCGCCCCTTGGTCAGATCGTAGGGCGACATTTCCAGTGTAACCTTGTCTCCGGGCAGGATGCGGATGAAATTGGTCCGCAGCTTGCCGGAGATGTGCGCCAGCAGCCGATGGCCGTTTGCCAGCTCCACCCGGAAGGTGGCGTTGGGCAGCGCCTCGACGACAGTGCCCTCAACTTCGATGACGTCTTCTTTAGACAAACTCTTCCCTCCTCATGGCTTTGCGGGGCGCCGGGCGTCGAACGCCTTCACCGCCGCTGCGAGCTGTTTGTCGGTTGCAAGGCTCTCGCCCCGCAGAACGGTTGCGGTGGGGGCCACATGCCTTATCTTTTTGGCCTTGGGCCGATCCAGTTTGCGCAGACTTCCGTCCGCGAGAAAAAGCATCTGGCCTTGTATGCCGATCACCGCAAAGGTCCGGTTTTTGTCCCGGCCGGCTTTTGAGCGGACCAGCTGGCCTTTTACAAAGTCCATTCAGGCCCCTCCCACGCTTTGGTCAGAACTTCCGGGCCGGCGGCGGTGATGGCGACCGTGTGCTCAAAGTGAGCGGAAAGGCCGCCGTCCGCCGTTGTCACCGTCCATCCATCGGCCCCCGTCACCACGGAGTAGTGCTTCTGGTTGACCATCGGTTCAATGGCGAGGGTCATGCCCGCCGCCAGGCGGGGGCCGCGCCCGGCGGGCCCGAAATTGGGCACCTCCGGGTCCTCATGGAGCTCTTTGCCCACACCGTGGCCCACAAAGCTGCGGACGACCGAGAAGCCGTTTTCCTCCACATAGGTCTGCACCGCGTTGCTGATATCGCCCACCCGCGCGCCGGGCGCCGCGGCGGCAATGCCCCGGTGCAGCGACTCGCGCGTGACGTCCAGCAGGCGCCGGGCCTCCAGGTCCAGTTTGCCGCATCCGAAGGTGCAGGCGTTGTCCCCGTTGAAGCCGCCGAAGGCAGCCCCTGTGTCGATGCTGACGATATCGCCCGGCCGGATCACCTTTGCATGGCTGGGGATGCCGTGGATCACTTCGTCGTTGACGCTGATGCACGCGGTGCCCGGAAAGCCGTACAGGCCCTTGAAGTTGGGCTTGGCGCCCTGCCGCTTGATAAAGTCGAAGATGATCTTGTCGATCTCGGCGGTGGTGATGCCCGCCTCGATCGCTTCGCCGCCGCGCCGCAGCGCCAGGGCGCTGATCTCGCAGGCCCGGCGCATGACGGCAAGTTCTTTGGCGTTTTTCAGCTGGATCACGCGTTACGCCTCCAGTGCTTTGAGCAGCAGCGCGGTGGTGTCGGCAATGTTGTCCTGCCCTTCCACCACCACCAGCTTGCCCCGCTGGCGGTAGAATTCCACCAGGGGCTCGGTCTGCTCGTGGTAAGCGGCCAGCCGGTCGCGCACGGTGGCGGGCTCGTCGTCCTTGCGGACGATCAGAGGCCCGCTGCACCGGTCGCACCGGTCAGGCTCGCGGCTTGGCTTGAATTCCAGGTGATAGGAAGCCCCGCAGGCAGAGCACACCCGCCGCCCGGAAAGCCGCCGCATGATCACTTCATCCGCCACCTCCAGGTCCACCACCTTGTCGATATCCACGCCCATCTCCTCCAGCGCCTCAGCCTGGGCCACCGTGCGGGGCACGCCGTCCAGAATGAAGCCTTTGGAGCAGTCGGGCTGGGCCAGGCGCTCTTTGATGATCCCGATGATGACGTCGTCGGGGACAAGCGCTCCGCTGTCCATAAAGGATTTCGCTTTCAGCCCCATCTCTGTGCCGTTCTTCACGGCCTCGCGCAGGATGTTGCCGGTGCTGATGGCCGGGATGCCCAGCTTGTCGCAGACGATCTCGGCCTGGGTGCCTTTGCCGGCGCCCGGAGCGCCCAAAAGAATCAGGTTCATGCTCGTTTGTCCCCTTTCTGTTTTGTGTTTCGCGTCAGGGCCTCACTCGAGGAAGCCCTTGTGATGGCGCATCAGCATGTAGCTTTCCATGCTGCGGCCGGTGTCCAGCGCCACGCCCACGACGATCAGCAGGCTGGTGCCGCCCAGCTGGATGCTCACGCCGGTGACGTTGCCCAGGATGATGGGCAGCACCGCGACGATGCCAAGGAACACAGCGCCGATCAGGGTGATCTTGGACAGGCTCTTGGTGATGAAGTCGCTGGTGGGCTTGCCCGGGCGGATGCCGGGGATCGCGCCGTTGTTCTTGCGCAGGTTGTTGGCGATCTCCACCGGGTTGTACTGAATGGCCACGTAGAAATAGTTGAAGGCCAGGATCAGCAGCAGGTAGATGACTGCGTAGAGGAGGCTGTTGTAGTTGAACACGTTGAAGAACGCCACCCAGAAGGAGTTCTCGACCTGCAAGAGGCTGCCGATCATGTTGGGGATGCTGCACAGGGTGCTGGCAAAGATGACGGGCATAACGCCGCTCATGTTCACCTTGATGGGAATGTGGCTGGCCTGTCCGCCGTACATCTTGCGGCCCACCACCCGCTTGGCGTACTGCACCGGGATACGGCGCTCGCCGTTGGTGAGGATGACCACGAACACCACCGCGGCGATCGCCAGGATGGCGATGACGGGGATGTAGACGTAGTACTGGGGCTTGCCGTCGGCGGCTTCGTCCAGCAGGGCCCGCACGCTGCCGATGACGTCGCTCCAGCGGGAGATGATGCCCACGAAGATCAGCAGCGAAACGCCGTTGCCGATGCCCTTGTCGTCGATCTGCTCGCCCATCCAGGTGAGCAGCTGGCTGCCGGCCGCGAAGCTCAGCACGATGACGACGGCGCTGAACCAGGCCTGCCAGCCGGTGTTGTAGGCCAGCACGCCCCAGCTGCGCAGCACCATGTAGTAGCCGATGCTCATGGCCACGCCGATGCCGGCGCCGGTGTAGCGGGTGATGCGGGTCAGCTTGCGCCGGCCTTCCTCACCCTCTTTGCTCAGCCGCTCCAGGGCGGGGATCGCCACCGTGAGCAGCTGGATGATGATGGAGGCGTTGATGTAGGGCGATACGCTCAAAGCGAAGATCGCGCACTGGCTCAGCGCGCCGCCGCTCATCATGTTCAGGTAATCCAGCATGTTGCCGCTGCCACCCAGCTCCCGGAAGAGCTCCAGCGCGTCCACGTTGACGTAGGGCACGCTGATGGCGCAGCCCAGCCGGAAGATCACGAGGATCATCAGGGTGAACAGGATCTTTTTACGCAGTTCGGGGAGCTTCCACGCGTTGCGAAACGTATCGAACACCTTAGATCACCTCGGCCTTTCCGCCTGCCTTCTCGATCTTTTCTTTGGCAGTGGCGGTGTAGGCCGCCAGCTGAACGGTGAGGGCTTTGGTCAGTTCGCCATTGCCCAGCACCTTCACGCCGTCCAGGCTCTTTTTGATCAGACCGGCTTCCACCAGGGCCTTGGTATCCACCACGGCGCCGGCTTCGAACTTGGCCTCCAGGTCGCTCACCTTAACGGTAGCATACTCGGTGGCGAAAATGTTGTTGAAACCGCGCTTGGGCAGGCGGCGCTGCAGCGGCATCTGGCCGCCTTCGAAACCGGCCTTCTTGACGCCGGACCGGGCCTTCTGGCCCTTGTGGCCGTAGCCGGCGGTCTTGCCGTTGCCGCTGCCGTGGCCGCGGCCCTTGCGCTTGGCTGCCACGTTGGAGCCGGCGGCGGGCTTTAATTCATGAAGCTTCATCTGCTTGCACCTCCTTGCTGTTACGCTTTGGTGGCCACGACCAGGTGGCTGATCTTGGCGATCTTGCCGGCGGTCTGGGCGTTGTCGGGCTGGACGGTGACGTCGCCGATCTTCACAAGGCCCAGGCTCTTGGCGGTGGCGATCTGCTTTTGGCCACGGCCGGAGAGGCTCTTGACCAGCTTCACGGTCACGGTGCCGGCCTTGGCTTCCGCTTTCTTGGCGGCGGTCTTCTTGGCGGTGGGCTTCGCTTCGCCGCTGGCCGCCTTCTTGGCCGCGGGCTTCTTGGCGGCGGGCTTGGCCTCGCCGTCAGCCGCCTTCTTGGCCGCGGGCTTTTTGGCCGCGGGGGCCTTTTTGGCGGCGGGCTTCTTCTCGGCGGCAGCCTCGGTGGCCGCTACCTTCTTCTCGGTTTCTGCCATTGTAAGCTACCTCCTTAACCCAGAATTTCTTTCACGGTCTTGCCGCGCTTGGCAGCCACTTCCTCGGCGCTGACCAGGTTGCACAGGCCGTTGAAGGTGGCGGTGACCACGTTGCAGGGGTTGTTGGAGCGCAGGCACTTGGTGCGGATGTCCTTGATGCCGGCCACTTCCAGCACCGCGCGAACGGGGCCGCCGGCGATCACGCCGGTACCGGGGGCGGCGGGACGCATCAGGATGCGGCCGGCGCCGAACTCGCCCACGATCTCGTGGGGGATGGTGGTGCCCTTCATGTTGATCTTGCGCATGTTCTTCTTGGCGGCCTCGAGGCCCTTGCGGATGGCCTCGGGAACTTCGCCGGCCTTGCCCATGCCAAAACCGATGGTGCCCTTGCCGTCGCCAACGACAACCAGAGCGCTGAACTTCATCACGCGGCCGCCTTTAACGGTTTTGGATACGCGGTTGATGGCAACGACTTTTTCCAGCATGCCGTCGTCAACTTCACGATTTCTTCTTTCCATTGTATCCTCCTCCTTACAGCTCCAGGCCGCCCTCGCGGGCGCCCTCGGCCAAAGCTTTCACGCGGCCGTGGTACACAAAGCCGCCGCGGTCGAACACGACGGTCTTGATGCCCTTCGCCAGAGCCTTCTCGGCGATCATCCTGCCGACCTTGCCAGCCGCCTCGACGTTGCCGCCAAAGCCCTCGAAGCCCTTCTCCAGGGTGGAGGCGCTGACCAGGGTCACGCCGGCCACGTCATCGATGATCTGGGCATAGATGTGCTTGGAGGAGCGGAATACATCCAGACGGGGGCGCTCAGCGGTGCCGCTGATCTTACCGCGCACACGGCGGTGACGACGAAGCCGGGCTTCGTTCTTGTCAGGCTTATTAACCATTGTCTTTCACTCCTTACCTTATTTGCCTTTGCCGGCTTTGCCCTCTTTGCGGATGATGTGCTCACCGGCATAGCGGATGCCCTTGCCCTTGTAAGGCTCGGGGGGGCGCTTCTCGCGCACTTCCGCGGCAAACTGGCCGACCTTCTGTTTGTCGATGCCCTTGATGATGATGGTGTTGGCGTCCGGGGCCTCGATCTTGATGTCGTCGGTCTCGTTCACGATCACCTGATGGGAGAAGCCCAGGTTCATCACCAGGCTGCTGCCCTGCTTGGCCACACGGTAGCCGACGCCCTGGACCTCCAGCTTCTTCTCGAAGCCGTTCACAACGCCCTCCACCATGTTGGAGATGTTGGTGCGGGTGAGGCCGTGCAGGCTGCGGGCCTCTTTCTCGTCATTGGGGCGGGTCACCAGGATTTCACCATTCTCGACCTTCACGGTCATCAGCGGATGGATCTTGGAATTCAGGGTGCCCTTGGGGCCCTTCACGGTGACGTCGTGCCCGTTGACACAGACCTCGACGCCCGCAGGAATGACGATGGGTTTTCTTCCAATTCTCGACATTGTCTTTATGCCCCTTTCTTACCACACAAAGGCGAGTACTTCGCCGCCAACATTGGCGGCCCTGGCAGCCTTGTCGGTCATAACGCCCTTAGAAGTGGAAATGATCGCGATGCCCAGGCCCTTCATGACCCGGGGCATATCCTCGCAGTTGGTGTAGATGCGCAGGCCGGGCTTGGAAACGCGCCGCAGGCCGGCGATGACGGGCTGGCCGTTCTCCTGATACTTCAGGGTCAGGCGCAGGGTGCCCTGCTTGGTGTCTTCGATCAGCTGCACACTCTTGATGTAGCCCTCGTCAACCAGGATCTGGCAGATCGCCTTCTTCAGGTTGGAAGCGGGAACGTCTACAGAAGGGTGTTTGGCACAGCTGGCGTTGCGGATGCGGGTGAGCAGGTCCGCGATGGGATCGGTGATATGCATGCCACTAACCTCCTTAAGGTCCTTTGTTTGGGTTTGTCTTCAAAAGCGGCGGGGTGGCGGGGCTTTTGGCCCGTTGCCGCCCGCCCGCTCCGCCGGCCTTTTGGCCGGCAGGCAGCGGGATTTACCAGCTGGCCTTCTTCACACCGGGGATCTCGCCCTTGTAGGCCAGTTCCCTAAAGCAGATGCGGCAGATGCCGTACTTACGCAGGTAAGCATGGGGACGGCCGCAGATTTTGCAGCGGTTGTAGGCGCGGGTGGAAAACTTGGGCTCGCGCTGCTGCTTGATCTTCATAGAAGTTTTTGCCACAGTCGTACCCTCCCTCAGTTAGCGAACGGGGCGCCCAGAGCCTTCAGCAGCTCCTTGGCCTCTTCGTCGGTGTTCGCGGTGGTGACAAAGCAGATGTCCATGCCACGCACGGCGTCGATCTTGTCGTAGTCGATCTCAGGGAAGATCAGCTGCTCCTTGATGCCCACGGCGTAGTTGCCGCGGCCGTCGAAGGAGTTGCCGTTGATGCCGCGGAAGTCGCGCACGCGGGGCAAAGCCACGCTGAACAGGCGGTCCACAAACTCATACATGCGCTCGCCACGCAGGGTGACCTTCACGCCGATGGGCATGCCCTCGCGCAGCTTGAAGTTCGCAACGCTCTTCTTGGCGCGGCAGATCACAGGGCGCTGGCCGGTCACGGTGGCGATGTCGCCCAGGATGGCGTCCATCATCTTGGGGTTGTCCTTGGCGTCGCCGCAGCCCACGTTCACAACCACCTTGTCGAGCTTGGGGATCTGCATCACGCTCTTGTAGCCGAACTTGCTCATCAGAGCGGGAGCGATCTCGCTGACATACTTATCTTTCAAACGTGCCATTGATGTTCCCCCTCCTTACAGCTCGGCGCCGCATTTGCGGCACACGCGCACATTCTTGCCATCCTTCACGGTGTGGGCCACGCGGGTGGCCTTGCCGCACTTGGGGCAAACCGGCATGACCTTGCAGGCGTAGATGGCGCCCTCGGCCTTCACGATGCCGCCCTGCTCGCCCTGACGGCGAGGCTTGACGTGCTTGGTGACCATGTTGCGGCCCTCGATGATGACCTTGCCCTCCTTGGGGCTGACAGCCAGGACCTTGCCGGTCTTGCCTTTGTCTTTACCGCTGATGATCATAACGTTGTCGCCGGTTTTAACATGAAGATTGTTCATTCTTAAAACCTCCTTACAGCGATTCCGGAGCCAGGCTCAAGATCTTCAGGTAGCCATTCTCGCGCAGTTCGCGGGCGACCGGTCCAAAGATACGGGTGCCTCTCGGGTTTTTGTCTTCGCGGATGATGACAGCCGCATTCTCGTCGAAGCGGATGTAGCTGCCGTCCTCGCGGCGCAGGCCATGCTTGCTGCGAACGATCACAGCCTTGACCACATCGCCTTTCTTCACGGTGCCGCCGGGGGCCGCCTTCTTGACGGAAGCCACCACGACGTCGCCGATGTTCGCATATCTCTTGCGGGAACCGCCCAGCACACGAATGCACATTAACTCTTTGGCACCGGTGTTATCGGCCACTTTGAGATACGTTTGCATCTGAACCATTGCCAGATCCTCCTTTCAAAGTACCAGGCTTATTTCGCCTTCTCAACGATCTTGACCATGCGCCAGCGCTTGTCCTTGGACAGGGGCCGGGTCTCCATGATCATCACACGGTCGCCAACGCCGCACTCGTTCTTCTCGTCGTGGGCCTTGAACTTCACGGTGCGCTTCAGGATCTTCTTGTAAAGGGGGTGCTGAACGCTGTCGCGCACGGCGACCACGATGGTCTTATCCATCTTGTCGGACACGACGGTGCCCACACGGGTCTTTCTCAAATTCCGTTCCATCGTTTAACCTCCCTTACGCTTTCTCTGCCAGGACAGTCAGCACGCGGGCGATGTCCTTCTTGACGATGTCGATGCGGCCGGGATTCTCCAGCTGGTTGATGGCGTGCTGAAAGCGCAGGTTGAACAGCTCTTCCTTCAGCTCGCCCAGCTTCTTATTCAGATCCGCGGCGGACATGTTGCGCAGTTCTGCAGCTTTCATCAGCCCTCGACCTCCTTCACTTCGTCTTCACGCTTGGCAAACTTGCACTTGACAGGCAGCTTGTGCATGGCAAGGCGCAGGGCCTCGCGGGCGGTCTCCTCGTTGACGTCGGCCAGCTCGAAGAGCACGCGGCCGGGCTTGACCACAGCCACCCAGTACTCGGGGCTGCCTTTGCCGGAGCCCATTCGGGTCTCGGCGGGCTTTTCGGTAACGGGCTTGTCGGGGAAGATCTTGATCCAAACCTTGCCGCCACGCTTGATGTAGCGGGTCATGGCGATACGGGCGGCCTCGATCTGACGGCTGTCGATCCAGCCGGGCTCCAGGGCGACCAGGCCGTACTGGCCCTGGTTCACGGTGTTGCCGCGCATGGCCTTGCCGGTCATGCGGCCGCGGTGGACGCGGCGGTATTTAACGCGCTTAGGCAGTAACATTACTTATTGCCTCCTTCCTTGCGGGCGGCGGGCTTGGCGCCCTTGAGGACCTCGCCCTTGTACACCCACACCTTCACGCCGATGCGGCCGTAGGTGGTGGCAGCCTCCGCAAAGCCGTAGTCGATGTCGGCGCGCAGGGTCTGCAGGGGGATGGTGCCCTCGTGGTAAGTCTCGGTGCGGGCGATGTCGGCGCCGCCCAGACGGCCGGCGACCTGGGTCTTGATGCCCTTGGCGCCCCGCTGCATGGCGCGGCCCATGCACTGCTTCATGGCACGGCGGAAGCCGATGCGGCGCTCCAGCTGGCCGGCGATGTTCTCGGCCACGAGCTGGGCGTTGGTGTCCATGTTCTTGACCTCAACGATGTTCACGTTGACGGGCTTGCCCACCATCTTGGAGAGCTGGTCCTGCAGCTTGACGATCTCGCTGCCGCCCTTGCCGATGACCATGCCGGGCTTGGCGCACCAGATGCTCACCTTCAGCTTGTAGTTGCCGGACTGGGCGTCCAGGGTGCGCTCGATCTCGATCTTGGGCACGCCCGCGCCGAAGAGCTGCTTTTTCAGGGTCTTGCGGATCTTGTAATCCTCGACCAGGGTGTCGCCGAATTCCTTTTTGGAAGTAAACCAGCGGCTGTCCCAATCTTTGATGACGCCCACGCGAAGACCGTGGGGATTCACTTTCTGGCCCATTGTGTTTACCTCCTTCTTACTCTTTCTCTTTCAGAACCACGGTGACATGGCTGGTGCGCTTCAGCACGTGGAACGCGCGGCCCTGGGCGCGGGGACGGATGCGCTTCAGGGTGGGGCCGGGGGTGACGAAGCACTCGGCCACATACAGGCTGTTCTTGTCCATGTTGTGGTTATTTTCCGCGTTCGCGGCGGCAGATTTCACCAGCTTCAGAAGGGGCTCGCAGGCGGCCTTCGGGGTGTACTGCAGAATCGCCAGCGCCTTGTCCAGAGGCTGGTTGCGGATCAGATCCAGCACGACCGAAACCTTCCGGGGGCTGATGCGGGCGTATCTAAGATGTGCCCTAGCTTCCATTGCTCTACTCCTCCTTTTGCTTACTTGCCGGTCTTGGAACCGGCATGGCCCTTAAAGGTACGGGTGGGGGCGAACTCGCCCAGCTTGTGGCCAACCATATCTTCCGTCACATAAACGGGCACATGCTTGCGGCCATCGTGCACCGCGAAGGTGTGGCCGACGAAATCCGGGAAAATGGTGGAGGACCGGCTCCAGGTCTTCAGGACCCGCTTCTCGCCGGCGGCGTTCATCTCCTGAACGCGCTTCAGCAGAACAGGCAGGACGTAAGGTCCTTTCTTAACACTTCTACCCATGTTCGTTCTCCTCTCTTAACCGTTGGCGCGCTTGACAATGAACTTGTCAGAGCGGTTATGATGCTTGCGGGTCTTGTAACCCATCGCAGGCTTGCCCCAGGGGGTGACAGGGCCGGGACGGCCGACAGGGCTCTTGCCCTCGCCGCCGCCGTGGGGGTGGTCGCAGGGGTTCATGACGGAACCGCGGACGGTGGGCCGCCAGCCCATGTGGCGCTTGCGGCCGGCCTTGCCGAGGTTGACGTTCTCATGATCCACGTTGCCGACCTGGCCGATGGTGGCGATGCAGTTCAGGGGCACGTTGCGCATCTCGCCGCTGGGCAGACGGATCAGGGCGTAGCCGTTCTCCTTCGCCATCAGCTGAGCCATGTTGCCGGCGCTGCGCACCAGCTGGCCGCCCTTGCCGGGGTACAGCTCGATGTTGTGGATGATGGTGCCGACGGGGATGTTGGCGAAGGGCAGGGCGTTGCCGGGCTTGATGTCGGCGCCCGGGCCGGCCATCACGGTGTCGCCCACCTTCAGGCCTTCAGGAGCCAGGATGTAGCTCTTGACGCCGTCGGCGTACTCGATGAGAGCGATGTGGGCAGAACGGTTGGGATCGTACTCCAGGGTCTTGACCGTGGCGGGCACGTCGAACTTGTTGCGCTTGAAGTCGATCACGCGGTACTTGGTGCGGTTGCCGCCGCCGTGATGGCGGACGGTGATGCGGCCGGTGTTGTTGCGGCCGGAAGCCTTCTTCATGGGCTCCAGCAGGCTGCGCTCGGGCTCGACCTTGCTCAGCTGGCTGTAGTCGGTAACAGTCATGCCGCGGCGGCCCGGGGTAGTCGGCTTATACTTTTTGATAGCCATTGCGGTATTCTCCTTTTTGACTTATGAATTGTTATCGGGGTCATATCCCCATACGCGAGCCTTGCTCAGGCTCAAAGGAGCTGCCTTCGAAGAGCAGCTTAGACCATGCTCTCGAAGAAGTCGATGCCCTTGCTGCCCTCTTTCAGGGTCACAATGGCCTTCTTGGAAGCGGCGGTGTAGCCGCCGTGCAGGCCCTGGCGGCGCCAGCGGCCCCGCACGTTGATGGTGTTCACCTTGGCGACCTTCACGCCGAACAGCTTCTCCACCGCGTCGGCGATCTCGATCTTGCCCGCGTCGGTGGCGACCTTGAAGGTGTATTTCTTGTTGGCGACGCCCATCATAGAGTTCTCGGTAATGACGGGAGCCAGAATGATGTCATGTGCAGTTTTCATCAGCCCAGAACCTCCTCAAGTTTCTTGGCCGCGTCCACGCTCAGGATGAACTTGTCGGCGTTCACGACGTCGTAGGTGTTCACGCTGGTGGCGACGGTGGTCTTGACGCCGGGGATGTTGGCGGCGCTCTTGACCAGTTTCTCCTCCACGGCGGGGGTGACGATCAGGTTCTTCTTGCCGGCGCCCACGGCGCTCAGCATGCTGACCACGGCCTTGGTCTTATACTCGGCCACGCTCAGGTTATCCACCAGGATCATGTCGCCGGCGGCAGCTTTGGCGCTGATGGCGCTCAGGATGGCCAGGCGCTTGACCTTGCGGTTCAGCCGGTAGCTGTAGTCGCGGGGCTTGGGGCCCAGGGCAACGCCGCCGTGGGTCCACTGGGGGCTGCGGGTGGAACCCTGGCGGGCATGACCGGTGCCCTTCTGGCGCCAGGGCTTGCGGCCGCCGCCGGAAACCTCGCTGCGGGTCTTGGTGCTCTGGGTGCCCTGCCGCTGGTTGGCCAGGAAGTTGACCACGGCGGCGTGAACAGCCTTCTCGTTGGGGGTGATCCCAAACACGGCGTCGGAAAGCTCTACGGTGGAAACTTTCTTGCCGTTCATATCCAAAACGTCAAATTTTGCCATTGTGCTTTCCCTCCTTACGCCTTCACGCTATCGCTGATGCAGACCACGGCGCCCTTGGGGCCGGGGACCGCGCCTTTGATGGCGATCAGATTATTCTCGGCGTCCACCTTGACGACCGTGAGGTTCTGGATGGTGACGCGCTCGGCGCCCAGATGGCCGGGCAGCTTCTTGCCCTTGAACACCCGGCTGGGGGTGGAGCAGGGGCCCATGGAGCCGGCATGCCGGGAAACGGGGCCGGTGCCGTGGCTCTCACGCAGGCGGTGGCCGTTCCAGCGCTTGATGGTGCCGGCGTAGCCCTTGCCCTTGCTGACGCCCACGACGTCGATGCGGTCGCCGGCGGCGAACACGTCGGCCTTCAGGATGTCGCCCACGTTCAGGCCGCTGATGTCGGCCAGGCGGAACTCCCGCAGGGTCTTCTTGGGGGCGACGTCCGCCTTGTCAAAGTGGCCCTTGGCAGGCTTCGTGACCTTGCGGGCGGCGATGTCGCCAAAGCCCAGCTGCACGGCCTGGTAGCCGTCGCTCTCGACGGTCTTCTTCTGCACCACGGTGCAGGGGCCGGCCTCGATCACGGTCACGGGAACGACCTTGCCGCTCTCGTCGAACAGCTGGGTCATGCCCAGCTTCTTGCCGATGATACCTTTTTGCATTTTCCTTTTCCTCCTATAAAGGTTATTGGTTGACGCCGCGAGTAACTTTACAGCGCCAACATGACCTCTCCGCTTTGTGTCTTCGAGCGAAAGCTCGCTGCTCGCCGTTCAGCAGTTGGCGGCTCGGCGGCCGCCCTTACTGATTGGAATGGGCTCACAGCTTGATCTCGATCTCGACGCCGGCGGGGAGCTGCAGGCTCGTGAGAGCCTCGACCGTCTTGTTGGACGGCTTCAGAATGTCGATCAGACGCTTGTGGGTGCGGCTCTCAAACTGCTCGCGGCTGTCTTTGTACTTGTGAACAGCCCGCAGAATGGTGACCACTTCCTTGTCGGTGGGGAGGGGGATCGGGCCGGACACGCGGGCGCCGGTGCGCTTCGCGGTCTCGACGATCTTCTCCGCAGCGGCATCGATCAGCTGGTGATCGTAGCTCTGCAAACGAATCCTGATTTTCTCCTTGACTGCCATTTTGTTCGCCTCCTGTTAAATTTGGTGCCTAGGCGGACCGATAAACCACTGAACACTGCTCCGGGTGTTTCACATTTTGGCACGAGAAAAGCCGGTGAACCGCTAGGCAGTTCCCCCGGACAGACCTGTGGCAAAGTGCGATGGACATTGGTACACCGCGCAAAACGGCACCGTGTACGTATCCCTTTGCTCTCAGTAATTCTTTCGCCCGGTTCTAGATCGGACATACTCCGCGGAAAAACCCGTGCTGCCACGGCAACCTCCCGCATCAACGCATATCATGGCTTGCGCAGCTTGGTACACAAGCCATTTGCAGCCGAGTGTTATTGTAACACACCCCGCCGGGCGTTGCAAGACCTTTTTGTAAAAAAATTAGAATTTTTCAAAAAAAATTCTCTGTTTTGTTCAAAGCCCGCGCAGGGCGGAAAAAGCCGCGGAAAAGCGGCCTTTCCCGCGGCTTTTGGGCGGCAGGGCCGCCCCGTCCTTCTTTAATAATAGTAATTATAGTAATAATAGGGGTCGCTCAGCGCCAAACCGGCCACCGCGATCAGCAGCACGAACAGCAGCACACACACCAGCGTCACGGCGACGCTGAGGATGAGGTTGGCCCGGGCCCAGTTGCGCTTGGAGAGCTTTGTCCCGCCCCCGAAGGACCACACCAGCAGCACGATGAAGCCCGCCACGGGGATGGCGGCCACGATGCTGCTCCACAGCCACTCGCCCATGCCCACGGTGGGGCTCAGGGGCGCGGCGGGAGGCGGCGGATAGCTGCCGGGCTGGGGCGCGGGCGTGCCGTTCACCGGGCCGGCGGGGCCGGCGGGACCGCCGGCAGCGGGGCGGGCGTAGGCCGGCACCTGATAGCGGGGCGGCGGCGCGCTGCCGGGCGCAGGGCCAAAGGCAGGCGCCTCGGCCGCGGGGGCAGCAGGCGCTTCGGGGGCCGGGGCGGCGGTTTCCTTCGGTTCCGCCGCGGGGGCTTCCGGCGCGGGGGCCGGGGCCAGCAGGCAGCCGCAGGCAGGGCAGGCGGCCGTGCCGTCGGGCAGGCAGGCTCCGCATTGTTTGCAGTACATCAAGGGTCACTCCTTCCGGGGGCAGCCCTGCCCCGAAGGGCGGGGCCGGCGTTTTTTATCAGTATAGCAGACAAAAGGGCGATTGTCACCTGTTTTGCGGCAGGGCGAGCCGTTGGGCCAGGCCCGGCTCCGGGGTGACGTAGGCGGTCTCGTAGCTTTCATAGAGCACCATGCCCGGGCGCAGGTCGCCGGTCTTGCGGATGTTCTTGACGAAGGTGTAGTCCACCGGCACCTTCACGCCGCCCGCCAGGCTGGAGTGGAGCACCGCCAGCTGGGCCGCCTCGTTCTGGGTGGCCAGGGGGATGTCCTTTCCCTCGCTCATCACCACCGTGTGGCTGCCGGGGGCGTTCTTCACATGGAACCACAGGTCCCTGCCCCGGGCGGTGTGGAGGGTGAGCTTTTCATTCTGGAGGTTGTTGCGGCCCACCAGGATGAGGAAGCCGTCGGAGGAGCGGTAGCGGTAGAAGTCGGCGGGCTTTTGCTTTTTGTCCCTTACCTTATAATACTTGAGGTAGCCCTGGCCCTTCAGCTCCTGGCGTATCTCCCCCAAGGCCTGCTCGCCGGGGGCCGTTTCCACCTCGTAGAGCACGGTGGCCAGATATTCGATCTCCCTTTCGCCCTGCTCCAGCAGTTTCACCAGCATCTTGGCCGCGGTCTGCTTTTTCTTGTAGTCCTTGAAATACTTCTGGGCGTTGGCGCTGGCGGAGAGGCGCACGTCCAGGGGGATGGTCACCGGCTGGCCGTCGTAGTAGTTTGTGACGGTGACGCTTTTCGCCCCTTTCTCCACCGCCCAGAGGTTCGCCTGCAGCAGCTCGCCGAACAGGCGCAGCTGGTCGGCCTTGCCGCTGGCGGCCAGCTCCTCTTTGCGGGCCGCCTGCTTGCGCACCGCCCGCTCGTGGAGGTTCTTCACCGTCTTGTGCAGGTCACGGCTTTTCTGGCGCAGGCGCTCGGCCCGGTCCTTGCGGCAGTAGTAGGCTTCCAGCATCTCGCTGAAATTGTCGTAAAACTGCAGGCGGCCTTCGCCGTACTGGGTGAGGGGGGTGAAGCTGAACTCCACCGGCTTTCCCTCGTCGTCGGCGGCAAGGCAGGGCCTGCCCCCCGCCAGCCGGTCGGCGTGGATGGCCTCGAAGGCCGCTGCCAGCGCGGCGCGCCGGCCTTCGTCCAGCTCGCTGCCCAGCAGGGCGGTCTCTCCGCCGAAGGCGCGGAACACCGCCTCCCGCAGCACCACCGGCCCCACGCCGGCGCAGCTTTTGATGAGCGCCTGATGCAGCGGCAGGTCCAGCTTGCAGGCAGCCTCCACCAGCTGGGCGGAGGTCATGGAACAGAAATCCGCCTTGGCGGGCTTGGCGGGCAGGGTGTAGGGCAGGCCCGGCAGCAGCTGACGGATGTCGGAGTCCTCAAAGTCCACCCGCTTGAGGGCGTCGATGATGCGGCCGTCCCGGGTGAGCACCAGGTTGGAATAGCGGCCCATCAGCTCCACCGCCAGCACGTTCTCCACCAGATCGCCCATCTCGTTGGTGCACAGAAAACGCAGGAACACCAGCCGGTCCCCCGGTTCCACCTCCAGGGCGGTGAGCCGGCCGCCGGTGAGATGCTTGCGCAGCAGCATGCAGAAGCTGGGGGGCGTCTGGGGGTTCTCGAAGGTCTCCCTGGTCAGGCAGATGCGGGCGGAGCCGCTGCGGGCGCTGAGCAGCAGCTTGAAGGTGTCGGTGCGGGTGCGCAGGGTGAGCAGCACCTCGTCCCGGGTGGGCTCGAAAATTTTGTCGATCTTCGCGTCCAGCAGGGTGTTTTTCAGTTCGCCGGCGGTCAGGGCCAGCAGGGCGGCATCCAGTGCCATGGGTCTCACCTCTCACAAGAAAAGGCCGTGCCGGGCGGGCACGGCTGGCTTGTTTTCGTTTCAGCGGGCGCGCAGGGCCGCCTCGGCGGCGTCCACGTCGGAAAGGCCGTGGAAGGTCAGCGTCACCCCGCGGGTGTGGCTGCGGCCATTGTGGTAGTAGTGCTCCACCTGCCCGTTGGACAACACCAGATCGCCGGTGCCGTCGGGGTAGTAGAATTTTTCCACGCTGGTCACCGCGTCCAGGTCCCAGGCGGTCACCCGCCCCCCGCTCACGGCGATGGCCCGCAGGGTGGTGACGCCATAGGCCGTCCGACGCAGGCGGCGGGAAGCGCCAAGGCCGGGGAACAGCATCTTCAGCCCCACCAGGATGAAGGGGATGCCGAACAGCGGGAAGATGATGCCGAACACGCCGCCCACAAAGAGGGCCTGCAGCGCGCCCACTTCCCAAAAGCAGGCAAAGCCAAGGAACACCACCGCGAACAGCTTTTGCATGCCGCCGCGGGGCCCGTGCAGCTTTTTCGGCTGCCCCCACCAGACCAGCTGCTCGCCGGGGGCCAGCTGCCGCTGCAGCAGCGCCGCCGGGTCCGGGCCTGCAGGGCGCACCGGGGCCGCCTGCCGCGGCTTTTCGGAGGGGGCGTCCCCCTCGAACATTTCCTCGTTGTATCCCACGGAACTGCGGTTTTCGTCCTCCCACATGGCGGCTCTCCTTTATAAATAGGTAAAGGGCTCCCGGTTGCGGCGGCTGCACAGCACCCGCACCCCGGCAAACCGGCGGGACAGCTTGTCCGCCAGCACCGGCACCACCGGGAACTCGGTGGCGTAGTGGCCGGCAACGACGAGGCTCAGGCCCAGGCGCTTCGCGTCCAGCGCGTCGTGGTGGCCCGCCTCGCCGGTGAGCAGGGCGTCCGCCCCGGCCGCCGCCGCCTCTTCGATGAGATGGCTGCCGCTGCCCCCCAGCACCGCCAGGGTGTTGATGGGCCGGCCAGCGTCCACATACTTCACCTTCGCGTTCAGGGTCGCCTGGCACTGGGCCGCCAGCTGGGCGGCGCTGACGGTGCGGACCTGGCCGATGCGGCCCATGCCGCCCTCGGCAAAGCCCTTGGCCCCGGCAACGCCGAACAGCTTGCAGAGGATGTCGTTCACGCCGCCCTCCGCCGCATCCAGATTGGTGTGGGCGCACAGGCCCGAGATGTTCTTTTTGATCATGCGGAAGGGCACGTCTCCCCTGCCGATGCGCTTCATCGGGTGGAAGATCACCGGGTGATGGGCCACGATGAGCTGACAGCCCTGGATCTCCGCCTCGGCCACCACCTCGTCGGTGATGTCAAGCGCCACCAGGATGCTGGTCACGTCCGCCCCGCAGTCCACCAGAACGCCCACATTGTCCCACGAGGCGGCCAGCTCCCGGGGGGCCAGCTGCTGCATGAACTGGAGTACTTCCTCAACTTTCGCCATGTTCCGCTCCTTGCGGGCGGCGCAGCTGGTCGGCCAGCGCCGCCGCCTCTCTCCATTCCGGGCTGCCGGGTTCAAAGCCTCGCAGCGCCTTTTCCAGTTTTTGGGCCAGCTGGGCCTGGTAGCCCGCCGCCCCCGGCAGCCGCCGCCAGCGGCCAAAGAGGCATTCCTCCCAGCCGGGCCGGCGCTCATCGCCGGTGTACGCCGCGCCGATGGCGGCGTACCAGCGGCCCGCCGCCAGGGCAAGCCGCTCCTCTTCGATGTCAAAGCCCTGCTCCCACAGCCACCGGCGCAGCACCGGGGCTTTGGTGGCGGGCACGCAGACCAGCCGCATCCCCGGAGTTTTCACCCAGGGCGCGGCGGAAAGGATGTCGATGGTGGTCTTTGCGCTCACGCCCGCCAGCACGATGGTGTCTGCCTCGCCGGGGGCGAGGACGGAAAGCCCGTCCCCCAGGCGCAGTTCCACCGCGCCCTTGCAGCCATAGCGGCGGCAGTTTGCCGCCGCCGTTTGCAGCGGGCCGGCTCGCAGGTCGGCGGCGATGACCCGCTTTGCGCGGCCGGTCAGCGCCAGGAAGATGGCCAGCTTGCCGTGGTCACAGCCAATGTCCGCCACGGCGGCGCCGGGCTTCACCAGCTGCGCCGCGGCGGCAAGGCGCGCGTCCAGCCGGGGCGCCTCAGGCGTTGCCAAAGTGGGCGTTCAGCTTGGCCACCAGCTCGTCGGCGTCGGTTCCGTGCACGGCGCAGGCCTGCTCGATGGTCTCCCCACGGCTGGCGGGGCAGCCCAGGCAGTGCATGCCGATGGCCAGGAACAGCGGGGCCACGGAATTGTCGGTATCCAGAATGTCGCCGATGACGGTCTGACGGGTGATAGTCATAAAAAGGTCCTTCCTTTCAAAATCACGATCGGGGCGCAACACCCCGTTTATTACTATATCCGATTTTCATGCGGTTTGCAACGTCTCAGGGCTTGTAGGCCGCCGAGGCAAAAAGCACCAGGCTTTGCAGCGCCACCGCCGCCGCCAGCGCCCCGGCGGCAAAGCGCAGCGCCCCGTCGGTGGGGCGGCGCAGGCAGAGGGTGCGCCCTTCGCTGAACACAAGCAGCGCCGCCGGCAGCACCGGCAGCAGATACCGCCCCTGCATGCCGAAGACGGTGGTCAGGTTGATGGGCGTCCAGCACAGCGCGGCCATCATGCTCAGCGCCGCCACCGCCAGCGCCACAATGGCCAGCGTCCACCGGGCGCTCCGGCCCAGCAGGGGCTTTGCCTCCACCGGCTGCAGGCAGGCCCACACCAGCAGCGCCAGCAGGGCGATGGTGAGCAGCCAGCTGGCCTCCAGCCCGTAGACGATGGGCTCGCCGGGCAGCGCGCCCACCAGCCCCTGGAGGTACCGGGGCAGCTCGCTGCCCAGAGTGTTCACCAGCAGCTTGATGGTCTGGGGGATGTGGCTGAGGATGTAGCCGAAGCTGTAAACATAGGTGGATTCGCCGTTGGGCTGGATGGAGGCGGCGTATTCCTCGGGGGTGAGGGTCTCGCCGCTGTTGGCGGCCACCCACAGCACTCCCCGCGCCAGCACCAGCGCCAGCACCACCGCGGCGGCCAGCGCCGCCTTTTTGAACCAGGGACGCTTGCCCCAGCGCCGCCAGGCCAGCGCGGCCACAGCGGCCAGCGGAACAAGGCGCACCAGAATATAGACGATGCGGTAGGTGTCCACGCTGCGGAGCATGTAGCCCACGGTGGCGCCGTTGAACCACAGCCAGCCCGCCAGGGCCGCCAGGCACACCAGCGCCTTGAAGGCCCGGCTGCGCCTTTTGCCGCCCAGGGCGGCGGCGGGGATGGGCAGGCACAGAGCCGCCAGCGGCAGATAGATGGCTTTCATGGGGCCGATCAACGCCGCCAGCACCAGCAGGCCCGCCTGCCCGGCGCGGCCCAGCTGTTCGGTGCACAGCATCCCCCGCAGGCACAGGGCGGTGAACACCAGCGCCAGAGCGTTCACCAGCGTGTCGGCGGAGACGCTGCCCGCAAGGCTGAGGGCCATGGGCAGAAGGCCCGCCGCGAAGAAGGCGTTTTTGCGCGCCGGGGCAATGCGCACCGCCAGCGCGCCCAGCGCGGCGTACACCGCAGCGCTGCCCAGCCGGGCCAGCAGCAGCATGGCGTGGAAGCCAAGGCCCAGCGCCCGGGCCAGCAGGATGCCCAGCGCCTGGGGCAGGTATTGCAGCGCCACCACATTATAGGGCGGGCTGACCCGCGCCGTGGCGGTGAGGGCGCCGCTGTTGCCGGTGGAGAGCAGTTCGTCGGTCATGGTCTTGTAGGCCAGAATGCCGGCGGGGCCGGAGGAGTCGCGCATGTATTCCGCGTCGCACTCCCGCATGGCCAGCAGGCTTTCGCCCTCCGGGCCTTCGGTGATGCCCGGCTGGCCGGTGATGCGGTTGGCCAGGGCATAGGCGCTGGCCAGATGGCCGTATTCGTCCGGCCCGCCCAGCGGCGGGGTGATGAGGGCGAACGCCAGGCCCAGCGCCGCCGCGAAGAAGGCAAAGCACACGTGCGCCTTGGCCCGGCGCACAAAAAGCAGCCACCAGCCGCCCATCACGGCGGCGAACGCCAGCGCCGCCAGCGGCGCGAAGGCCCGCAGGGCATAGCCGGCGCCGGTGTGATTGGTGATGTATTGCAAGGCCGCGGTGCGGAGGGTCCAGTCGGAACTCAGCCGGTCGGCAAGGGGCATGGCCGGGTCGGCCTGCCCGCCTTCGCCGTAAACAAGGCCCGCCTTATCTTCGGCGGTGGCGGGGGCGAAGGTGACGTGCAGCTGATAGCCGCTCCCCTTTTCCAGCGTGACGGGCGAGGCGAAGATGACATCCACAAAAGCGCCGTCCAGCAGCATGGTCATGTCGCCGTCGCAGGCGGCGAGGGCCTGGCCGCCTGCGCTCTCCAGCGCCACCCGGAAGGCGCCTTGAGCCACCCGCCCGCCGGTGACGAACATCAGCCGCACGCCGTAGAGGGTCTCCCCTTCGCCGGCGGGCAGGCCTTGCACCAGCCCCGCGGCAGGGTCGGTGGGATACAGGCCCTGTTTTTCCACATATTCGTCGTGGACGATCCTGTATTCGCTCTGGTTTTTGCCCGCCTGCTGGAGGGTGTAGCCCGCCCAGCAAAGGGCAAAGGCCGCCGCCAGCGCGCAGCACAGCCCGCCCAGCCAGAGGCGGTGTTTTTTGATAAAAGCGCCCAGTCGTTCCATGGCGGGCTCCTTTCCGTCGCCGCGAAAGCGGCGGGTTTTCAACAGTTTTTATTGTACCGCAAAGCGGGGGGAAAAACAACTCAGGCCCGCCAGGGCGCAAAAAAAGGGCGCGGCCCATGGCCGCGCCCTTTTGGGCGATCACTGCTGTTCCTTCATCTTGGCGAAGCACTCGCTGCAATACACAGGGCGGTCTTCGCGGGGCTGGAAGGGAACGCGGGCGACCTTGCCGCAGGCGGCGCAGGTGGCCTCGAACATCTCGCGGGTGCCGCGGGTGGCGTTCTTGCGGGCGTCGCGGCAGGCCTTGCAGCGCTGAGGCTCGTTCTCGAAGCCGCGGCTGGCGTAGAACTCCTGCTCGCCGGCAGAGAACACGAACTCCTTACCGCAGTCTTTGCATACCAGGGTCTTGTCTTCGTACATGGTGAATTTCTCCTCTGATTTGATTTTTGCCCGCGGAAGGATTTTAACCGTCACCTTTGGTTTGGACCAATGCTCTAAGTGTTAAGCTACAGGGGCATATATGCTAAGCCCGAAGGCTCAGTGCGAGGGATGGCCGCCGCGCAGTTTGCGGCGCAGGCGGGCAAGGGCGTTCTCCACCGCCTTGGGGGTGCAGCCCAGCTGCCAGGCGATCTGGCGGTAGCTGCCGCCGGCCAGGTGGGCCGCCAGCACCTCCCGCTCGAAGGGGGAAAGGCGGGTCTGGATGTCCGCCACAGTGGCGCGCAGCTGCTCGCGGTGGATGGCCAGCTCTTCCGGCCCGGGGGCGGGAGAAGCGTCCTCCAGCGGCAGGCTCTGGTTGAGGGGCGCGTTCTTCTTGCGCCCCGCCGCCCGGCGTGCCGCCGCGACGGCGTTGCGGATGCATACGGCGGCATAGGTTTCGAAGGAGGCGCCGCCGCCGGGGCGATAGGTCTTGATGGCGCCGAACAGGCCGATGATCCCTTCCTGCAAAGCGTCGTCAAACTCCAGCCCCGGGCAGACGGCCCGGGCGGCGGCGCGGCGCAGCAGAGGCATCATGTGGGTGAGCACCGCGGCCACCGCGGCCTCCTGCCCTGCCCGCGCGCGGGCCAGCGTCTGTGACGTGAGATGGATCATAAGACAAAACCTCCGCGAAAGGCGACTTTCGCAGAGGCCAGTCGGGGTCAATTTTTATCTTCTTTAGTTTATCCCACGGCACCCGGTTTGTCAATAGCGTTTTGCCCAGTATCTCACAAAAAAGGTCCGTTTTCTTTGTAGAATTCACACACTTCACCCCTTCTCCGCGCCTCGCCTGCGGCCTTCACTTGATTTTTCGCCAAAGGCATAGTATAATACATGCGTTGCCCCGCAAAACGCCGGCGTGTCGGAATGGCAGACGATGCGGACTCAAAATCCGTTGGTGGCAACACCGTGTGGGTTCAAGTCCCACCGCCGGCACCATATGAATGAGCCCCACTTTTCGAACTGTTTTATCGAAAAGCGGGGCTCATCGTATGTGGAAAGCCTTGTAACAAGGGGCTTTCCGCTTTTTGTAGCTCCTGATTTGTTTTTCAAAATTTCTCAAATGCAAAAACAATATTTTTATATCGGGCTGAAATTTAGACAGTACTTTCCGATAAAGCAGGCTTGTAAGCATCTTCAAATGCCTGTGATGTCTTATAATTCAGCGTTTGGTGAGGCCGCACTTCATTGTAGAAGCGAATATACTCTTCTGTGCTTCTGCGGAAATGTTGTTCAGAGGTATAGTCCTTCCGGTAGGCTTCCTCTCTCTTGAATGTCGAGAAATATGCAATATCGCTGACCCATATCTGGTTTGGATGGCCTGCTGAAAACTCCCGTTTCAGCAGGTTTTGTTTTTCATATTGTTGTTTGCGCTTGAATTGCTTCTTCAAATCTACCCGGACACTGCTGAGGCCCATTTCCTGCATGATGGCTAAAATGCGTTTCTTGCTGACATGGACACCGCTGTCCGCCAAGACAATACGAATCTTTTCCGCACCGAAACTCGGTTATATAGTTCCTCCAGGGTGGCCAGCTTTTTCTGTAATGGTACACTGGAAAGATAACCGGATTGATGGATGATTTCCATATAATGCTCCAACTTTTTCAGCCGCCGGGCCATTGCATCAAATTCTGCAGGTGTGCAGGTGCGATTTGGCATTTCGATAGAGCGGTATTCCTTGCGCCATTGATATAGGGTGCTTTGGGAAACATGCAGTTTCTGGCTTAACGCTTTAATAGATTCGCCTTTCACATAACGACAGATGATTTTGAACTTGAGTTCGGTAGGGTAGGTTGTCGGCATAGACTCAACTCCTTGCAAATGATACCACTATTGTAGCTACTCGTTGCTTAGACAAAAATAGTGTGGTATCATCAAACCAACAATATTTCAAGTTGTATTTAAAATATGAAAGA